>JAAVHD010000012.1 GCA_014799915.1 Oscillibacter sp.
GCCCGTATCGGTCATGCTCCATATGTTCATCATTGGGAATCCTCCCCTTTCTCTGCCTTCCTGCGGAGTTGTCCGCAGGCGGCGTCTATATCTCCACCCAGGCTTCGCCGCACCGTGGCGGTGACGCCGTGAGATTCCAGACGTTTCTGGAAGGCCGCGGTCCGGCGGGAGGGCCGGAAGGGGCTTTCCGCCACATCGTTCAGCGGGATCAGGTTCACGTGGCCGGGCTGGCCCCGGAGCAGCTCCGCCAGCAGGTCGGCCTGGGCGTCAAAGAGGATGGACCGGCGCACCGCGTCGTCCCAGTAGTCGTAGTGGGCGAACCGCCGCAGGCTGGCCTCCAGCCCGCCGATGATAACAGGCGTGTCCGGGAAGGCCTCCCGGGCCCGGTTGGCGTAGACGATGGTGGGCCGGTCGGGCCGCAGGCCCATTTTGTTGCCGGGACTGTAGGCGTCGGTGGAGCGGCGCTTTTGGGCGGCGGTGTAGTGGGCCACCATGGAGTCGATGTTGCCCCCGCCGATCATCACGCCGTACCGGGGCTTCCCCATGGCCCGGAAAGCGTCCGCCGAGCGCCAGTCCGGCTGGGCCAGCACGGCCACCCGGTAGCCCTCCGCCTCCAGCACCCGGGCGATGATAGCCGTGCCGAAGGAGGGATGGTCCACATAGGCGTCAGCGGTGACCACCAGAAAGTCATAATACCACCAGTCACGGTCCTGCATATCCTGACGGCTGACGGGGAGGAAATTTTGTGTGTCCATAGTGTTTCACCTGGGTTCCTTTTGAGATAAAGTATAGCAGTTTACTGTGAGAAATCTCCTATTTTGCCAAGCAATTTCCCGATGCTGTGATACATGCCCGAATAAATCACGGGGTCAAGTTTTGTGAGATCAACATCAAACGTATCCCCACATGTAAGCTGCTCATCAATTTGAACATTTTTTATCTGGCAGAAAAAAGTCGTGGACTCTCCCGTTTCCACAGCCCGAAGGACTTCGCATTCATATATCCACCGGCTCTCATCCAGGATGGGGACGTCTACAACGCTGCCCCTGCAAACATTGTATGAAATCCCGTCCTTTTTGCCATCTTTTGCGTGATGTGTGCCAAAATAGTCCATGAGTCCAAGCATATCTGTGCTGACGAGATTAGCACTCAAAACTCCCGTTCTGAGTACGTTTTGTTTCGTCTGTTTCGAGCCAAACATGCTGATGACCAACAGGTAATCTTCCTCTTTCTCATTTGTAATGCTGACCCATGTTATAGGGGCAAAATTATGTGTTCCATCCTCATTGTTCGTTCCGATAATAAAAGCTGGCTGGACACACATCGAAAAATGAGTTCCCACGGATTTTCTCTTTACGGTTTTCATATCATTACCTTTCCAAACGGTGGTTTAGTTCTTTGAATTTACCATGGATTTCGCTGGGTTCAGTATGCGGAAGCAGGAAAATCAATTTTGAACGGCGAGCATCTGCGTTTACAAAAAATCCAGTGTAGGGGCGCACAGTGTGCGCCCGTTTCTAACGGAAGATACAGGGTATCGTGCGGGCGCACACTGTGCGCCCCTACATAAATCCTGCATTTTCGGAGATTCGCTTCAAAAATTGATTTCCCTGACGCGGCAATAAAACTGGTTGACAAAAGGGGAGATTGGAGTATAATAAAAGACAGAAAGGGCGCTGCCGGTAAGCGGTCAGCCCCCTATTTGGTTACAGAAGTAACCGCCGTGCTTTGGGGGCAGAGGCGGTTACTTCTTTTTTCTATCAGCCGCGATAAAGAGGCCGATGATGCCGATAATGACCAGACTGTATGTAAACAAATCTGAGTATGTTACCATTGCACAGCCCCCCTTTCCCGAGATCAGGGGGCAAGAAGCGCCCCCGTTGAGGGGGGACAGACCGCCTACCGCTGTGAGCAGCGCTGAAAGATGATTCTTTCCTTCCTACAGCATATCACAGCGGCAGCCGAAATGCAACAAAAAAGCGCATAAAGAAAGCAGCCGCGGCCTGGCGGCTGCTTTCTTTATGATGACCTGCCCGGCCTCACACCTTCCGCCACACGCCGAAGAAGCTCTTTTTATAGTGGGTCAGCGCCTCCTTGGCGGGGAGATATTCGCCCGCTTTTTTCAGCCAGTCCACGCCCATGGCGATGTTCTGCTTCACGCCGATGCCCTCGGCATACATCATCCCCAGACCGTAGCTGCGGCAGGCGCAGGGCTTCGCCTCCTCCAGCAGTTTTTTGCCCAGCGCGGGGTTCTGCTCGCAGCCCAGGCCCAGCAGATAGCACACGCCCAGCGTCTCCACCCCATATCTGCCCTCCGACAGCTTATAGGCCTCCGTCATCAGCTGCACTGCCCGGGCATAGTCCTGGGGCACGCCGTCCAGGCCCTGGAAGTAGATCCAGCCCGCCCGATTCTTGGCATAGGCGCTGTTTTCGCCGTCGCCCGCTTTTTCAAAGCAATCCAGCGCTTTTTTCATGTCCTTGGGCACGATCTCGCCCTCATAGAGGGCGTCACCCAGGACTTCCCAGGCGTACAGGTGACCCGCCTCCGCCGCCTTCCGGGCATACTGGCAGGCATCCTCCTGCTCCTTAAGGTTGCCGTTGTCGTAGAATAGATCTACGGCGTACTTGTACTGCCACTCCGGGTAGCCCAGGTCCGCGCCGATGCGCTTCCACTCCACGCCGGTCTTCTTCTCCGGCGGAATCAGGCTGCCCCGACCAAAGCAGTAGTAGTTCACCAGGTTCCGTCCCGCCAGGCCCATGCCGCCCCGGAAAGCGTTCTCAAAGTAGGGCAGGCACTTCTCCACCTGCTCCCGCTGCCAGTCCGTCCACGCCTTGCTGTCCGGGAAATCCTTCTTGCTGACGCTGTCGATCTCCAGCAGGTCCAGGAAGTAGTAGGTGTTGCCCAGCATGTACTGGCAGAACAGATTTCCCCCGTCCGCCTTCTCCTTCACGCTCTCCCAGGCGGCGTGGATGCTCTCAAAGGGCATGGCCTCCTGGAGGGCCGGGGTGAGCATGTCCATCCGCAGAGCTCCCAGCACGCCGATGGCGCTGCCCCGGGTGACGGCCTCGTTGAGCATGGCGTAGGCCGCCGCCTTGTTCTCGGAGAAAGGGTGGAAATCCCAACTGTAGCAGGTGCCGGAGAAGCAGCGGGAGAGGATGTAGTAGGCGTCCGGGTCGCCGTCGTTTTTGGCAGCCTGGAAGACGGCCTCCGCCGCCTGCTTGGCCTTGTCGTTGTCGTAGCAGTAGTAAATGTCCGCGATGGCCTGTTCCACCACATCACTGAAATATTTTCCCATAATCGACCTCCTGTCAAGAGTCCATGATCTGCCAGTCCTCAGAGAGGGGCTGGAACAGACTGCCGTCGCAAAATTGCAGTAACCAGAAACGCGCCTGGTTGGGCATGCCGTCCCGCTGCCAGATGCGAGAGCCGTTGTGTCCCAAGATGCTCAGGCGCAGATGGATGTTTCCGTCATCTTTACATGTGGCTTCGATGGCGGCAGTGCCGATCTGCACATACACCTTCTGATAGGTTCTGTCCGCCAGTCCAGTCACAGCCAGGTCCAGGTCCCGCTCGGTGAAGAATTCATGGTCGCTGGTCCCGTTATCCCGGTAGAGGATCAGACGATGGCTGAGTTGGAACTCCCTCGGATCCCTCTGACGCGGTGCGGCCTCCAGACGCTCCCAGGCGGGGAGATCCGGCAGCCGGCCCGCCAGCAGGGCGGTCAGCACTGCTTCTGCCCCGGCGGCATCCGCCTGTTTCCGCCGGACCTGTATGCCGCCGTCCTGGCGGCATACAGCAATCAGGGACCACCCGTCCTCCATGTGAACGTATGTCACGTTAATGAGCTCCCCAAGTTCTGCCACGGGTATGGGCGTGACCAGCTGGAGGGTGACCGGGCGCACCTCCTCTGAGACAAGGCTGAGCTGTTCGTGGAGCCGCTCCGGCGTGACGTTGGAGCTGGAGACTCCGGCGGTATCGGTGAGAATGAATTGGAGCGGGGGCGCTTCCTCCTTCTTCGGCCACAGGTCACGTATAGAATCCCAGACGGCGTAAATACCTAATCCGGTGAACACCAGCCCCATAACGATCCGGATAAAGACGATGGCCTCCCGTTCCCGCAGGATCACCAGCGCGCCGACTTCCCCAATCAGTGTTCCGATTCCCAGGAACAGGATGTAGATCCCCAGGATCAGCACGCCGATATGTAACGCCCGCCGGGGCTTTTTGTTTTTTCCTGCGTTTTTTGCCATTGCGTCAGTCCTCCAGGATCTCCGGGATGTCCCGGACCACCCGTCGCAGGTCCATGACCAGCTCCTCCCCCGCCGGGACGAAGCCATATTTACAGAAGTAGCCCTTCAGTTCCTCCGGGCAGGCAAGGACCAGCTTCTCCCGGTCCCTGGTCCGGGCGTATTGCACCGCCTGTCCCAGCAGCTGAATGCCATAGCGCTGTCCCCGCAGGGCGGGGATCACGGCGTAATCCGTGATGCGCAGAGCGTCCGGCTCCACGACCATGGCGACTCGCCCCACCACGTCCTCGTCCAGCAGGGCCTCGGCGGTCCTGCCATCCTCGTCCTCCCGGACCGTCCGGAACCACAGCCCCGGNTCAATGGCNGCNTCGCCCTTGTGCCAGCTTTGATGGCGGAAGGTAGAGACGGAGGCGGGCAGATGGCTGGCGTCATCCCGGAAAATCACTTTGATCTTGTCCCCGTCTACTTCCAGCAGGGAAACGGCGGTGTTGTCCCCGTGGCCGGTGCCGCCGATCTCCTCCAGGGTCATACCCTGCAAGGTGCCCAGCAGGGTCCTGAGGGCCGCGCCGTGGCTGGCNGCGGCNACAGTGGCTCCCGGGTTCTCCGCCGCGATCTGCCGGATGCCCNCCAGCATCCGNTCNCGCACCTGGGCNAAGGTCTCCGCNCCCTCCACATGCCAGAGGTGNGGCTTTTTGTTGAAGTCCACATANAGCTGCGTATCCATCCGCTGGATCTCNCCCCAGGTCATCTGCTCCCAGATGCCCAGGCGGATTTCCCGCAGCAGGGGCAGGGGGCGGAATGCCAGTCCTCTGGGGACGTACAGTGCGGAAGCCGTGGTGTGGGTGCGGGTCAGATCGCTGCCGTAGACGGCATCCAGGCGTTCATTTTTGAAGCGGTCCCGGAGGTAGGCCAATTGGCGGTATCCCTGGGGGGTAATGACGCTGTCGTACTGGCCATGGGCAACCCGGAAGAGGTTGCCCTCGGCCTCGGCGTGGCGGACCAGAAAAATCTTCGTTGTCATGGCAGTTATCTTTGCCGCCCCGCGGGCGGCAAACGCTCCTTTCTTCACCGCCGCCGCGCGGCGGCAGTGGCTTTAATTTTATTTTAGTGCACCCACTTCTAAAGGGCTGCTGTGCGTATCGGTAGAACGGGCGCACACTGTGCGCCCCTACAGGGATTTCCNTNAGACGGACANATCNTCAANCCNGCACCCCGGGGAGCTCCCCTCGCGTGATACGGNAGGGACNNANTNNACATCNTNAAATAGANGAATCGNAGNAGAAACCNCNNNCNNATNTNNNNTAGNCCGGACGGACTNNAGGATCAGCGCAAAAANAAATANCNCCCGTAATAAATAAGGGATTCTTAAACCGTAGGTTTAAGCGCGTTTTTGCTTACTTTTGCCGCGCGGCAAAAGTAGGCGCGGGGTCCGGGGCCGCGCAGGTCCCGGGCCAGGTGGAGAACCAACTGCCCTGCCGCCCGCAGGGCGGCAAGAAGGTGGCGTTTCCCCTATTATATATGACCTGCCATAAATTAGCAAATAAAAAGATAAAATAGCCTGTTTATTTTTTGCCCTACCGGAAAAACTACCCCCGTACCGAGAGAAAAAAGCAAACCAACCGAGGGGGAAAAGAAATGAAAGGCTTTATGAAGGGGATGCTGCTGGGCGCGGTGGCCGGCGCGGCGGCGGACATGGCGCTGCACACCAACACCGTCAAGAAAACCACAGCCGGCCGTGCCATGCAGACGGCCACAGATGCTGTGGACGCCGCAGCGGCCTCTGTGAAGGAGACCCTGGACCGGTAAACGAGGGCATCCCAGCCCCCGGCCTCCCGCAAAGGAGCCGGGGGCTCTGGCTTTTTTCTAAAAAATCTGGAATAATGTAGGATTGTCAAACATGTTGGACGACGAAGTCAGCGGGGGGCAAGCCAGTTGAGGGGCCTCATCGGTAGGTTGTTGGAACGTCGGAGATGGACAGCAAGCTGCTTGTCAAAGTCAGG
>JAAVHD010000013.1 GCA_014799915.1 Oscillibacter sp.
AACTCAGTTTTTTCATTGCTTTTCTGCCTGCCTTCCACTGTTGTGGCTACAGTTTAGCAAATTCCCGCCTGTTTGTTTACCCCTTGTTTACAATTTATTTACTCATTCAAATACCCTGCAAAAAGGGTTCATATTGGTAGGGACTGAATCAATCAACACACCCGGATCGTTGGGAAAAACCAGACAACTTTGCCCAAATCCTTGAAACAGGCAAATATATATGGTAAAATTCCGAGTACTCTATTGAGGTTTTGGGAAAGGGATGTAGTGTTATGAAAGAATTTTGGAGCCAATCGTGGGATCATATAGACATGAATCGGGTAAAGGAGTATGTCAAGCGCATGAAGATCGCTGAGCAGTCATCAGACTTCATTATCGACTGCTTGAAAAAGCAGGGGGCAAAAGTTGTGTGTGACGCAGGATGTGGATGCGGCGCATATTCGCTGAAGCTTGCTCTGAATGGTTTTAAGGTTTTTGGATTTGACATATCGCCCGCAGCTGTCAACATATCAAAAGAATTACTGTCATCCAGTAATCTGGAGTATGGGGATTTCCGCGCATGCGACATTTCAGCCACAGGTTATGGCGATGATCAATTTGATGCCGTAGTGTCTCGAGATGTAATTGACCACATGCCTCTTGCGAACGGTATTGCGGCAATTCAAGAACTGTATCGAATCGTAAAAAAGGACGGTTCTATTATTCTGACCTTAGATCAATTAGATACCGAATACAAAACAGAGCCCCACGTGATCAATTCTGATGGTGACTACTTATTTACGGACGGCAAATGGGATGGAATGGTTTTTCATCCCTACTCTGAAAGCGAAATATCAAAGCTGGTACAAGTTGGAACCATAGCAAATTGGGAATCTACGGCAGATGGGCTCCAAATTGTTATCACAAAATAAATAAGATATGTGAAAAGTGTTGGCAGAGCCGCACAAAGCGCAGCCGTTGACGGCCTTTCTCCTCCTGTGCTATACTGTTTCCGGCAAGGATAAAAACACGTCCCGGTCGGTAGTCCGGGAGCGGGCAGCCGCCCGTCAGTAGCCTTCCTCCTTTGGTCGTCCGTTCCTTGCGGCACATAATAAAAGGAGGAACCAACCATGGAAACTGCAAAAGCAAAGCTGACTGTGCTCTTCGACCCGCCCTTCTGGATCGGCGTATTCGAGCGTGAGAGCGGAGGATGCTACGAGGCCTGCCGGGTGGTATTCGGCGCGGAGCCCCGGGATTTTGAGGTCTACGCCTACATCCTGGACCACTATGACCGGCTTGCGTTCTCCCCCGCCCTGCAAACGGAGGTCTCCGCCGAGCGGGAGATCAGCCCCAAACGGGCCCAGCGTCTGGCCCGGCAGCAGACCCAGTCCGCCGGCATCGGCACAAAGGCCCAGCAGGCCCTCCAGCTCCAGCGGGAGCAGCAGAAAACGGAGCGCCGCGCCGTCTCCCGTGAAAACCGGGAGGCCGAGGAGGCCCGCCGCTACCGGCTGCGCCAGGAGAAGCGGAAGGAGAAGCACCGGGGGCATTGACGGTTTCCAAAGAGCGGAGAGGCTTTTCAGCGCCTCTCCGTTTTTTCATTCGGGACATTGCGTTTTCTTTCACAGTCTGCTATACTATAGAAAATCAATTTGTGAGGTGCAGTAATATGCTCTTTTTTCGCAACGACTACGGCGCGGGAGCGCATCCCGCCGTGCTGGACGCCCTGGTAAAAACCAACCTGGAGCTGACAGCGGGATATGGGACGGACCCCTACTGCGCGGAGGCGGCGGAGATGATCCGCGGCCTGTGCCGTTCCCCCAAGGCGGCGGTCCATTTTCTCACGGGCGGCACCCAGGTGAACAAGACGGCCATCGGCGCGTTTCTGCGGCCCTATGAGACGGCGGTGGCGGCGGACAGCGGACACATCTGCGTCCACGAGTCCGGGGCCATCGANAACAACGGCCATAAAATCGTCCATCTCCCCACCCCCGACGGCAAGCTGACGCCGGAGCTTCTNCGCCGCGTNACCGACGCCCCGGTCAACGAGCACACCACGATNCCCCGNCTGGTGTATCTCTCCAACACCACGGAGCTGGGNACGGTATATGACCGGGCGGAGCTGCTGGCGCTGCGNTCCTTCTGNGATGNANCGGGCCTGCTGCTCTACTGCGACGGCGCNCGCCTGGGCAGNGCCATGGCCGCNGGCGGNACCACCTTCGCGGANTANGCGGAGACCTGCGACGCCTTCACCATCGGCGGGACGAAAAACGGACTGCTCTTTGGNGAGGCGCTGGTGATCGTCAATCCCNCCCTCCAGCCGGGGTTCCGCAACTGCATGAAGCAGCAGGGGGCCATGCTGGCCAAGGGNCGGCTGCTGGGNGTCCAGTTTGCAGCCATCCTNAAGGACGACCTGTATTTGAAGCTNTCAGCCCATGCCAACGNNCTGGCAAAGCGTCTGGCGGACGGCCTGGAGGACATGGGCATCCCTCTGCTGGCCCCGGCGGACAGCAACNAGGTGTTCCCCATCCTTCCCGACAGCGTGGTGGAAGCCCTGCGGGAGCAGNTGGAATTTGAGGTCGAGCGGAAAATTGACGCATCCCACACCTGCATCCGTTTTGTCACCGCGTGGCATACTTCCGAGGAGGATACCGATTCCCTGCTGGAGCTGACCGGCAGACTGATCAAATAAGGAGTGCTCCGTATGAACCTGACCACTGCCAGCCGCACCTTCCAGCTGCTCACCCGCATCCTGGACGTGCGCACCCCCACCGAGCCCTTCCTGCCCACGGCGGCGGAGAAGCCCGCCATCCCTCTGGGCGACGTCCAGCAGCCCTTCCCCCGGGCCACCCCGGAGAGCCAGGGCGTCTCCTCCCGGCACATCCAGGCCTTTCTGGAGGAGCTGGACCGGGGGCGGGACCTGTATACCCAGGATGTGATGATCCTGCGCCACGGAAACGTGCTCTGCGAGGCCGCCTACGGCTCCCAGGACCTCCGGGCGGCAAAGTACACCTTCTCCGCCTGCAAAAGCGTGACCTCCCTGGCCATTGGCCTGCTGGTGGACGACGGTCTGCTCTCTGTCCAGGAGCTGGTGGCGGATATCTTTGAGGAGGCCGGATCGACCTCCCTGCACCGCCGGCTAAAGGGCATGACCGTGGAGGACCTGCTCACCATGCGCTCCGGTGCGCTGTTCACGGAGGCGGAGGCTCTGACGGAATCCGACTGGGTCCGCCGTTTTCTCAGCGCAACGCTCAAAAGTGAACCAGGCACCGAGTTTGCCTACAACAGCCTGAATACCTATATGCTCTCCGCCATCGTCCGTCTCAAGTCCGGGAAGGGGCTGACAGAATTCCTGCGGGAGCGCCTGTTTGACCCTATGGGCATCACAGACGTCCACTGGGAGACCTGCCCCAAGGGCATCGAGAAGGGCGGCTGGGGCCTCTATATCCGCCCCGAGGACCTGGCGAAGCTGGGCCAGCTGGTGATGGACGGCGGCGTGTGGCATGGGAAGCGGCTCCTCTCCCAGGAATATCTCACCGCCGCCACCACCGCCCACGCACAGCCTCCGGCGGAGACCGGCGGCTTCAACTACGGCTACCAGATCTGGGTGGGCCGCCACGAGAACACCTTCCTGTTCAACGGGATGCTGGGGCAGAACGTCCTGGGCTTCCGGGACAGCGGGATCATCGTCCTGACCAACGCCGGGGCGGACACAGACTTCCAGGAGAGCAGATACTTCGAGATCGTCAGCCGGTACTTCGGCGGGACCTTCCCCGACCAGCTCCCGGAGGATACCGCCGCCCAGGAGGAGCTGGCCTCCGCCGTCCGCTCCCTCTCCGCCTACAGCCGGGAGACAGAGCCCATCGGCAGCTCCGCCACTCCCTTTTTGAACCGCTCCTTCTCCGCCCAGGATGACCGGGCCGCTTCCACCGGCCTGCTGCCGCTGTCGCTTCAGGCATTGTATAACAACTACACTGCCGGGGTAACGTCCGTAGCCGTCAGTGTCAAGGGCGATCTGCCGGAGCTGATCTACCGGGAAGCGGACGCGGTATACCGGCTCCCCATCGGCCTGGGCAAACCGGCGGTCAGCCAGTTGGATTTCCGCGGAAATGTCTTCCAGGTGGCCGCTCTGGGCCGCTTCACCCACGACGAGGAGGAACGCCCCGTCTTCTATATCCGGCTGGACTTCATCGAAACGCCCTGCGTCCGGATCATCAAGCTGGTACTTGACGGGGACCGTATGCTCCTCCGGCAGACGGAGACGCCGGGAGTGCCCTATGTCAGCGGTAAGCTGAGTCAGGCGGCGCAGTCCACCCTGTACCGTCCCCTGCTGTTGGTTGCCGCCGGAGGTACGGAGGAGGACTATCTTCTTTTCAAGACCTTGCAGGTGCTGTCACCTGAGATCGTCTGCAAAGAGAGCTGATACGAATAGAACGTGCATAGCCGCATCAAGCGGCCATGCACGTTCTAC
Organism: Oscillibacter sp.; assembly: GCA_014799915.1. GTDB lineage: Bacteria > Bacillota > Clostridia > Oscillospirales > Oscillospiraceae > Pelethomonas. The sequence continues at coordinate 4,448 of JAAVHD010000013.1, forward strand.
TTTTCCCCAAGAAGAAGTATCAAATATCTTCCGTAAACCGCTCCAGCTCCTCCGGCGGGTAGGCATTGGTCCAGTGATAGGGCTGCAACCGTTTCAGCGGCACGAACAGCAGCGTATCCTCCGCCGTTGTCACACCTACCTGGACGTCCTCTCCCCAGTAGCGCAGCCGCTCCTGACAGATCCCGCAGGGGGACAGCACCCGAAAGGGAGCGTTTTCATCCTCCCGCACGACGCACAGGCAATGGGTGACCCGCTCGTTGTACTTATGGGCCTCCAGCATGGCCCCTGTCTCGATGCACAGCACCGCCGAGGCGTTGGCCGTGTCAATAGAGACGCTGGTGAAGAAGTGCCCCGCAGCGGTATGGACCACCCCCGCGCCGCCCCAGCCGGTGGGATAACGCCGCCGGATCAGAGCAGCGGCCTGCTCAAACATTTCCCGTTCAATTTCCAGATCGCGCATATACCTTCCCTCTCCTCTCCATATTCCAATGGAGGAAGCATACCACAGTCCCGAGAAAAAGGCAACCGTCCTTTTTCCGCATGTTATCCTATCCCGGCGCATATATATGGAGCATATCGGGATAGGGAGTGTTGGGTCTTGAAGGGAAACATCGAGGAACGGGCCTGTGAGCTGGCCACGTACATCATCGAGAACCGGACCACCGTGCGGGAGGCCGCGAGGCGGTTTGGGATCAGCAAGAGCACCGTACATAAGGATATTCAGGAGCGCTTGCCCCTTTACAACAGAAGCCTCTATCTACAGGTAAAGGAAGTGCTGGACGAGAACAAAGCGGAGCGGCACATACGCGGCGGGATCGCCACCCGGCGCAAATATCGCGGAGAGGATTAGGGAAGCCCGCGGGGGAAGAAAAACGTCAGGAGGAAAAACCCATGAAGCCTTACCAGAAGCCAAATCAAAATGTCCGCCGTCCGGCGGAGACGCCTGCCGTAAAGAGCCCGCCGTTCTCGCCGCAGGAAGCAACGGTTCACCGCTACGTCCACCCCATCCGCACCGCCCGGCCGCCCGCCCGGCCGACCACGGAGGAGCTTCTCTCCGGCGTGCTGGAGACTCTGGACCACCATTCGGAGCAGCTCGACGAGGTCCTGCGCCGGCTGGAACGTGACAACTCGGATACAATATAAACAAATGGTGACAAATTTTCCGCTCCGCTTGTGTTATACTGTCTTTGGGAGTATAATACAAGGCGGCGCATATTTCCTGCGCCCATCTCAATGGCATCACAAGGAGCGAAAATTTCATGAGGCGCAGCAAAAGAAAGACCAGCGGCCTGCAGGCCGCCGCAGTGGCGGCAATTTGCATCCTGTTTGTCATGACCGCCCTGGTCGGCCTGTATAAATGCTTTTCCAAGGAGCCTACTCCCAAGTCAGATCTGCCCCAGAACGCACCGGAGACGGATGAAGCTGACAGCGCTCTGGAGCCCGGCGCGGCGGCGTCGAGCCGCGATCTGAACAATGGGCGGAAGGAGCGGTTCCACACCATCCTTCTGGGCGGTCTGGACGACGAGAACGGCGGCAGCGACACCAACCTGCTGGTGGCCGTAGACGCGAAAAGCGGGAAGATCGACGTGGTCAGCCTGCCCCGGGACACCCTGCTGAACGTGTCCTGGTCGGTGAAGAAGCTGAACAACGCCTATCACCACGGCGGCTTCACCCAGACCATGAGCGAGGTATCCCGTCTGCTGGGCATCCCGGTGGACCACTATATCACCGTGGACCTGAAGGCGTTCGTGGAGCTGGTGGACGCCATCGAGGGTGTGGACTTCGAGGTCCCCCTGGACATGGACTACGACGATGACTGGCAGAATCTCCACATCCACATCCCCCAGGGATTCCGGCACCTCGACGGCAAGGAGGCCCTCCAGGTGGTCCGCTGGCGGCAGAACAACGACGGCACCGGCTATGCCACTGCCGACATTGGCCGCATCGGCACCCAGCAGGCCTTCCTGACCGCGGCGGCCAAGCAGATGCTTCAAATTTCCAACTGGGACAAGATCCACACCTACGCGGAGATCTTCCAGAAGTGGGTGGGCACGGACCTGGAGCTGGCCAATCTCATCTGGCTGGGTGAGCAGGCTCTGACGGCAGGCAGCGACAACATCACCTTCCACACCCTGCCCGGCGACGGCGCAGGGTACTACAAGGGCGGGTCTTACTACGTGCTGGACCCGGAGGCCACCCTGGAGATGGTCAATACATATTTCAACCCCTACAAAAGCGATCTGACACTGGAGGACATGGACATTCTGGTGCCATGACGGGAGGAAACACATGAAAAGTACACGGCGCGCTGGCACACTGGCTCTGGCGGTTATCCTGACACTCCATCTGCTATCGGGCTTCGCCCGGACGGCGGAGGAGTCGTCAGGCTTTACGCCCATCCGGACCTATACGGGTCAGTTTGCCGACGTATCCGCCGGGGACTGGTATTACGACACGGTAACGGCTCTCTACGAACTGGGTCTGACCGAGGGCAAGGGCTCCGGATTCGATCCGGACGGGGAGCTGACGGTAGCGGAAGCGGTCACCATGGCCGCGCGGCTGCGCAGTCTCTACGAGACCGGGGACAGCGAGGCGGGGCCCGCCTCCTACGCATCGGAGGGCGGAATCTGGTATCTCCCCTACATATCCTATCTCCAGTCCGCGCTCGTGCTGGGCCAGGAGCTGGAAGGCGCATACGACCGTCCCGCCACCCGGGCAGAGATGGCCCACGTGCTGGCGCTGGCCCTGCCGGAGAGTTGGTTTGATCCGGTCAATCAGGAGCTGGTGACTGACGCTTATGCCTCCGGGCAATTTATTCAGGATGTCACCGATACCACTCCCTATCAGGAGGACATCCTGCGCTTCTACATCTGGGGCATCACAGAGGGCGTAGATGAGACCGGCGCCTTCCTGCCCGATGAGCACGTTTCCCGCTGTCAGGCGGCGGCTATGGCGTCCCGGCTGGCCTACAGCGAACTGCGTCTGACGCTGGACTGGGAGGTCCTGCCCTCCTACAGCAGGAGAGGGATCACACTGGCAGATCTGGTAGAAAGCGATGGGTCATTCTACCCCTCCCCCATGCCGGATGAAGCAGAGAAGATCGACGCCGACGTGCGCTATATGCTCTCCCGGGGTGAGCGGCGCATTACCCTGGAGTACCCGGCGGGGACTCTCAGCAGCAAATTTATGAACGCGCTGGTAGACGCATTTCTGAGCACGGCCCGGAATTATGTGGAGCAGACCTACAACAATGTATCCGCCCCCTACTCCACCCGGGGCACCTCTGTGACCCTGACCTTCTCCAGCAGCCTCTATGCGGAATCCCTTGTGGGGCAGTACCGGGAGGAGACCATGGACTATGCGCTGGCAGTCCACGATCAGATGTGGGAGACGGGAAGGATCACGGCGGACATGACGGATTACGAGAAGGCCCGGGTCTATTTCGCCTGGATCTGCGAAAACTGCCGCTATGACCACGCGCAGCAGCTCATGAGCCACAGCGGTTACCGCCTGTTCCATGAGGGTATTGCCGTCTGCGACGGCTATACGGCGGCCTATAACCTTCTGCTGAAGCTGGAGGACATCCCCTGCGGCACCTACTCCAAGGGGGATCACATCTGGACTACGGCGGTGCTGGACGGAAAGCCCTATCATATCGACACCACTTGGGGGGATCAGTCCTACGGGGTAGAGTACCGGTTTTTCGCTATGACGGAGCTGGACGCTGTCTCCCGGAGTGCGCTGTCAGTGCCGAGCTAACTCGCCCCTATTAAAAGTTTCGCCGGCCTTTACAAAGGCCGCAGAGTCCAGACGTTAGGCGGCCTTTGGCCGCCCCAGCTGTCGGTCCGCCTATGGCGGACCACACGGGCAGAGCCTCTGGTCGCGCCCCGCAGGGTGCGAAATCCCCCAAAAGCCGCGCCCCAAAAAATCTTCTCCATTGCACAACCCCAAACCACGCGCGGCTTTCAAGCGCATTTGCAGCTTATGCTGCAAACAGCGCCCGGGAGTTCCTGTAGTCGTTTGATCCACACTATTATTTCCGATTTTATAAAGGAGCGACTTTATTTTGGATATTATCGTATTAGCGGGCGGCCTGTCTCCGGAGCGCCAGGTATCTTTGGTGTCCGGCCAGGGGATCTGCCAGGCGCTGCGCAGTCTGGGCCATCGGGCGGTGCTGGTGGATATGTTCCTGGGACTGGAGGCATGGTCCGGCGACCTGGCGGATATTTTTGACGCCCCTGACGGCCTGTGTACCCAGGAGGAAATCACCTCCCAAGCCCCGGATCTGGAGGCGGTCCGCGCTTCCCGGCGGGACCAGTCGGCCAGTCTGTTCGGCCCGGGCGTGCTGGAGGTCTGCCGGATGGCGGACGCGGTATTTCTGGGCCTTCACGGGGAGTGCGGCGAGGACGGCCGGGTGCAGGCCGCCTTTGACCTGCTGGGCATCCCCTACACCGGCTCCGGCCACCTTGCCTCCGGCATGGCCATGAACAAGGCCGTCACCAAGCAGGTGATGGAGTACACCGGCATTCCCACCCTCCCCTGGCGGGAATTGCGGTACGGACCGGAGGACGTTTCCCGGCTGACGAATGAGCTTCCCCTGCCCGCGGCGGTGAAGACCATCAACGGCGGTTCCTCTCTGGGGCTGGCTCTGCCGGAGACCCGGCAGGAGCTTCGCGCGGCCCTGGAGGAGATGCTCTGCTATGGCGGACATGTGCTGGTGGAGCAGAAGGTCAAAGGCCGGGATCTGACCGTAGGCGTTCTGGGGGATCAGTACCTCCCGGCGGTGGAGATGATCGCCCAGAACGGCAGCTATTTTGACTACGCCGCCAAGTATCAGGCGGGCCAAAGTCTGGAGGTCTGCCCCGCCCCCATTACACCGGAGCAGCAGAAAATCATGGGGGAGCTGGCCTTAAAGCTCCACCGTGCCCTGGGCCTGCGCTCCTACTCCCGGACGGATTTCATTCTGGACGAAAAGGGCCGGATCTGGTGTCTGGAGATCAACACCCTGCCCGGCATGACCCCCGGCAGCCTGCTGCCCAAGGAGGCCGCCGCTATCGGAATGAGCTACCCGGAGCTGTGCCAGAAAATTCTGGAGCTGTCTCTCGGCAATTGATAAGCAAACGCCCCAGGTCTGGAAGATCTGGGGCGTTATAGTCACCACAGTTGAAAAGCGGTAAAGAGGGCATCATCGAAAGAAGAAACTGTGGGAAGGATTTTGCGTAAAAAGCGTTTCAGCCAGGCCCAGAACTTTTCAATGGGGTTGAGTT
>JAAVHD010000014.1 GCA_014799915.1 Oscillibacter sp.
GAAGCGGCACGGAGGTGCCGCCCCGTCAAGGGAGTCTTGAACCGTAGGTTCAAGCGCGTTTTTGCTTACTTTTGTCGCGTGACAAAAGTAAGCCCGGGGTCCGGGGGCGGGCAGCTCCCGGGCTGACGGAAGAAACAAGCGGTCGCGGCCCGCAGGGCCGCAGATTAAAGCGGGTGCCGCCGCGCAGCGGCGGCAATTTACTCCTCCGCGTTGCAGTCCACAAACAAATTCATCCCCCTGTTTTCCTTCCTCTGGTGAAAAGCCCGAATGTAGTAGGAAATCAATTCCCTCGTGGTATGGTCATTCTTCCCGATCCAGAATACCCGATACCGATACCGGTTATTTACCTTCACAACGGGCGCGGGGGCCGGTCCCAAAATCTCCACCGACATATTCGCCGCCGTGGGATATTGAAGGCCGCTCCGCATGGCCTCCCGCAGCTGGGCGGCGGCGCGGAGCACCGCCCCCTCCTCCGGACCGGACACCGTCAGCGTGAAGACATCCGCGAAAGGCGGATACCTTCTGGCCCGGCGGATGCGGATCTCTGAGGCGTAAAAGCTGTTGTAATCCTGGGCGGCGGCGCTGGTGATAACCTCGTTGTCGGGCGTAAAGGTCTGGATCACCGCCCGTCCGTCCTTACTCCCCCGTCCGGCCCGTCCAACCACCTGGGTCAGCAGGCTGAACGTCCGCTCGGCGGCGTGGTAGTTGTCGATATACAGGCTCAGGTCCGCCGCCAGGACCCCCACCAGCGTCACATTTTCAAAATCCAATCCTTTGGCCACCATCTGCGTGCCAAGGAGGATGGGTATCTTCTCTTTCTCAAAACGCTCCAGCAGCGCCTCATGGTTGCCGGACACCGTGTCCGCGTCCATGCGCAGGACTCCGGCCCGGGGGAGCAGCTCCTTCAGCTCCTCCTCCACCTTCTGGGTGCCCGCGCCTACCTGCTTCATCAGGCCGCCGCACTCCGGGCACAGGTTGGGCGCACGCTCGGAGTGGCCGCAGTAGTGGCACATCAGCCGTCCATTGGCGCTGTGATAGGTCAGGGAGGCGCTGCATCGGGGGCACTGGGGAGCCTCCCCGCACTCGCCGCACAGCAGCATCCGGCTGCTGCCCCGGCGGTTGAGGAACAGGATGCTCTGCTCCCCTTTTTCCAGATTTTCCTCCAGCTCCCGGAGGAGGGGCGCGCTGATCATCCCGCCGTTGCCGGCGCGAAGCTCAGAGCGCATATCGGCGATCACTACCTTGGGCAGCGGCTGCCGGTTGAAGCGGGAGCGGAGGATCAGCTTCTGGTATACCCCGCGCTGGGCCTGGAACGTGGTCTCCACCGATGGGGTGGCGGAGCCGAGGACCAGGACCGCCCCCTGCTGGGAGCAGAGGAATTTCGCCACATCGCGTGCGTGATACCGGGGCAGGTTCTCGGACTGGTAGCTGCTCTCGTGCTCCTCGTCCAGAATGATCATGCCCAGGCTTTCCAGGGGCGCGAAGACGGCGCTGCGGGCGCCTAAGACAATATCCACCTCGCCCCGCCGGATCCGCTTCCACTGGTCATACCGCTCCGACATCCGCAGGCCGCTGTGGAGCATGACCACCCGGTCCCCAAAATAGGCGCTGAACCTCGCCATCATCTGGGGCGTCAGCGCGATCTCCGGCACCAGGATCATTCCCCGTTTGCCCCGGCGGACCACCTCCTGGAGGAGGCGGATATATACCAGCGTCTTGCCGCTGCCGGTAACGCCGTAGAGCAGCGTACAGGAGGCCGTCCCCCCGTCCATCTGCTGCAAAACGCTGTCATAGGCCGCCTGCTGCTCTTCGGTGAGCGTAATGGGCGCGCCGTCCGCCTCTTTCGGCGGGGGCACACGCAGCACTTCCACCTGGGTAAGGGTCACCAGACCACTGTTTTCCAGGCTTTTCAGTGTCCGCATAGTCGCGCCTGTAAAATAGCAGATATCGCCGGAGAGGGCGCTGCCGGTGGTGCAGAGGAGCCGGATCACCTCATAGCGCATGGGTGCGCTGCGGCGCTTGGGCTCCACCGCGGCCATCGCCTCCTCCATTGTTACCGCCAGGGAGACCTGGCTGGCCTGCTTGTCGGAGATCTTCCGGTCGGCGGCGGTGTCAATGGTGAGCAGTCCCCGCCGGTGCAGCTCCCGGACTACGGTCCCGGCGCTCTCGCCGCAGGCCAGGCGCAGGGTCTCCAGCTCCGCGCTGCCGCCATGGGCCGCCAAGGCTTCCAGGACCCGGCTTTCCCTTTCATTGGCCCCGGCCTCGAGGGCCGTTTCCCGGTCCACTGCCAGGGTGCAGATCTCCTGGAGCCTGTACCACAGCCCGGCGGGCAGCAGGGTCTTTACCGCGCTGTACAGGGTGCAGAAGTACCGCTCCCGCAGCCAGAGGGCCAGCTTGATCTGCTGGGGACTCAGGACGCTCTCGCTGTCCAGGACCTCGCTGACGGCTTTCAGCTCCCCCCGCTTGCTGTCCTGGCCCACGGCCAGGACGAAGCCCTCGCTGGTCTTATTGCCCCTGCCGAAGGGGACGGCCACCCGCACTCCCGGTCTGACCTTGCCGGTCAGCTTCTCCGGGATCAGGTAGTCATACGGCTTGTCGATGGCATAGGTGGCGGCGCTGACCGCCACCCGCGCAATATTGGCCAGCTCCATGGTTCCCCTCTTTTCGCACAAAAAGCGGCCAGGCCGCTTTTTGCTTATTCTACATCCTTGATCTCAATGTCCGACGCGGCCACGGAGAGCTTGCCGTCGGCTACCTCGTTGATGGCCAGGGTCACGGGCTTCACGTCGGTCTTCTCCCCCAGGTCCTCCGCCTCCTGGGCGATCTGGCGGGCCCGGCGGGCCACCACGTTCACCAGCAGGTAGCGGTTGGGCACGTTGGCGGTCAGCTTGTTCATAGCGGGATAGAGCATCATAATAGCATCATTCCTTCTTGATAGATTTGTAATTCACTGCTTTATTGTTTGGGAAAACTCCTCAGATAAACGATGTTGCCGTCCGGGTCCGCAAAGCTCATATTGATCGCGCCCCAGGGACGGGCGGTGGGCTTTTCTATGATCTCAGCCCCTAAGGACTGTACCCTCTGGTATTCTTTGTCAATATCATCAACTGTAAACGCCAGACACATATTTTGTCCCCTGTGCTCTTGAGGGTCCCGGCCATCGTTAAAGATGGCGAGCATGGTTTCTTCGGCGATGATCATCTGATGTACGGCGTCATTGCTGCCATTGTCGATCTCCAGCAGGCTCTTGTAGAAATTTGCGAGCCTGACCACATCGCTTGTCAAGATGCTGACTTCTCCGAGCTTCATCAAATCCTCTCCTACTGGTCGATCAGCGTGATTCGCTCGTCCGGGCGGCAGTGCTCGGCCGCCATGATGGCCTGGATCTCGCTGACGGCGTGGTCCACGGTGTCGTTGATGACAAAGTAATCAAAATCCTTGGCGGCGGCAAATTCCACCTTGCCCCGCTCCAGGCGGGATCTCACCCGCTCCATGTCCTCGGTGCCCCGGCCAATGAGCCGGCGCTCCAGCTCCGCCCAGCTGGGGGGAGCCACGTAGATGCGCACCGCGTCGGGCCGCTTCCGGTGGACCTGCTCCGCGCCCTGGATCTCGATGTCCAGCAGCACGTCCCGGCCCTGCTCCATGGCCTTGTCCACGTAGAGCTGGGGGGTTCCGTAGCGGTTGCCCACGAACTGGGCGTGCTCCAGGAACTGGTCCTCCGCGATCCACTGCTCAAACTGCTCCATGGTCAGGAAGTGGTAGTGCTTGCCGTCCTGCTCGCCGGGGCGCGGGGCCCTGGTGGTGGCGGACACGGAGAAGTACAGCGTGGGGTCGCTGGCCAGCAGCCGGGCTACCACGGTCCCCTTCCCCACGCCGGAGGGACCGCAGATAATGAAGGTCTTTCCTCGTCTCATGGTTCTTCCTCCTCCAATACCGTCGGATCAACGCCGAACCGGGGCGCCAGCTTTTCCAGCGGCAGGCCGGAGAGGACCACATGGTCGCTGTCCATAACCAGCACCGCCGCCGTCTTGCGGCCAAAGGTGGCGTCAATGAGCATACTGCGCTCCCTGGCCTCGCTGATCAGCCGCTTCACCGGGGCGGAGTCCGGCCCCACCACGGCGATCAGGCGGCCGGCTGAGATCATCGCGCCGTAGCCGATGCTTACCAGTTCGTTTTCCTTACTCAATATTCTGCACCTGCTCCCGGATCTTTTCCACTTCGGCCTTCAGCTCCACCACGTCCCGGGCGATCTGCACGTCGTTGCACTTCGATCCGATGGTGTTGGACTCCCGGTTGACCTCCTGGATCAGGAAGTCCAGCTTTCTGCCGATGGGCTCGCTGCTTTGCAGCATCTCCCGCAGCTGGCTGAGGTGGCTGCGCAGGCGCACCGTCTCCTCGTCCACCGCCACCTTGTCGGCGAAGATGGCCGCCTCGGTGAGGATGCGGTTCTCGTCCACGGCGGCGGTCTGGAGCACCTCGTTCATCCGGGCCAGCAGCTTCTCCCGGTACTCCGCCACTGTCTGGGGGGAGCGCTCCTCCACCCTGCCGGTAATGGTCTCGATGGTATCCAGCCGGCCCATGATATCCTCGGCCAGCTTTTTACCCTCGGTGGCACGCATGGCGGCATGGGCCGCCAGGGCCTCCTCCGCCACCGCGCACAGGTCGGCGGACACGGACTCCAGATCCTCCTCCGCCTTGGTAATGGTCAGGACGTCCGGCAGGCGGGCCAAATCGGTGGCATAGCAGCTGCTCTTGACCCATCTTCCGCCGCCAAGGTCATACAGCTTCTGTAAGGCGGCAATGTAGCCCTTCGCCAGGGCCTCGTTGACGGTGACCACCGTCTCCTCCGCGCCCATGGACTCCACAGTGATGAACACATCCACCTTGCCGCGGCTGGCGCTCTTCTGCACCAGGGCCTTGATGGCGTCCTCCGCAAAGATGTAAGCCCGGGGCATTTTCACCGAGCAGTCCAGATAGCGGTTGTTGACGCTGCGGACCTCCACGGTGATGTCCCGCCCGTTGACGGTCTGCCGGGCCCGGCCATAGCCGGTCATGCTTTTGATCAAGTCCACCCTCCCCCTTCTGTATGGTTATTTCTGAATATAATCAAACAACTTGAAAAGAATTAAAATTCTTTTCAAGTGTTACGGCGTATACGCCGTAACAGGCCGCCGGCCTTGGTTTGGATTGTATAGCCAACAACAGCGTGTTTCACACGCTGACGGGCTTTGCCCGTCTGAAAAATAGCTTTGCTATTTTTCAAGTCGCTTGACTATATCAGCAGCAGAAAAATCTCATGCCGCCAAAGCTGCACAGATTACACATCAAATAAGTACAGGCCAGCCGCGCACAGAGATTCCCGCCGCCGCAGCCGGTAGAAAAGGTCTCGTAGCCCTCCGGCCGGTATCCCGCCTGATTGTTCTCCACAAAGTTGAGCGCCTGACGGAATTCCGCGTCGCCGGGGTCCATCTGGCAGGCGGTCTGGTAGTACCGCCGCGCCTCGTCCACCCAGCCCCGGCGGTAGCAGATGGTCCCCTTGAGGAAATTCCACTCGCCGTTGTGGTCGTCCATCCGGTCCAGCAGCTGCTCCGCCATGCCCAGATCGTTGCGGTTGATGGCCATGCGCACCTGCTGGAAGGCGGGATTGCCCGCCGTCCGCTGCTGGTACTGGTAGCCGCCGTAGCTCTGCCGGGCGTAGCCGCCGCTGCTGCCGTAAGAAGGTCCCCGGCCGCTGCGCTGACGCTGGATCTCGTCGTAGGCGGCGTTGATCTCCTTCATCTTCTCCTGGGCCAGGTCGGCCAGGGGATTGTCGTGGTAGTTGTCCGGATGGTACTTCCGGGCCAGCTCGCGGTAGGCCTTTTTGACCTCCTCATCGGTGGCGGTGCTGGAGATATTCAAGACTTCGTACGGGTCGGTCATAGCTGCTCCTTGTTTCTGCCCATGATACGCATATCACTGGCTTGGAATGTTCCCTCTAAAACGGCCCTCCCCACAAGAAAGAGCCCCTCGTAAACAGTCGCCTGAATGGTGGGTCCCCACACGCCAAAATCCCACAGCTCATAGGCCGCGCCCATCAGCCGGATGGAGTGGTCCAGGGAGATCACCAGGCTCTCCCGCGCCTCCTCCGTCAGAGCGCCCTCCGAAAGGCCGAAGCGGCAGATCAGCGGATTATAGCTGCCGGAGGCGAAGTCGTCCGCCAGATCGTCGGCGGCGTCCGCCAGATAGATCCACCGCCCCAGATGGTAAAGCATCTGCTCCAGCACGCGGCGCTTCACCGGTTCCCCCGCCTCCGCCGCCGCGGCGGACAGAAGCTGGGCAAAGGCGTCCGCCGGTTCATCCAGGGACGGGCACCGGGCCTCCTCCAGCTCACGCAGCAGAGCCAGCTGCCGCCGCACCGTCTCGTCAAAGACTGGGCGGCGCTCCCGCGCCCGGCGGTAGGCTCCCTTCAGCGCCAGAGATGCGGCGCGGTATTTCGCCTTTCCGCCCCCGGGATCGCTTAATGCGTCCTGGGCCTGCCACCAGGCCAGGATCACGCTCTCGTCCGCCGCCAGCTCCAGTGCGCTGTTGCCCGGGAAATAGTCCCGTCCGGCGATGGGGTGGGCAATGCACCCCCGGTGGAGCGCCTCCATATCTTCTTCCGGCCACAGCAATATGGCCAGAAAGGTAAAATCATAATTCAAGATCATCCGGGCCGCCTGCCCATACCGGTCCCCCAGGACGCGGCACAGGCCGCAGTAAGCGCCGCCGAAGCGCTGCCTGTCCTCCTCCGTCAGCCGCTCCACGGAAGGACGCACATAGCCGAACACCGCCGCCCCTACAGCTTTCTGACCACCCGGTAGGTCACGCCCGCCCGCTTCTTCATCACGCGGTCACAGACCACCGCGCCGGCAAGGCCCAGCAAAAAGCCTATCCCGCCGCAGGCGTATCTCCAACCCTCCGGCAGGGAAGACGGAACCAGATACCCCATCAGGAACAGCACCACCGGCAGCCCGTACACCAGCGCCGCCGCGCCCAGCACCTGATTGCCGTCGCTGTATACCTCCACCTTGTCGCCCAGCGCCACGGCAATATCGCTGGACGCCCGGATCACCAGGTCCGGGGCCTTCCCCGCGCAGCGGCCGCAGCCGTCGCAGCTGTGCCCGCAGGCGGTCTGGCGGGTGATGGTCAGCTCCACGTCCCCACCAGACGAGACGGGAAGGGCGGTAACGGTGGCGGTCTGTGTCATGGGTATGCCTCCTTAGGAAGTTGTATTCATAGGTGGGGAATGCCGGATGGGCGAGGGATTTTCGCGCCGATCAAGGCAAATTTTCGCAGGAATACTGGATGTATTTCAAGAAAATTTAACGAAGAGCGGCGCGAAAAAACCCGGCCAGACNGCGTTCAACGCCTGTGAATACAACTTCTAACCGGAAATGATCTTGCCGCTGACGGTGTAGGTCCCCACGGCGCCTACCTCGCTGTAGCCGTCCACGTAGACGATGGCCTGGGGCTGCACCGCGCCGTCAGAGGCGATGTCCGTCAGATCCACCACGATGCGGATGTCCTCCTCCGTCACCTGCTCCAGCTCNGCGGCGGGGCCCCGCAGCAGCACGTCCACGGAGGTGGTGATCAGATCGAAGTTCTGGCTCACGCTCAGGCCGCTGGGCTTGATGTTGGTCACGGTGAAGCTCTTGGTCTCCAGGCCGCGGTATTTCACGGTGAGATGGGCGGTCTTCTGTCCGCTGATATTTTCGCATCCGGCGGGGATCTTGATCGGCAGATCCTCCTCCCAGTCGGTACTGCTGGCGCTGAGATCTATCTCGGCCAGCTCGATCTCGTCAATGGTCTCCAGGTTCAGGGGCTCCCCGGCCACGGTGATGGACTCCAGATCCAGCTCCCATTTGGCGTTGGCCAGCCGGGAACCGGCGGATTCCTTAAATTTCAAAGTTAGAGGCAGCTCCTTCACCAGGTATACCGGGACCGTCACGCTCACCTGCTGATCGGAGACGTGGATGTCCGGGTCCTCCACCACGTTGCCGTCGCTGTCCAGCAGCTCGTAGCTGTACTCCTGCTGGGTGGTGCCGGTCGCGCCGGTGATGTCCACCACCACGCGGGCGGAGGCGATGGGGTCCACGTTCTCCCGCAGGCCGCTGATCGTGATCGTGGACGGCTCCGTCACCACGCCCACCGCCGTATACATATACGACTCGGCCACCTCGCCNANCACNNNNGNNNTNACNNGCACCTCCTTGGAATACAGGTTGGTGACCTGGATGCTGATGGCGGAGCGGGACCGGCGCTCAACGGTGATGTCGCTGTTGTTGACGTTGTCCGGCGTCACCAGCTCGTAGGTCTTGCTGTAGGGACCCACAGCGTTGATATCGGTCAGGTTGACCCGCACCCGGACGCCGCCGTTCCGCTTCAGGTCGGAGATCACCGCCCGGGGGCCGCTGAGACGCAGGTCCACGGTGGCGTCGCCGCCCTCGGCCAGCATCAGGCCCCGGCTGGGCAGGGTGTCCTCCGCCCCGATAAAGACCACGGGCACGTTGTTGAAATCCTCGCTGACGGTGTTGCCCAGCTCGGTGTCCACGAACAGCCAGAACACAACGGCCAGCAGAAGGCTCAGCACGATATAGAGGATCTTATTGGCCTTTTCACTCATCCGCTTTTCCACCGTCCTTCTTATCCTTTGCCCGCAGGCCCTTGATGCCCTTGCGCTTTTTGCCGTTCTCCCCGTCGTCCTCCTGCTGGGGCAGCAGCTCGTTGCGCAGCAGCTGCTCCAGGGTCTCGGTCATCAGGTGCCGCTTGAGCATCCCGCCCACGGCCACGGAGATGGACCCGGTCTCCTCGCTGACCAGCACCACCACGGCGTCGGAGTTCTCGCTCATGCCGATGCCCGCCCGGTGGCGCATCCCCAGGTCGCGGCTGAGGTTCACGTTCTTGCTCAGGGGNAGCATACAGCCGGCCCCCAGGACCCTGCCCTCCCGGATGAGCACCGCCCCGTCGTGCATGGGGGCCTTGACAAAGAAGATGTTTTTCAGAAGCTCCGAGGACACCTCCGCGTCCAGCTTGGTGCCGCTGCGNAGATGCTCGTCCAGCTGGTTGTGCCGCTCAAAGACGATCAGNGCNCCGGTGCGGGACTTGCTCATNTCGCCGCAGGCNTCCACNGTCTGNGAGATGGCGTCNTCGATGGTCTGCCGGTCCACCTGGGGCTTGGAAAACAGCTGGAGGAAGGGGAGGCTGCTGCCCATCTGCTCCAGTCCCCGGCGGATCTCCGGCTGGAACAGGATGACCAGGCATACAACGCCCCACTCCATGATCTTACCCAGCACGTAGTTGAGCGCCTGCAGCCTGCCCGTGGACAGCCAGAGGGCGACGATGATGATCAGCACGCCCTTGATGAGCCGGGAGGAGTTGGTTTTCCGCACCACCAGCAGCAGCCGGTAGATCAGGTANGCGATTATCAGAATGTCCAGCACGTCCCACAGCCGCAGGGACATGAAGAAAGCGGCGACCCTGTAGCCCGCGTTTGTCAATACTTCCATGGCGTCCATGGCTTCCCTCCATTGAAAAAGAATCCCATAAGTAGTTTACATTTTACTCTAAACGGATGAAAAATGCAACAAATTATCGTCCTGATTTTTGCACGAAAATTCGACGGCCCCGGATTTTCTATTTTTGGAGCGCAAAAAAGNGGAAACCGGTTGACAAACCGGTTTCCTGAGAACATTTATGGGAAAACATTCATAAAAAGTTTATATAGGTTTGGATGNNGGATNGCTGCGGAATGTCGAAAAGAGGCACGGATTCCGNCATCCATGCCTCCCCTCTCTCACAGCATCCGGAGCACTGCCTCCGCCTCCTGGGGGGTGTTGAAGGCCGACGCGGANAANCGCACCGTCCCGGTCTCCTCCGTCCCCACGGTCCGGTGGGCCAGGGGCGCGCAGTGCAGCCCCGCACGCACGGCCACACCCTGCTCCGCCAGCCGGTCCGCCAGGGTCTCCGGCGCGGTGCGCAGGGGCAGGACGCTCAGCACGGAGCTCTCCCCCGCAGGATCGTCGAAAACGCGGTAGTCCGCCCGCCTCTTCAGGCCCCCGGCCAGCGTCCGGATGACCTCGCTCTCCCGCCGCCGGATCTCCTCCAGCCCCAGGGACCGGACGAACCGCAGTCCCGCCAGCAGTCCCGCCGCGCCGTGGATATTCTGGGTCCCCGCCTCCAGGCGGTCCGGCAGGAAGTCCGGCATCTCCTGCTGCCGGGAGAGACTCCCGGTGCCGCCCTCCATGATGGTCGCCGGCGTCCGGCCCTCCCCGCACAGCAGCAGGCCTGTGCCCTGGGGGCCGTAGAGCCCCTTGTGGCCCGGCATGGCCACATAGGCCGCGCCCCACCGCTCCAGACTCACCGGCTGGATGCCCGCGGACTGGGAGGCGTCCACGATCAGGGGCACGCCCTTCTCTTTGCAGATCGCGGCGATGTCGTCGATGGGCAGCGTATAGCCGAAGACATTGGACGTGTGGGTGCAGATGACCGCCTTCACTCCCTGATCTACGGCTTTTCGGAAGCCCTCCGCCATCTGCGCCCTGTCAAAGAGCCGCCCGTTGACGATCCGGCAGGACACGTCCCCGATGGCCCGGAGAGGCCGGGTGACGGCGTTGTGCTCATAGCCGGAGATGGCCACCGTATCCCCGGGCGACACCAGGCTGCGGATGGCGATGTTCAGACCGTGGGTGGCGTTGGAGGTCAGGACCACATTCTCCGGCTGGGGGACCTCGAAAAATTCCGCCGCCTCCATCCGGCAGCGCAGCATCAGGTCTGCCGCCAGGCGGGCGGCGGGGTGGTCCCCCCGTCCGGGGGTGGTCATGTTTCGGATCGCGTCCGCCACCGCCGCCGGCACGGAGGCCGGCTTTTGCAGCGTGGTGGCCGCACTGTCAAAATAGATCATCGCTCTTCCTCCGATAGGGAGAAGGCCGGTCCCTCCGCCGCGCCTGGCGGCGGGGCAGGACGGCCCTCCCCCGTTATTCATAGTTGTTTGATCTCACTGAACGCTCCATCGCTTCCCGCGTAAAACACGCGCATAGGCATGAGGCCCTCACGCCGCAGCCGGTCCATGGCCTGGGGAAAATTCCCCTCGCCGACCCGGACCGCGTAGCTGCACCCTCTGTCGGTCAGCCCCATCGGCGGACGGAAAAAACGGGCGGTGATCCCTGCCCGCTCCAGGGTGCGGCTCATGCGCTGGGCATGGGTGATGGAGCGGCTCAGCAGCAGATAGTATGGCAATGATACCGCCTCCCGTCATCAATATATGCCTTGATGGCGGGAGGTGTGACGAGGGGTGTTTCGCGCCCCGGCGCGAGTTCCTTTGCCCGCGGCGGCAAAGGAACCAAAACGCCGCCAGCCCTGCTGGCTGGGCGGGCGGGCGTCGCGCTGAGCGCGACACCTTATTACGGGGGTATTTTGTTTTGCGCCCGTGGCTCGGTCTGTCTGCTTCTGTCTTGCTGCCGTCCGCTTATCGGGCGAAGCGGCTGTCTTAGTGTGCAGTCCTATAGAAACACCCCTCCTGGGGGTCAGGAGGGGTGGGGTAGATCCAGCTGAAATTTTGGTGGTTGTCGTGGATTTCCGTTCTTTGGTGAGTGGGTTGCGGTCCGTTACTCCTTAAAAATCAGGGCGATGGCCTGGGCGGACATGCCGGAGCCGTCGCCGGTGAAGCCCAGACGCTCCTCTGTGGTGGCCTTGACGCTTACCGCATCCAGGGGAATCTCCAGATCGTCCGCGATGTTCTGGCGCATCTGCTGGATATAGGGCGCTATTTTCGGTTTCTGCGCAACCAGAGTGGCATCGACATTCCCAATCAGGAAATGATGCTGGGTCAGGACCTCTTTTACCCGCCGGAGCAGGACGCGGCTGTCTGCGCCCCTGTATTGCTCGTCCGTATCGGGAAACAAGTGCCCGATATCGCCCAGGGATGCTGCGCCCAGCAGGGCGTCCATCAGGGCGTGCAGCAACACGTCCGCGTCGGAGTGGCCCAGCAGGCCCTTCTCCCAGGGGATCGTTACNCCGCCCAGGATCAATGCNCGGCCTTCTNNCAGCCGGTGGACGTCATAGCCCTGNCCGATCCNCGGGANGCTCATGGCTGTACCTCCCGGCGGTGCAGGAGCTCGGACGCAAGGATCAGATCCTCCGGCGTCGTGATCTTGATGTTCTCGTAGGAGCCCTCGGTCAGGTATATCTCCTTGCCCAGCAGTTCCACGGCGGAGCAGTCGTCCGTGATGGTCCCGCCGAACACCCGGGCNTTCTCCAGCGCGGCCCGGAGCAGGGCGGCGTCAAAGGCCTGGGGCGTCTGGACGGCCTGGAGCTCCTCNCGGGGNGGGGTGGCGGCNACCTTGCCGTCCCGGACGATCTTGATCGTGTCCTTTACCGGCACGGCGGGCGCGGCGGCATTNGTGCGGTGGGCCAGGGCGATGGTGCGGTCAATGAGCTCCGCTGTGGCCAGGGGCCGCGCNCCGTCATGGACCGCTATAAATTTTGCGTCCTCCCNGCACTCCAGNGAGGCCAGATACACCGACTCCAGCCGGNTNTCCCCTCCCCGGACGATCTTGGTGGGCTTCACAACGCCGTAGATCTTGCACAGGTCGCCGATGGAGATCAGATCCTCCTCCCGGGCGGCCACCACGATCTCNTCCACNAGCGCCGCCTCATTGAGCGCCTGCANGGTACGGGCCAGGACGGGCACGCCGTCGATGGGCATCATCAGCTTATTNTCGCCGCCCATGCGGCTGGAGGAACCGGCGGCGGCTACGATGACGCTGCAATACGGATGCGCCGCCCGGTCCTTTCTATGAAACAGTCTGGCAAAAAACTTGTTCACTATTCCGCGCCTCCCGCAGCCGCTTGNTCGATCTGGTGCTCCAGATCATCGTAGGTCTCCCCCGTGGTCAGCGCCATCTCGGAGATCAGGATCTGTTTTGCCGTNCGGAGCATNTTCCGCTCCCCGGTGGACAGACCCCGCTCNCTCTCCCGGTGGAGCAGGCCCTTGATCACCCGGGCCACCTCGTAGAGGTCGCCGCTTTTCAGACGCTGCATATTCTCCCGGTAGCGCTGGTTCCAGCTGCCGGTGAAACGCTCCACCTCCAGGCCGGCCATGTCCCGCAGGAGCTGCTGCACCCTGCCCAGATCCCANACGCCGCGCAGGCCNGAAGTGTCGCCGGAGGCGGTGGGGATCTTCAGCGTCAGTCCGCCTACAGGCATACGNAACACATAGTAGTCCTGCTTCGCACCCGCTACCGTTTCCGTTACGATCTCGTCAATGACGCCCGCCCCGTGCATGGGGTGGGCTACCTTGTCCCCTACGCAAAACATATTCCCTCCGCCTCCTTTTCATACGTCGTCTTTCTGATATTGAAGGGCACTTTACGCATCTTAGNCCTATTTTACACCGTTTTTNGGAAAATTTCAAGGGAAAAAACGTAATTTTGCCGGGATCTTGCCGGATGTGATTNGTTTGGAAAGCAGGTGAACTGTCACAGAGGATCGACCGGCAGAGGGATGCNCAGAATATGGCGGGGCAAAGCTGACATATTTNCAGGAAAACGCTGCGCCACAAGCTGAATCATAGCTTGTGGCGCAGCGNTTTATAGGTTCAGATCATTCTTCCGGGATCGTCGGGGTCCAATAGTGCTGGCCGTAGAGGTCGGTNAAGCGGTAGGTGGCCTGGGTGCGGCCCTCCAGGGGGACGTCGGTGATGGTCAGGCCGTCTTCNGTGACGGTCAGGGGNTCGCCCAGCAGGTAGCTGTCCTGATAGNCTCCGGCGTAGCTGTANTAGTCGCACAGGAACTCCANGGTATCGCCGGGCTGNAGCTCAGACTGGAGCTTGGCCGCTGTNTCGGTCTCGCCGCCCAGGTAGACGGTCTGGACGCCCGCNACAAAGCCGTGGGGATTTTCGTTGTCGAACACCAGGATCAGTTCCGCGCGGCTGTCGTTATGCAGCACGGGGACCCGGCCGGTGATGGTGTAGTTGGTGCCGTCATCCATGGTGGCAGTGTGGTAATAGGCCACGGGCTGNCCGTTGATAGCCAGCCATGTGCCGTCGTTNTTCCCCAGCAGGCCGCCGTCATCGTCAAAGTCAAANACGTTNTCCAGGCCCAGGTCGANATAGCCCGCTCCGTCATCGTAGAACAGGTTCAGNTCCAGGGACTGNACCAGCCCCCACTGCTCCTCGCTCAGGCGCAGGACCGNNGTGCCGTCGGCTCCGGTCTGCCATACCAGTGCCTCGGCGGGGAAGCGGTGTTCTTCCAGGTACTGGGCGGTGTCCTCGTCGCTCATAGCGCGGTCACTCAGGAATNCNGTGTTGTCGTCCGTCAGACCGGAGATACGGCCAAAGCTGCCGCCCAGGAACTCGCCCAGCAGGGCGGTGACCATATCCGCNCNGGCGCTNCCGCCGGAGGTNCCNGTCAGNGAGGACAGNGGCGAGGAGGNNCCGCCGGAGGCGGCCTGTCCGCTGGCGGCCATGCTGGCNTANTGCCGGATGCAGCGGGTNTACTCCGCGTCCATGCCGATCTGCTGGTAGGTGGACGTGGCCTTATCTACCATCGAGATCTTCTGGCTGGGGAAATAGATGGAGAGGCCGTAGGAATTGCTCATATCAGAGGATGTGCGGTTNTANTTCACCGCGCTCAGNAGGACNTCCGTCANGGCTTTCCCCTCCTGGGTGCCCAGGTTCTGGGCCAGATGGGTCAGGTCTACCTGGTCGATCTTGCTGGACCGGGCGAACTCCCGCGCTCCGCTGCGGGCGTTGGCAACGGTCTGGAACTGCTTGTCCTGGATCAGCTTGGCTGTGGACTTGGAGAAGTCCGCCAGNGCGTCCGGCAGNGTGACTTCCAGCTCCGCCAGGTCAATCACGGACAGNGTGGTNGACTGGCCNCGGCATTTNTGNGCGCAGACCTCCACAAAGCTGTCCACGATCTTCTGCCCGATCTGGATGGTGGGCATGGAGGGGTCCGCGCCGAAGGCGGTGAGCCAGTCGGTGTAGTACCAGCCTACGCCCGGCTCNGTCTCCTCCGAGGCNACCAGATAGTCGGCATAGGGGGCCATGGTCAGGGCGGTTTCCGCCGTGGCCATNAGGCAGGCGTCAAAGCCGATGAAGTCGAATTTCACTCCGCCGGCCTTGAGGGCGGTGTCCAGCCCCGCCAGGTTCATAGAACCGCTGGAGGCNAATTTTTCATCGTAGCCATAGCCGCTGACCGAGCCTCCGCCGTGGTCCCAGAGGATCAGCTCATANCGGCTGGCCGGGAAGTTCGCGGCGCAGTACTGGATATACCCGGACAGNGTACTGGGGTCCGTCATGGGGACGCTGCCNAGGTTGTCCTTCAGACAGACCATTTTGCCGTCCCTGATCTGCCAGATCTGGTTGGTGGAGCTGCTGACCATGCTGTTCTTCCAGCCCTTGCAGCCGCCGGTGTAGATCAGNAGGTTGATCTCACTGCCAAACTGGGCGTTCAGCATCTCCTGGAGGTCATAGGTGCCCATGCTGCTGCGGGATTCCAGGTCCGTNCCGCACATGTAGATCATNATGGTGGCGGTGTCCCGGCCGCTGCCCAGCAGNGTGGTGTACCTNTCCCGGGCGTTGGGCGCAACNGAGGTNTNCAATTTGCCCGTATTCGGCGTGCTCTGCCAGCCGGAGGAGACGCTGCCGCTGTTCAGGCCGCTCAGCATACTGGCCCAGTTGACNCTGCTGCCCTGNGTCTGCTGCTGNNCTGCGGAGGGNGTCTGGTTGGTCGTGGAGGGAGANGCCGGNGTACTCGATTGGCCGCTCAGCAGGGCGCCNAGTCCNCCTCCGCCNCCCAGCAGNACTGCCAGCAGCANGAGGATCAGCTTCATGCCGCCTCCGCTCCTGGTGGTCCCGGCGTTTCGGGTGCCGGAGGGCTGTCCCTGCTGNTTGCGGTCGGCGTAGCCGCCGGCGTCGCCTACCGGGCCGGTGCCNAGGCCATTGCCGTGTTTCTCTACTTTTTTAGCNGGGCCGGTCACATTTTTCTCCCGGCCTCTGGGGCGGTTATTTTCCATANGAGATGTACGCTCCTTCTCNATTGTATAATTCTGCGNGNCTATTTTATCAGAATATNGGACGGANAGCAACTATATTTTCCGNTTTNANGGGGGNGAAAGTTGACNGTCCCCGCNGATCGCCTTATAATCTGACATAAATATGATATAAGGAGTTTGCCGTATGACAACGANAATTTANAATAAGCTGGTNCGGGACCGTATTCCGGAAATCATTGAAGCAGACGGGAATATCTGCATGGCAGAAACATTGACGGATGACCGTTATCTCCAGATGCTGGANGCCAAGCTGACTGAGGAGTTAGAAGAATATCNGGAGAGCAAATCTCTGGAGGAATTGGCCGACCTGTTGGAGGTCATGCGGGCTGTGGTCAAGGCCAGNGGCTGGACATGGGAGCAGTTGGAACAGGNACGGCAGGAAAAAGCCGATAANCGGGGCGGCTTTGAGCAGAAGATATTGCTGAAAGAAGTTATAANANCGTCCATGTANTTATCAANGNNCGAAAAGTCNATANTNNANTTTTNGNTNATTNNNAAATNGAAAAATATATTCCATCNTCNGNATCCNTNGACTCACCNTGATAGTCCAGATCACTCCACAGATATTCTGCCTGCCGCCACGCCTCTCTTCCCTCCGGCTCGTCGCCGGGCCAGGGAAATTCCGCGTAATAGACCTGTTGCAGCTTCCCATCTATCCAGTCCTCAACAGTAACAGTAGTGGCCTCCTCCCATGGGCAATACGATTTAATCCGCCGCACGCACACCAGCTCTCCATCCACCCAGCGGTGAAAGGTGGTGATGCCGTCGCCGGCACCGCTGCTGCGGGCCCAGCCAGTGACCACCTGCCGCTCCGGGTCAAATTTGGCCTGTGAGATTTCTGCGAGAGGCGCACAGTATTTGAATTGCCCATACTCCTCGTCCCACAGCCAGTAGTGACAATAATTGGGCTGGTTGCCCAGGTAAAAGAGATACCCAAAATCCTGAAAACCATCAAAGTCAGCATCAACTACACGATGGAATTCCGGCGCGACACCCATCATAAATTCTTCTGTAAATGTTTGAATGGGCTGTTCCATCTCCGTCGGGTTCCAGACAGTAAATGTGATATCACGAGATCCAAATTCCTGCCCCGCTGTTACCAGCAGCGTCCCCAGCTCGCCTCCGGTGTCCACCAGGAAGGCGTCGTGGGTATCATCAATGACCTGTTCTTCCAAAATCTGTTGGGGTGACATTTCCGGTTGGACAGACGGTCCTGGAATGACCGTCTCGGCGTGGTATGTATGACAAGAACTTAGCGCTAAACAGAGGGTTAACAGGAGAAATGTTAATTTGGGCGTTGTTGTAATCACAAGAGTTTTCCTCCCCTGTTATTTGCATTTAGTCTACCACAAATGCTTCGATATTTCCACCGCCACCCGCCGCCCAGACTATGTGGCCGAAGTACGCATGGGCAACACCAGCCTCACCGTTTCCGGCTGCTTTAAGCGGGACATTACCGACACCTCCGCCGACAAAATGGTGGAAGTCCTGGAGGGCGAGAGCCGCTGCCAGCAGTCCCCGACCTTTGATTCGCTGGCAGCACTTCCACGACAAAAACCAATCTAACGTTTAGGTGCTGTAAAGTATCATGAAAACTATATCGAGTTGACAGCCGCCTCGTTGCCATTCCAACTATTTGCAAAATCAAAAAATGACGCTATAATAGCGTTGGTAAGGAATTGCAGACATACCATAAGTCAAAGGAGTAACAGGAACTTATGATTAAAGAATTGCTTATTGAGTTCATTTCCCTTTCTGATAAAATGAGGTGTGGCTATAAAAATAGTTTAGGTGTTCCATATCAAGCCTGGGAACAGATTGTGACCAATATAAATCATCCTGCTCCCGAAATTTTTCGGGAAATATACAGTATATTTGCAGGAACACGCAGAGATATTGAAGATCAAAAATTGATGGATTTTATTCCTGGTTATAGGCTAATACATATAGAAGAATTAGAAGCTGAATACGATGCTTTTGTGCATATGACGGATTTTCATGGTATATATGAAAATCAAATAAAGATTGTTATACCGTTATTAGCCGATTATGCATCCGACTATATTTGTTACGTAAAAAAACAAGATAACACAGAAACAATATTCACATATTCCCCGGATGGCGGATTAGTCGAGATGCATAATTCTTTAGAAGCTTTTTTTGAGACGATCATTGCCTTCTATAAAGAAGATGTTTATTTTTTGGACGATAATGGATTTCTGGATTATGATTTTGATAAGGCGGGCGTTATTGGTGAAAAGCATAACCAGGGGATACGGTATTGGGCGGAATGACTGGATAAGGCTTTTATGTAGCTGTCAATGTCTCCATGTTTTCCTGGACATATTTTCAGTCAAAGCAAGATTCGACCTGTGGCCCCAATTTCGCTTTCGCTCATCTGCTCCCTTGGTCAATCTTGTTGGGATTGCAGAGGGGTATCAATGGGAGGCTGTTTTACTCATTTGAGAAGGACCTTGATATAGTAAGTCCATCAAAAGAGCGCAGATCACTTCCATCCTCCT
Organism: Oscillibacter sp.; assembly: GCA_014799915.1. Lineage (GTDB taxonomy): Bacteria > Bacillota > Clostridia > Oscillospirales > Oscillospiraceae > Pelethomonas. The sequence goes on from JAAVHD010000014.1 coordinate 18,594, forward strand.
CTAAGATATAATATCCTGCCTCCACACCTCCTTTTCCCTTGGTAATGACACGGAATACAACGGAGTTTCCAATCACATTTACATCTGAACAGTTTTCCGCAAGGAGGCTGCGGGCATTGCCGCCATCTAAATCCATACGGTATAATGCACCCATATCGCTCTGATTTCGGAAAAAGAGATAGTCGTCGCTTGCGTTCATATTCCAACATTCATATTCTGTGGGCAGCTGACTGATTGTACCTTCTTCATCTATCTGATATAGTCTACCACCTGCTTTTCCAAAGGACTTCATATCATTTGATACACTAAAATAGACACTTGTGCTGTTTGCGCAAAGACTAACAGGCGGTTCATCGAACAAACATTCAACCGCTGTACCATCTGGATTTACCCGGTAAAGGCCATCGACAGTGGTGAACATAAATGCACCCTTAAATGGAAGAAACTCGCGAACATTAGATGCAATTATCGTTTTATTCCCTCCAGTAATGTCAGATACCACAAGTTTGCTCCCTTGCAAATAAGCCATATGGGTCTGGCTCACAAACAGATTATGGTATTCTCCCCGCACAAGAGTTGTAAAACCTGTGCCATCTGTGCGGATGCTGCGAATAGGTCCAGGAAATCCACTCACAAAATACACTCGATCATTTACCATGTTGAGATTGTAAGCCAATTTACTGGGAAGCAGAACAGGCTCTCCTTTTTCATCAAGTTTATAAAGATTATCGTATGTACCGTTCAAATTGGTATAGCAAAGAGTTTCCGAATTTGCAGCAATGTATCCACCTTGAAGAATATTCCCTCCACTGTTCCCCCATAATTCGCTCCATTCAGTTTCCGCTGTGGTATGATTTTGACAGCCTGCGAGGAAAAGAACAGCACAAAGTGATACCGCTAAAAAGATCCTTTTATTCACAGCTAATTTTCCTCCGTTGACTCGCCGTGGTAGTCCAAATTATTCCACCTATGCAGCACATCCAGCACATCGCCTTCGTCTTTCTCTTCCCATTCTTCGCGGTACACCTCTATCATCTGCCCATCCATCAACTCTTTCACAACAATCAGTTTGGTAAAGTCAAGATTTATTTCCCGCACAAGAAGCAGTTCTCCATCCACCCAACGATAAAAGGAATGGGTTCCACTTACCGCACTGCTGCGGGCCCAGCCTTTTACGATTTGATGTTCTGCGTCAAATACAGGCGACGAAACCTCAATTAAAGGTGCATAATACATAAATTGAGCCTGTTCTTCATCCCAAAGCCAGTAATGCCAGTAATTGGGCTGGTTTCCCGCATGAAAGAGATAGCCGAAATCCTGAAAGCCGTCAAAATTAGCATCGACCACATCGTGAAACTCCGGCGCGACGCCCATCATAAATTCTTCTGTAAATGTNTGAANAGGCTGTTCCATCTCCGCCGGGTTCCANACGGTAAATGTAATATCACGGGTTCCAAATTCACTCTTGCTTTCCATAGCCAGCTCCGCCGTCACCAGCAGCGTTCCCAACTTGCCCTGGGTATCTACCAGAAANGCATCATGGGTNTCNTCAATANGCTGTTCTNNNAGNACNNGCNCNGGTGTTTTTGCCGTTCCTTCCGGNAANTCCAANGGGNNGTAAANGCTGAGNCCATAGGTAAANAGGGCCANGACNNNTACGANAACGTACCANNAAACTCTTTTCTTGTCCATAATAAATGCCCCTCCGCTCAGTTCCAATANGGTGAGCCTAAAACTCTGTTTGGCTCTCCATCCGGGGTCAGTCTTGCAATTATCTCGCCAGTATTTTTGTCTACAGCAAAATCGTTGAGGGACGATGTATGCCACTTGCCAGTTTCCGTATCGTCAATAAAGTANGTTTCCAAATGAAAGAAAAACCACTTTTCNTTAAGTTNATTCTGGGGATAAACGTAGTTATAAAGNCAGACNGATGNGACTTGGCNCTCTGATACNATANCAGAGTATATATCCCCAATTACTATACTTTCACCAGNNGTATTTTGCCGGAGAGGTACATAACTATCCNCATGTCCTATATAGGCACGGACTAGCTCCAGGGCTTNGGACACGGTATAAGGCTCATCCGATTCCATTGAATAGCTTGCCNAGGNAATCANATCTGTACGCAGNGCCAGAATCGGGTCANCNATCTCATGCCATTCCTCTTCACTGATNTCAACGTNTGGATCACTNTGTGCGTAATCTATTAAATAGTACTGNCCATCGGGACTGTTCCATAACATGACTGTACGGATGCTGTCACCGCTTTCATCCAATTCATCATAAATCATTTCACGGCCACCATGCCCATCTTCACAGTCATACAATAATGCCTTATTGCTCAAAATCTCAAAATTATTGTGACGATGATCCCCGCCGCCCCATANAAACACTTCTCCGTTCCTGTAAGAAAAAATTGCNCTGNNAAAAGAGGTNGATTCCAATTCAAAGGTATCTGAATCACGTTCCTGGAATATGACTGTTGTTACGGCTAACTCTGGAATTCCATCATCGTTCATGTCGAGAATCGCATATTTTGATTCAGGGGTCGGCGTAATCGTGAGGGCCGGGTTGTCGTTCAGGCCTATGTCTCCACGCATAAAGGCATCATAGGCATCAAGTGCTTTGCTGTATTCATTATCAAAATCTGGCGTATATCCCGTTTGGGAAGGCCATTCCGCACTTTTGTCACTATCCATCTGACAAGCACAGAGCATCAAGCAAAAGAACATTAAGAACGGTATCTTTATCTTTGCCATATTCATAAAAATCCACCCCCTCACTTTATACAACACAACAAAAAGACAGATTCTCACAAAAACTTTGTCCAAGAATTGTTATCTGCATTTTCAATAAGCGCTGTATATTCCTTGACTTCATTACCTTACGATTTGTTGACATTTGAGTATATCATATTCTTCTCAAACAGTCCATCCCGCCTTTGGGACAAATCACGCCTGTCTCATAAATTCAAATCCAGCAAACCCATAGGCTATATAACAGGCCGGTGAGGACACCGGCCCCTACAAAATTAATATCGGTGTAGGGGCCGATGTCCTCATCGGCCTATTGTGCTATCTGTAGATTTGGCAAATTGAAATTTATGAGACAGGCGTGTGGGACAAATGGACTGGTGACAAAATGCCCTGACTGCACCGACGCACAGACAAGGCCCCGGAGGCGTAAACGGCTCCGGGGCCGGTTTTCGTTTTTGGTGGCGGTACTCTTGAGAAGCGGGCGCACACTGTGCGCCCCTACAACCTATTGCAATATAAAAACCTCTGCTATATAATAGACCAGCAAGTGCAAAACTAAGAAAAAGCAAAAAAGATCCCCCACGGCGGAGCCGTAGGGGATCTTCAAAAGAGAGCTAAGCCAAAATACTCCGAGTGGCAACCACATCCACCCCAGTCCCGCAGACATCCGAAAGCACCACATCCCCCACCCGGATCGGGGCGGAGGCATCCACGTTGCAAAGCGCCTGGGCTGCCTCCAGCAGCTTTTCCTTGGGGATGGGAGCTTTTGTCTTTACCGGGCACCGGCGCAGAGACGCGCCGGTCAGCCGGACTGTGCCGGTGAGTACACGGGTGGGGTGGAGAAGTTCCGCCTTCCCGTACTCCTCGCCCCGGGGACAGGCGTTGCCCGTCACCTGACAGCCGTTTTTCTCATCCACCTGCAAATGGCAGCCGTTGGGGCAGACGATGCAAATCAGTTCCGTCATGCTTCCACCTCCTCTGCGCTGACGGTGATGGACTCGCCCTCCGCCTGTGCCAGCAGCTTGCCAGGCAGGAGGATGTGCTCCATTTCGCCGGGGGCCATGTGGTCCCGCTTGTAGCGGGCGATCTGCCTCTCCCCGGCTTTCACCGTGACGGCGGACTTCCCAAACACCCGGTTCACCCGGAAAAATACCTGGACCCCCGCATTGGCGGCATCCATGCGGATACGCTGGGGGACGGTGTAGGTGACGGCGTTTCCGTTTTTTACGGTGAGCGTCCGGCCGGGGGGCGTTTCGCCGCGCTGGATGTACTCCGCCGCAGCCTCTCCGGCCCGGCTGCTCTCGCCGCTGACGAAGTCCACCAGATCGTGGACCTGTAAAACATTCCCGCAGGCAAAGACGCCCGGGATCGACGTCTCCATGTTCTCGTAGACCACCGCGCCGTTGGTGCGCGGGTCCATCTCGGCCCCCAGGGCCCGGGTCAGCTCGTTCTCCGGCAGCAGCCCCACGCTCAGCAGCAGCGTATCGCACTCGAAGGTCCGCTCGGTGCCGGGGATGGGCTGGCGGCGTTCGTCCACCTTGGCCACCACTACCTTCTCCAGGCGGTCTTTGCCAATGATATCCGTAACGGTATGGGACAGATACAGGGGGATATGATAGTCGTGGAGGCACTGGACGATGTTCCGGTTCAAGCCGCTGGAGTAGGGCATCAGCTCCACACAGGCCAGTACCNTGGCACCCTCCAGCGTCATCCGCCGGGCCATGATCAGACCGATGTCGCCGCTGCCCAGGATGACCACCCGGCGGCCTACCATCCGGCCCTCAATGTTAATGAACCGCTGCGCCGCCCCCGCGGTAAAGATGCCGGAGCACCGCGTCCCGGGCACAGAGATCGCCCCCCGCGTCCGCTCCCGGCACCCCATGGCCAGCACCACGGCCTTCGCCCGGACCGTCTGACAGCCGTCGGTCGGGCTGGTGTACTGCACGGTCTTCTCCGGCGTGACGGACAGCACCATGGCGTCGGTTTTTACCTCCACCCCGGTGTCCGCCAGCATGTCAATGAACCGTCCGGCGTACTCCGGGCCGGTGAGCTCCTCCTTGAACCGGTGGAGGCCAAATCCGTTGTGGACGCACTGGTTGAGGATGCCGCCCAGGGCGTTGTCCCGCTCCAGGATCAGGATGCTTTTCAGTCCGCTTTCCCAGGCGGACAGGGCGGCGGCAAGGCCCGCCGGGCCTCCGCCTACGACGATCAGTTCGTATTCCGTCATGCCCACGCCTCCTTTGTCTCTCCGGTGAGGATGTACGAGCCCGGTTCCTCCAGCGGGATGCTCTCCGGNGAAACGCCCAGCTCCCGCGCCATGATCTCCTGGACCCTGGGCCCGCAGAAGCCCCCCTGGCAGCGGCCCATGCCCGCGCCTACCCGGCGCTTCACGCCGTTGATGCTGGCGGGCGGGATGGGCTGGCGGAGGCACTCGATAATTTCACCCTCCGTCACCGTTTCGCACCGGCAGATCACCCGGCCATAACGGGGGTCCTGTCTGATCAGCTCATTCCGCGCCGCGTCGTCCAGCTCATGGAACCGGACGCGGCGGCGTGTGTTGATAAAATCTTCCTTCTCCTCCAGCTTCAGTCCTCTGGCCGCCATGAGCTCCGCCAGATACTTGGCAATAGCCGGTGCGGCACTGAGACCCGGCGAGCAGATGCCCGCCGCGTTGAAGAAGCCGGGAACGCCGGGGCTCTCCTCGATGATAAAATCCCCCCGGTCCGAGTTGGCCCGCACACCGGCGAAGTTCCGGATGTTGTCCCGGAAGTTCACGCCGGGGACGCTGCGCGCCGACAGCGCACGGACGGCTTGCAGTCCCTTTGCCGTGTTGGACACATCGTCGGAGGCGGAGGGCTCCGCCGTGGGCCCCACGATCAGATTCCCGTGGACTGTGGGGGCCACCAAAACGCCCTTGCCCGCCTCGCTGGGGCACTGGAAGATCGTCCGGGAGACCCGGGTGCCCTCGCTCTTATCCAGCAGATAGTATTCCCCCTTGACAGGGCGGATGGTAAAATTCTTCTTTCCGATCAGCTCGTGAACCGCCCCGGCGTTTACCCCGGCGGCGTTGATGATATATCTGCTGTGGAACTCGCCGCCGGTGGTGGTGACGGTGAAGCCGCCGTCCTCCTGCGCGATGCCGGTGACCCTACAGCACCGGTGGAGCTCCACGCCGTTCCGGACTGCCGTCTCCGCCATTGCCAAAGCGTATTCCCAGGGATTCACAATGGCGGCGCTGGGGGCCAGCAGGGCTTCCACAACCTTTTCACTCAGCTCCGGTTCCAGCTTTCGGGCCTCGTCCCCGGAGATCAGACGCAGCTCCGGGATGCCGTTGGCCCTGCCTCGCTCCAGAAGCGTGCGCAGACGCTTGCGGTCCTGCCCGTCAAAGGCCAGCACCATGCTGCCGTTTTTTTGGTAGGGCACATCCAGCGCGGCGCAGATCTCCTCCGCCATGCGGCTGCCCTCCGCGTTCAGCCGGGCCATCAGGGTGCCAGGTTCCGGGTCGTATCCGGCGTGGATGATGGCGCTGTTGGCCTTGGTGGTCCCCGCCGCCACGTCGTTTCCCGCCTCCAGGACGGTCACGCGCAGGCGGCAGCGGCTCAGCCACCAGGCGCAGGCCGCGCCGGTCACGCCGCAGCCGATAATGATAACATCCTGCATGTCATTTTTCCTCTCTTCTCCACGCCCCGTTCGGAATGCGGACAGCAACCGGACCGGTCGTTAAAAGTTTCGTCCACCTTTTCAAAGGTGGCAGAGTCCAGAGGCAGAGCCTCTGGCCGCACTCCGCAGAGTGCGGAATCCCCTAAAAGCCGCGCTCAAAAAAATCTTCTCCATCGTACAATCCCAAACCACGCGCGGCTTTCAAGCGCATTTGCCCACAGGCAAACAGCGCCCGGGAGTTTCCGTCGAACCTTGATTCGCATTATATACTCTATTTTATAACAAAAGGTGTGCAGGGTCAATGGAATTCTCGGCAATCCAAAGGAAATATACGCCCTACAGCGGGCAGGTGATCCCCGCCCCGGCGTTGGGCCACAGAAGGGACCCCGCCCAGTCGAGGGCGAANATCAGGCTGACGCTCCGGCAGACGGCGGTTTTGATGCCGCTGTCTGTCTGCATGATTCGGCGCTCCAGACGGGGTGCCAGCCATGTCAGCACCCACCCCGCCAGCGCGAATCCCAGCAGGCTGACCAGGCATACCCGGCCAGCCAGGCTCCCGGCCCGCCCGGTGTAGTCCCACCANCTCTGANGGAACCGGATCTCCAGCGCCAGCGCGGNAGCGTANTCCACCGCGCCGCCAACCACGGCGCAGGNNNCCGNNGCGGCCCATCTGNACCGGGAACGTTTCANCAGCGCNGCCATCANNACGCCGCCCACNCCGTACACCGGCAGCCANGGGCCATGGAGCATNCCNCGGTTTACCCACTGTCCGGTGGTGAANNCTGTCAGCANGACNTCCCAGAGCCATCCGGCGGCGGAAAAAAGGAAAAAGAGCAGGAGCCAGACTTCCAGCGCGGCCTCTTTNCGGGTGACAGNNNGGACCATGAANATCNCCCCNTTTTTCGACAGTTTTGNTGTTAATGTGCCCAGACAAAGGAGAAATATCATTATGACCATGAANCGAAAACNTGATCTGCTGTTAGCNGNNGCTATCCTGCTGCTGGCGGNGATCTTATATCTGTTCCTCCGTCCCGGCGGCAGCGGCGCCTGGGCGGTGGTGACGGTGGACGGGGAGGANNCCGCCCGCTACGCGCTGTCAGAGGANCAGACCGTCACCATCGGGGATNCGGACTACAANGTCCTGGTGATCCGNCANGGGGCGGCNGAGATCGTGGAATCCAACTGCGGCGACCACACCTGTATCCGCATGGGATCAATCTCCCGGGAGGGCGAGACGATCGTCTGCCTGCCCCACCGTCTGGTNGTNCGGATCGAGGGCGGCGAGNCTTCGGNCTTTGANGCGGAAGTGCGGTAAGGGAGGGGCGCAATGAGNAAAAATGTGGCGCGGTATGCGCTTCTGGNTGCTNTNGCNATGGTNCTGAGCTGGCTGGAGAGCNTGATCGTCCTGCCGGGGATGCTGCCGGGGATGAAGGTGGGNCTGGCCAATCTGGTGGTGCTGTTTGCACTGTACCGGCTGCGCCTGCGGGANGCGGCCTGNCTNTCNCTGGTCCGGGTGGTNCTGGNCTCCATGACCTTNGGCAACGCNTACAGCTTNGCCTATTCCCTGGCNGGGGCGGCGCTGAGNCTGNCGGTCATGGCGGGNCTGAAGAANCTGGACTGGTTTTCTATCCTGGGCGTCAGCATCGCCGGGGGCGTGGGNCACAACATCGGGCAGCTGCTGGTGGCTGTCGCNGTGCTGGGCACGGNGCGGCTGGGGTGGTATCTGCCGGTNCTGCTCNTCAGNGGGACGCTGGCCGGGATCGTGNTCGGCGCGGCGGGCGGGCTGGTGGTGGGGCGGGTGAAGGNTTAAGGTTATACTGCCAGGAAAGCGTTGTCAAGGGTAATTTCACCAAGTGAAACCCTCCCATAAGCCGGAAGTTTTCATGTANGATGTGGACTTTGTNCTCTCGNCNCTNCTCAGAGNTCAGCGCAAGNGATACANTTTACTTCTTACTTCCGGCTGCTTCAAAGNAGCCTGCTCCGAATCATCCGNGGGAACANCTGCTGACATTCATTTTTGGCAAGGGTGATATCGTNAAACTCTGCGTAAAAGCACCCNTCCAAACGNAAACCGTTTTCTTCGGCATAGCGATTCATTGCTTCTGTCGNATCCGTCAGCCACTGNTGGACAGCATTCGCTGANANGTCATAGAGACAAAGATATTTNCCCCCAGGTGCGCAAATTTCTCCGTCTGCCCGTTTCTGGTAGAGGAACTGTTCCCCGGCCCCTATAAAAAGNCCGGTTTGGAGGCCGTCCGTCAGGTAGTTGACTACAAAGGGCGGTTTCCGGCCCTCTGGCAGCAGCCGNGAAAACCGTATATCCNCCCACGCAAGNACCTGAAAGCCCNTGCCGCCATANCGCTGAAAGGCCNGGTTNTCNTCCAATACGCTGGTGAGCATAGNCTTTCTGCGCTGAAGCGCTTCCATGCAGCGGTCGATTTCCCTGCTTTGTGCCTCCAGCAAACGCCCTAATNCCTCTGCGGACCCACTTTCCTGATATTGCTTGATTTCACGCAGGGGCAGTCCAAGNTCCCGCAGCACAGCAATGAGCGCGAGCCGGTCCAGTTGAAGCAGAGAATAATACCGATAGCCGTTCTCCGCCACATAGGCTGGCGAAAACAGGCCAATTTCATCATAATATTGAAGGGTCTTGCGGTTCGTACCGGCGATTGCTGCAAANTCAGTGATTTTGAATAATTTTTCTGGCATTTTTGAATTCCTCCCCTTGACTGTCCTGTCGCCGGACAGTTTATAATCATCATATCATANATGACGGAGGAAGTATACTGCTATGAAAAAAATTGACCTGCTAAANGGANCCGTTAGNAAAACGATCCTTCAGTTTTCGATCCCAACGATCTTAGGCATGGCGGCTACACAGCTTTACACCGTGGCAGATACGATGATAATTGGACAATTTATGGACAAATATGCANTGGGGGCGGTGTCCAATGCGTCCACTGTGCTGGCGGCCTTCCTATTNATTTCCGGCGGCTTNGAGCTGGGATGCGGANTGCTGACAGCTTCCCAAAAGCCCAAGCTGGAACANGAAGNNTTGAGTGGNCTCATCTACAATATGCTGTTTCTGGATCTGGCCGCGGGTCTGCTNATACTTGGCGGCGGCCTNTGGGGGAATGGNGCGCTTTCTGCTGCTCATCAACACTCCAGCGGAAATCATGGANGCCGCCATGCTCTANAGCCGCATTTACCTGCTGGGGCTGCCCTTNCTGATGCTGTATGACTTATCCCGGCAGATCGTGATCAGCTGTGGTGAATCCCGCGTTCCACTGCTTGTGGTGTTGGCCTCATCGGCGCTGAACATTATCCTTGATCTGGCTTTGGTTGGGCCGCTGGGCGTGGCGGGNGCTGCCGCNGCTTCTGTGCTGGCCCAGGTGCTGGGATGCCTGTTTATGCTGGCATATCTGCGCCGTGCTGTACTTACCTGCGGCTTTCAACNCCGNTTCCTGGANANGCGCTGNTTCTGGGATATTTTGCGGCTCTCTATGCCGAACACGCTGCAGCAGGCAGCGCCGTCTGCTGTGGCACTTGTCAANCAGGGNTTGTTGGGGACNCTTGGCGTGGCGGAAATTGACGGTTTTGCNTGCTCCAACAAGCTGTCNGCACTGATGATGATGCCGGTCTACGGGTTAGCNCAATCGCTTGTAGTGTTCATCGCACAGAACGATTCGGTGGGGGCTNCGGACCGTGTNCGGTCAAGCATTCGGGAGACAAGGNACCTGATACTGGCCTATATGTCNGCAATAGTGCTCTCATGCCTGCTGTTAAATCGGNAACTCNTATCTCTGTTTACGGATGATCCGNCTGTGATCCAGTACGGCGCTACGCTTCTGGCATTCGAGTCTTGGACATATATGCTGGCTGCCATGAAACATCTTCAAGAGGCACGGCTGAGGGGNGANATGAANATGGGGCTGTACCTGNNTTCNAGTTTGCTGCCTATCGGTATGAATATTGTGTGNTGCCTGATACTTGTACCANGTTTTGGGTATTCCGGTTTNTATTTGTCCACTTTTGTATCNGCACCATTCAGCCTGCTNCTNNCTACAATCTTAGTGAAATNCAGCCATTACAGCTCAGGACCGTTTTCTATTTGACAGCCCGCCGTGGGGGTTGTATAATATGCAGGTACGGGCATCTGCGGCAACCTGCCGGATTTTACCGCCCGTCAGGAAAGGAGCGCATATGTCCGCCTCTCAAGTTTATTTTACCGATTTCCATACCCCGGCCTACGGCGACAGCCTTCCCACCAAGCTGAAAAAACTGATTAAGAAGGCCGGTATCGGCCAGTTGGATCTGGATGGTAAGTTTGTGGCCATCAAAATGCACTTCGGGGAGCTGGGCAACGTCAGCTTCCTCCGTCCCAACTACGCCCGGGCGGTGGTGGACGTGGTGAAGGNGCTGGGCGGCAAGCCCTTCCTCACCGACTGCAACACCCTCTANCCCGGCAGCCGGAAGAACGCGCTGGAGCATCTGGAGTGCGCCTGGCAGAACGGGTTCACGCCNCTGACGGTGGGATGNCCNATCCTGATCGGCGACGGATTGAAGGGGACNGACGATATNCTGGTGCCCGTNGNGGGCGGCGAGTATGTNAAGGAGGCCAAGATCGGACGGGCCGTGATGGACGCGGACGTCATTATCAGCCTCACCCACTTCAAGGGACATGAAGCCACGGGATTCGGCGGGGCCATCAAGAANCTGGGCATGGGCTGCGGCTCCCGGGCCGGTAAGTGCGAGCAGCACAACAACGGCAAGCCGGAGATCGATCCCTCCCTCTGCCGGGGCTGTAAGCGCTGCCAGCGGGAGTGCGCCAACAGCGGNCTGGNCTTCGACGCGGCCAGCANGAAGATGACCGTGGATCTGGAGCACTGCGTAGGCTGCGGCCGGTGCCTGGGGGCCTGCAACTTCGACGCNATCAGTTTTACCTCCNGCAACGCCGTNAAGATCCTCAACTGCCGGATGGCGGAGTACACAAAGGCCGTGGTGGACGGACGGCCTCAGTTCCATATCTCCCTGGTGGTGGACGTGTCCCCCAACTGCGACTGCCACGGGGAGAACGACGTGCCCATCCTGCCCAACCTGGGCATGTTCGCCTCCTTCGANCCCCTGGCGCTGGATCAGGCCTGTGTGGACGCCTGCCTGAAGGCCACGCCCATGCCCGGCAGNCAGCTGGCNANGAATNTGGCCNCNCCCGNTTTCCANGANCACCACGACCACTTTACCAACTCCACCCCGGAGTCCGAGTGGCGCTCCTGCCTGGAGCACGCGGAGAAGATCGGGCTGGGNAGCCGGGAGTATGAGTTGATCACGATGTAAGGAAGCGGTAATCCCTTACCGTGTAAAAAAGAGCGGCCCCGTGGGGACACGGGGCCCTGCAGGAGATCCATCGCTGTAGGGCCCGATGTCCTCATCGGGCCGCTCTGTTTGGTTTCGTGTCATTCCGCATTGCGGGGAGAAGAAGGGCTGCGGCACAAAAAAAGACGTCCCGATTTTCATCGGGACATCTTTTTCACCTTCTTAAGCCTCGTAAACAGAAACCTGCTTCCGATCCTTGCCCAGCCGCTCGAAGCGGACAACGCCGCTGGCGGTAGCAAACAGGGTATCGTCGCTGCCGCGGCCCACGTTCACACCGGGGTGGATGTGGGTGCCGCGCTGGCGGACCAGGATGTTGCCGGCCAGAACGTGCTGACCGTCGGCGCGCTTGGGCCCAAGGCGCTTGCTCTTGGAATCACGGCCGTTCTTGGTGGAACCAACGCCCTTCTTATGGGCGAAGAACTGCAGACCAATGTTCATCATGTCGTTTTGCCATCCTTTCTGTAAGATGCAGAGAGAGGGGCCTATTCGGCCTCCAGGACCTCTATATAGTCGGGATACTCGCTGTGCAGCTCGGTGAGATAGACCATCATCCCCGTCAGAAGGGTCTGACAGGTGCTCTCGCTGGTCTGCCCCAGGGAGCCGGGGATACGAAGGGAGATATGGGCCGTCTTTTCGTTGACCTTCACCGACGCGCACAGACCCATGACGTCGTTGAGCACACATTCGATCAGGCGAACCGTGCTGGTGACGGCGGCACAGACAATGTCCTCGCCCTCCTGAGCGTAGCCGCTGTGGCCGGAAGCGTCGAAGCCGGTGATGCGGCTCCCCTCCGTATGAAACGTGACGGTCGTCATGCCTTAGGCGGAAATCTTCTTGATCTCAACCTTGGTGTAGGGCTGACGGTGACCCTGACGCTTGCGGTAGCCCTTCTTGGGGTTGTACTTGAAGATACGGATCTTCTTGCCCTTGCCGTTCTTGAGAACGGTGGCTTCCACCTTGGCGCCGGCCACGGTGGGGGTGCCGATGGTGGCGTTGTCGCCGTCCAGAATCGCCAGAACCTGGTCAAAGACCACCTGGCTGTCGGCCTCTGCGGGCAGCTTCTCGATGAACAGGGTGTCACCCTCCGCCACCTTGTACTGCTTACCGCCGGTAACGATGATTGCGTGCATTCCTTTTGCACCTCACTTTCCTTTATTATGAAGCACTTAACCGCGCTCCTTTACGGGCACGCTGTCGTAGGTGGCGCTGGAAGATTTTTCTTCCGGACGCACTTATACCCATTCAAAGCGGCTCATATAGTATAACAGCGGGTTTTGAGCTTGTCAACTGTTTTTTGCCGTGAAAATCAATTTTTCGTTGGAACGCCGTGCCTTCCGTAGGGCCCGATGTCCTCATCGGGCCGTCCAAAGGGTAGATTGGCAATCCCGGCATAACGGGCCGGTGAGGACACCGGCCCCTACAGTCCTATCGTTCCACACAGCAGCCCTTTAGAAGCGGGCGCACAATGTGCGCCCCTACATTTGATTTCTTCTCCCCTTAGATTCTACCAATTTACTGGAAAAGCGGGACGGCGAACCGTCCCGCGCTGCGTTTCCTGTCAGATATGCTTCACCCGGTCGTGCTCCTCGGCGGCCTTGGCGTTGTTCCAGTGGCTCATGTCGCCCACCAGGTAGCCGGTAATGCGGCGGATGCGGCTGAAGGGACGGGGAGCCAGCTGGTAGTGGAGATCCACATAGTCGCCGTCCACATGGATGTCCAGGGCCTGGACGGTGCCGATGGCGTACTTGCTGTTGGCGCGGGCGATATAGGCTTCCTTCTCCTGCTGGCTGATGGTGCCGCCGGTCACGTTTACTTGCATCATGGTGTTTTCCTCCTGTATAGACGCCCCGGTACAATTAGGGCTTTACTTTTTTGTGGGAACAGTATATCATGTAAAAATGGAAAGCGTTGTTGCAATAGCAACGAAAAGAAAATTTTTCTACATTTTGCGCCGTCCGTTCCTCTCTCACCACAAGATATGGGGCGGCGCGGAGGAGGAGCGCGGGGATGGAGTACCGTGAACTGGCAATTTTCCGGGATATTACCAATGAGGAAGTGGAGTCCATGATCCACTGCTTCCGGATGCGGCGGGCCTGGTTCGAGGCCGGGCAGACCATCTGCACCTACGGCGAATCCGGCGGTGAGGTGGGGGTGCTGATCCGGGGGCAGGCGGTTCTGGTGCGCTTCGACTACGCCGGGAACCGGACCATTCTGGAGCAGGTGGAGGCCGGGAGCGTCTTTGGGGAGGTACTGGCCTTCACCCCGGAGCTGGGGGACTGCGTGGAGGTGGTCAGCGTGGGGGACAGCGAGGTGCTGTTCATGGAATATGACCACCTGATGAAGCGCTGCGAGAACGCCTGCGCCCACCACAGCAAGCTGGTACAGAACATGTTCCGCCTGGTGGCGGAGCACACCCGGCGGCTGAGCTGCCGGGTGGAGGTGCTCAGCCGGAGGAACATCCGGGAGAAGCTGCAATGCTATTTTCGGCTCTGCCGGCTGGAGGCTGGGACGGACGCCTTTACCCTCCCCTTCACCCTCAGCGCCCTGGCGGACTATATCAGCACGGACCGCAGCGCCATGATGCGGGAGCTGAAGAAGATGAAGGAGGAGGGGCTGGTGCGCATTGAAGGCCGCACGGTGACGTGGCGGGACGGAGCGGGCGCTACAGGATGTTCTTGACGCTTGTGCTCTGGGTCTCGGCCAGGAGGTGCAGCTGCCCCATCAACTGGGCCAGGAGCATGTGGAAGTCCGCGCCGTCCTCCTCGCGGCAGACGGCAAAGGCTCCGGCGAAGAGGCTCTCCGCTTCGTCCAGCTCATCGTGATCCATGATGGTGTGGAAGAAGGTCTGGCTTCCGTCCCAGTCGGCGTAGGCGGCCTCCAGCCGCTTCTCCGCCTGCTCCCAGTCCTCCTGCCGGGCCAGATCTTCGATCTCCTCCAGGAGGCCGGTCCAGTGGTCGGTCTGCTGCTTCACGTAGTGGCCGGTCCACAGAGAAAAGGCCAGGATCACCGCCAGCAGGCCCGCGGGAATACAAAAATATTTCATGTGCTTGCCTCCTTCGCCACGCAGGTGATGGTCCCCGCCTCGTCCACGGTCATCAGGAAGACCTGCCGGGGGGAAGTCAGGCGGCGCTCCTTGAGCTGCTTGTCCAGCCAGGCGGCGTTATAGCCGCTGGCGGAGAGGTTTTCGGACATGATATGGCCGTCGTTGATGAGAAGCACCGGGAGGGTCACGCCGTCCTGTACATCCAGGTTCATGGTCTGGGGGGTTGCGGGGCTGTCCTTGGTGTAGGGCAGGACGGATACCTGACCGCTGGTCTCCAGGACGGCGTACTTGACGGAGGACAGGTCGCTGTAGCCCTGGATGCGCAGCTGCTCCAGAAGCTCGTCCACTGTGAAGCGGTTCCGGGCCATATTCTGCTGGAGGAGTTTGCCTTCGCGGATGATAACGGTGGGATAGCCACAGACCAGGCCCCGGAAGCGGATGGATTTCAGGCTGAAAAAGCTGAGCAGCATAGACAGGCACAGCAGGGTGATAATGGGAAAGATGCCGTTGACGAGAGGAATGCCGAAGTCCTGCATGGGGACGGCGGCCAGGTCGGAGATAATGAGGGTCAGGACCAGCTCGCTGGGCTCCAGCTCGCCGATCTGACGCTTGCCCATGAGCCGGAGGCCGATCATCAGAATAAAATAGAGGATGATGGTGCGAAAGAAGGCGGTAGCCATCAAGTCACTTCCTTTCTCCCCCCAGTATCTGTAGGATTCTGCCATTCTATTCTTGGCGGCCCTGCGGGCCGCCACCGCTTTTCCTTTTGCCGCCCTGCGGGCGGCAGGGCAGTTGGTTCTCCACTTGGCCCGGGACCTACGCGGCCCCGGACCCCGCGCCTACTTTTGCCACGCGGCAAAAGTAGGCAAAAACGCGCTTAAACCTACGGTTTAAGAATCCCTTGACGGGGCGGCACGTTCGTGCCGCTTCCCTATACGGGGGAGTTTCCTTGGATTGGGTGCAAGTAAGGGAGATTCAGCCACTGAGTTGGAGGCCGTAATCCTTAGCTTGGTGGTCGAACAACTCCGGCTGATGCCCTGTTAATGATAACTGCCTCCCAGTTACGCATCGCCGGGAGCTCCCCTCGTGTGATACGGTAGGGACTAAGAGCTTATCCACAAATTAGCGATGAACGGGGATAAGCTTGCGCCAGACAATAATGGCGCAGGCAAAATGGATCAGAGCAAGGTAGTTTTGCGCCTTCTTCTCAAAGCGAACGAGCA
>JAAVHD010000015.1 GCA_014799915.1 Oscillibacter sp.
CAGCCTGACCCAACTGACCAGCGGCGAAAACTGGTCCCGCCCCGTGCCTGGAGACGGGGGAAGCCGGGAAGACTTTCGGCTGCCGTACTATACGGCGGGGTTCGCCTAGCTATGCCGTGGGTCGGCGGAACGGATACGCGCCCGCCCGGCGCGCGAACCGGGAGGGCGGAACCTCTTTTCTCTCCTCAGCCAAGATCCTGCCGCGGCCCCTGCGGCGGGGCTGCGCGGGGTCGAGGCGATATATACGGCGCATTAGCTCAGAGTGATAGAGCACCAGGATTTGACCCTGGATGTCACGGGTTCGAGACCCGTATGCGCTGCCAGAGAATTTGCGTGGAGAGGAGAAGACGCACGTGAGCCGCTACAAGAAATACCGGTCTGATAAAGCCCTGCGGGAAGCGGTGACGGCGTACTTCGATTCCATATCGCGCATCCGCACGGTGATGGAGGTCTACAACACAGGCGAGAAGGACAAGTGGGGGCACTTCATACAGGAACAGCGCCCCGTAACCAACGCCCGGGGCGAGGCCATGACGGAACGGGAGTACGTGATTCCGCCCACGGTCGGCGGGCTGTGCGGATACCTGGGGATCAGCCGGGACACCTGGGCCGCTTACTGCAACAGGGAAGCAAATCCTCAGTTTGCGGAGACTACAGCGTGGGCGCGGGAGCAGCTGCTGTCATGGAGGGAAAAGGAACTGATGACCAGATCCGGCAAGGACGTGAAGGGGCTGCTGTTCGACTTGCAAGTGAATTACGGCGTAGGCGGCAAAAACGCGGCCGCTGCCCCTGATCAGCAGGAAGACGATCCCATCACCAAGAGCCTGAAGGAGTCCTGCAATGTTTTCCCCTAAACAGCTACAGGTCCTGAAATGGCCCTACACCGGCCACCGGGCGCTGATATGCGACGGGGCAGTCCGTTCCGGCAAGACCAGCGTCATGTCGCTGTCGTTCCTGCTGTGGGCAATGGGAGACTTCAACGGCTGCGCCTTCGCCATCTGCGGAAAATCGGTGGGCAGTGCGGAGCGGAACATCATCGCCCCGCTGCTGTCGGTCCGATACTTACAGGAGCATTTCACTCTCACCTACAACCGGGGTGACCACCTCCTGACCGTGCGCCGCGGCACAAAGGAAAACCGCTTCTACCTGTTCGGCGGGAAGGACGAAAGCAGCTACACGCTCATCCAGGGCATCACTCTGGCCGGCGTGCTGCTGGATGAAGTAGCTCTGATGCCCCGCTCCTTCGTGGAGCAGGCCCTGGCCCGGTGCTCCGTAGCGGGGGCAAAGCTGTGGTTCAACTGCAACCCGGACGTGCCCACCCACTGGTTCCGGCAGGAGTGGATCCTGAAGGCCGGAGAGAAGGACGCCACGCATCTGCACTTCATGATGGACGACAACCCCAGCCTATCCGATGAAACCAGAGCAATGTACCGCAGCCTATACGCCGGCGTCTTCAAGCGCCGCTACATTGACGGCGAATGGACGGCGGGCGACGGCCTGATCTACGACATGTTCTGCCCGGAAGTCCACTGCTACGACGACAGCGCCCGCCCGAAGGGACTGCCCTATATCGCGTCCCGGACCATTGCCTGCGACTACGGCACCGCCAATCCCACCGTCTTCCTGGACATCTACGACGACGGCGAGACCGTCTGGGTGGACAACGAGTACCGCTGGGACAGCCGGAACGCAGACACCACCGGACTGCGGCAGAAGACCGACGGCGAATATGCCGACGACATGGAGCGTTTCCTGGGCCCGGACGTCCAATTCCACTGTCCTGTGGTAGTGGACCCATCGGCGGCCAGTTTCATCGAGGAGCTCCGGCGGCGTGGCATGGGCGTAATTGATGGGAACAATGAGGTCCTGGATGGTATCCGGCGGGTCTCGCAGCTCTTAAACCGGCAGGTGCTGATGGTCCATCGGGAGCGGTGCTCCGGGCTCATCGGAGAACTACAGTCCTACGTTTGGGACACCAAAGCGGCCCAGCAATTAGGGGTGGAACGTCCCGTCAAGCAGCAGGACCACGGCCCAGACGCCCTACGGTACTACGTCAACACGATCCTGCCAAAGTGGCGGTATGGAGAGGAGGGATAACGTGAGCAAACGAAGAAAAAAAGCAGTCCCCGCGCCGGCGCCGGAAACAGTCCGTACCACCGACGCCTTCTCCAACCCTCTTTTCCGTTTGGGGTTCGGCTCACAGTCCCCCCTGGAGTCCACGGACTATCCCATGACCCGCATGACCGACAACTACGCCCTGCTCAACTCCTTGTACAGGTCGAGTTGGTTGGCGCAAAATGTCATTGGCATCATCCCTGACGACATGACCAAGAAATGGTTTACCCTCGGCGGGGTAGGGCCAGACCACCTGCGGCGGCTGGAGCAGGCGCAGCGGCGCACATTACTCCGGGACCGCATCAACACCGGGCTGAAATGGGGACGGCTATACGGCGGCGCGGCGGGGATTCTCCTCATCCGGGGCCAGGAGGGGATGCTGGACCAGCCTCTTGACCTGGAGACCGTGCTGCCGGGCACCTTTGCCGGGATGTATATCGTGGATCGCTGGTGCGGCATCACGCCAGACGTGGAGCTGGTGGCCGACATGGCGGACCCGGACTTCGGCCTCCCGGCCTACTACCAGGTGAACAGTCCCGAGGGAGGCATCGTTGCCCGAGTCCATCACTCCCGTGTGATCCGCTTCACGGGTCGGGAGCTGCCCTATCTGGAGAAACTGGCGGAGATGTACTGGGGCGAGAGTGAAGTGGAAGCCCTATACCAGGATGTGGTCAAGCACGACAACGTAAGCGCCAACATGGCGGCGCTGACCTTCCGGGCCAACATCGATACCATGGAAGTGGAGAGCCTAGACCAGCTTTTCTCCGTAGGCTCCGGCGCCATGCAGCGGCGTTTCTGGAACGCTATGCAAGCCCAGAGCGTCATGCGCTCCAACTTCGGGATGCAGCTGGTAAATAAAGGCGACCAGATCAAAAATACCCAGTATACCTTCACCGGCCTTCAGGAGGTCTACGACAGCATGTGCCATGACCTCTCCGGCGCGTCCAGGATACCGGTAACCAAGCTTTTCGGTCGATCCCCGGGCGGGCTCAACGCCACCGGAGAGAGCGATTTGAGGAACTATTACGATTACATAAGCACCCTTCGGGAGAGCGTCCTGCGGCCTATTTTGGAGCGGGTCCTGCCGGTACTGTGCATGTCGGCGTGGGGAATGGTGCCAGATGATCTGGACATCATCTTCCCCTCGCTGTGGGAGCCGTCTGCAAAGGAAATGGCAGAGATTGTGGAAAAGAAGGCTGTCGCCATCCGGGATACCTTCCAGGCGGGGCTCCTGGCGGCGGATACGGCCCAGAAGGAGCTCAAGAAGCTATCCGACGAAACCGGAATATTCAGCACCATCACGGATGAGGAAATTGCATCAAATGCGGGCAAGACGTACATGAGCCTCCACGAAATGCGTGATCCTCTGGCGGGTCTGATGTACGAGGAATAGTAATATCCAAACTGCACCTTGAAAACTTCATATCGAGACAGTGGAAAAAGTTTGAAAAACCTCTTGACTTTTGGTCGTGCTTAATTTATTATATAAGCACGACCAAAAGTGAGGTGATGAGGATGTCCCCAAGGACAGGTCGTCCGCCAAAAGGTGAACAGTCAAGAACTGGGAAAATTACGATTCGGGTATCTGACCAGGAAGCGCAGAAAATTCAAGAATGTGCAGACAGGCTAAATACTACTCGGACGGATGCAATTATGGCAGGTATTGACTTACTTAAAGCGGATTTAGACAAAAAATAAGAGTTCCGGCGACCGTAGGAAGTCAGAGCCGGAACTCCATATCACCACCACCGAAGTGAGGCTAAATCTATTATAGCCGAACCTCCGGTGAAAATCAACAGGAGGTTTTTCAAAATGAGTGAAATTGAGAAGATTGAACTGTACATTTCCCGTACTAATATCCCGATGGATCTTCATACTAAGTATGACATGATGGGGAAAGAGTGGAAAGCCATGGCGGCCCAACTTTCTCCGGTGCATGCTATAAGTCTAGCGTTCCAATACGGTCAAGCCAAAGGCTACCGCGCCGCCAAGGCAGAGGGAAAACGGGCATGAGTCGGCTGATCGATCTCACCGGCCAGCGGTTCGGGCGGCTGACGGTGGTGAGCAGGGCGGAGAACACCAAAAATGGAGACGCAAGATGGAATTGTGTTTGCGACTGCGGAAAACAAACAAATGTAAAGGGTAGTCGACTGCGAAGTGGCGGATCGCAGAGCTGCGGATGCCTACGGGAAGAACGAGCATCTAAAGCCAATAAACGATACAATACATTTCGAGTAGACGGGGAAAAAGTTTTCGTAAAGTTATCCAATGTTGATAAAGAAATGATTGTTGACGCAGATATATGGTCTGCATGGGCTCACAAAATATGCTGGCATTTATCAAAGGACGGATATGCAATGGCGTATTCTCCAGAGCTGAAAAAAAATATAAGGTTCCACCTTTTTGCATTTCCACTTCCTGAGCCGGGTTTGGTAAGAGATCATATTGATGGCAATAGGCTGAATAACACAAGAGCAAACATTCGTTTTGTAACTCAGCAGAAAAACAACTTAAATCACAAAGTCGGAAAGTTAAACAAGAGCGGATATACCGGGGTATATTGGAGAAGAGATAAGAAGAAATGGAAGGCGGAAATTACTATTGGAGGGAAACACATCCACCTCGGATATTTTCAGAATCTTCGAGATGCCATAGCCGCCCGAGAAGCCGCTGAAATCAAATACTTCGGTGAATATCGAAGAAAAGATTAAAAGTCCCCCGCTGTCTCGATATGAGGCAGCGGGGGATTTCTATATAGCAGGGGGTGGAGCGATGCCGACGCTGAGACCGGGTCCGGCTGACCGTGAGCTCCAGCGGCTCATCGAGATATTCCTGAAAGCGGAGACCGACATCATAAACGAGATCGGGCGTCTGCGTAGCCGAGGCTTAATTGATTATGGAGCTGTCGGGGCTCTGGAGCGGGTACAGGCCATCCTGCGAAAGCTGGAAAACGACTGCTGGACCTACGTGCCGCGGATGCTTGAGGAAAAATTCTATTATGTGAATCATCCTGACGCCCGCAAGCCAATGGAGGAACCTGAGACGCCGGAGAAGCACCTGCGGGGCTACCAGAACGCCCGGGCGCTTACCAGCGAGCAGACAGACATTGTGCAGCGTTTGACCATGAACCTAATGGGCGAGATAGACGCCGCCACCGCTACAGTGACCGCGACCCTGCAAAATGCCTTGATCGGCCGCATAGAGTCAGATATCTTTCGGCGGGTGGGTCTGGAGCAGGCTGCCGCCATGCAGGCCACGGGCAGGGGCGTTTACAAGGCCCTTCCCCAATTCGTAGAAGTCCTTCGGCGGGAGGGCATCACAGCTTTTGTCGACCGAGCAGGGAGGCACTGGAGCCTGCATACCTACGGCAGCATGGTTCTGCGGACCACGTCCAGGCAGGCGGAAGTACTGTCCGTGCTGACGGAGAATCCGGATCACGATCTGTATAAGATAAGTAGCCATGGCACCACCTGTAAGCTCTGTGCCCCGCTGGAGGGGCGGGTCTACTCCAAGAGTGGAACAGACCCGGATTTTCCGCCCCTGGCCGCGGCCTTCGGGAAAGTTGACAAGGCGGGGCCGGATACGCTAAGCAATACGTATTTGAATATCCATCCATCATGCCTTCATTCTATAGTTGCGTGGACGCCCATGGGACGGAGTCCGGAGGAGCTTCGGAAGATCAAGGATTTTTCCAGCTTCGAGAAAAATCCTGTTACCCAGGACCCCCGCACCAAGAAGCAGATCGAGGCCTACCGCAAAAAGGAGGAGGCCCGCGCCAGGTTTCTCAGGGACTACCGCCAGTGGGAGCGGTACCGATTGACGATTCCGGACGATACCCCCAAGACCTTTGCTACTTTCCAGCGCCATAAGCAGGCGGACGATGACAAATACAAGCGCTGGGAGGAACTTTACAGGGAGGCGAACAACCCATGACCTACACCGAGCTTTTGCAGATCGCCCTGGCCGAGGAAATCGAGGCCACGCGGCTCTACCTGGCCTGCATGGCCATGGCTCCGCCGGAGGACCTTGGCGTACTGCTGGAGGTCAACAAGGATGAAACCGACCACATTACCAGGATCGCTACTCTGCTCTCGCGGCAAACGGGCCAGGATGTGGATTACGCCAAGATGGTGCCGGGGGTGGGATGATGCTTTTCTATTACGGCACACAGCTCAGCCCCCACATGGACAAGACTCCGGAGGGCTATCTGATCTGCCGGGACGTGCCCATTGCCCGCACTGGCACCCAGGAGTATCTGGCGGGGGAGCTCCAGCTGGACGGCGACCCGCAGCGTGTGGTCAAGGTCAACCGCTACCCGGAGGATGTATTCGAGCCGGCGGCACTGGCCTCCTTCGAGGGGAAGGATGTGACCCAGGGCCATCCCCCGGAGAACGTAGGGCCGGAGAACTTCTCCAGCTACACCAAGGGGCACGTCCAGAATGTCCGGCGGGTCGGGGAGCACATCATCGCCGATCTCATCATCAAAGACGCCAACCTGGTGTCGGATGTGTGGAACGGCGTCACGCGGGAAGTATCCTGCGGATACCTTTGCACCTACGTCCCCGACGGGGATGGCTACAAGCAGCAGAACATACGCGGAAACCACGTCGCGGTCGTGCCGAGAGGCAGGGCGGGCGCGGCGGTTTCGATAAAAGACCAAGCCGCCAGCACGGCGGGGAAAGGAAAGAAACGCATGAAGAAGGAAACCAAGGAAGCTCTTTACCGATTCTTCGGCCTGGCGGCGCGGGACGCGGAACCGGAGGAGCTGGAGAAGCTCACCAGCGACTTGTCGAAGGTGATGGACTCTGAGCCGGATAAACCGGCGGAGGCACCTCCCGCCGGTGATGCCCAGTGCGGCGCCGGCGACGAAATGGTGGAGCGTGCTCCAAAGGGCGACGACCTGGGCAGTAAACTGGACAAGGTCATCGAGATGCTGGGATCCCTCCAGCACAAGAATGACCGGGAGGAGAAGGCCCTCCACGATGAGGGCGACCTGGAAGACCTCATTGAGAAGCTGGCGGGAAAGGAGCACGTCGAGAAGGAGGCGTCCGTCACCATCCCGGCGGACGAAATGACCGACATGGACCCGGCGGCCAGGGACGCGGCAGTCAATCTGCTGAAGAAGGTCCGTCCCGCTGTCGCTGCCATCAAGGATGAGCAGGAGCGTTCCCGCGTGGTGGACGCTCTGATCTCCACCATCAAGGGCCCCGACGTGATGGGCCAGGTCATGCAGGCCGCAGCGGCCAACGCCAGAAAGGCGGCGGACGCGGCCAAGGCCAGCACCTTTGAGCAGCGCTGCCGGGAGGCCGAGGCTGCCTACGCCGCCCGGAATCCCCACAAGAAGAAGGAGGACTAAGCTATGTACGGACTGAAACCTCAGAACATCGGCCAGACCATGAATCATGGCTATGCCGGCAGCTATGCCAGACAGCCGGATATGATCGCCAACACGCACCCCGCCGGGGCCGCTATCGCCTTCGGCGCGGCGCTCCAGTACGATGACAACGGCGCGGTAGTGCCCATGGGCTCGGGCAGCACTGCGGTGAACTTTGTGGGCGTGGCCTCCAGGGAGGTCAAGAGCGCCCTCAACTATCTGGATCAGGACGTGGGCTCCTATGCCCAGGGCGAGGCCGTCCCTGTGTTCATGCGCGGTGCCATCAACGTCAAGTGCAATGTGGGCACCCCCAAGCTGGGCGGCGCGGTCTATGTCCGCATCGCGGCCAACGAGAGCATCCCCACCGGCGTGGTGGGCGGCTTCGAGGCGGCGGCGGACGGCGCCAATACGGTGGAGCTGACTAACTGCCAGTGGGCGGGGTCTGCGGACGCCAACGGCATTGTCGAGCTGCGCATCCTGACCATGAACAACGCCTAAGAGGAGGAAAGATCATGAAAAGATTTCAGAATGTCGGCACCTTTGACGCCGGCGTGATCACCAGCCCCGGCGGAGCGGCTGCCGGTGGGAACGTGATGACCATGGACGCCGCGGGCATTGCCTCCGGCATGGCGTTTCTGGAGAGCGAGCTGGAGAAGCGGGACCCGCTTCTCCGGAAGCCCCTGACCAGCGTCACCTACCCCAGGGATATTGTGGTCAAGACTGGCGGCGGCTGGGTGGACTACGTTTCCGCTCAGGCCGTGGGCTACGGCATCACCGGCGGATCCGGCGACAGTCCCATCCAGGCTGGCGGCTCCAACGGCCTGCCCATCATTCAGGCCAATCTGGAGAAGGGCCTCTACAAGGCTCACACCTTTGCAGCCGCCCTGCGGGTGATGTGGGTGGACATGCAGAAGGCCAACTACATCGGCCGCTCCCTGGACCAGCTGCTCCAGGACGGTATGCGCATGGCCTACGACAAGCATATGGACCAGAACGTCTATGTGGGCATGGAGCAGTACGGATCCAGCGGCCTGCTGAACAATCCGGACGTGACGGAGTCCGCTGTCACCGGCGGCACCTGGGCCACCAAGACCAAGGAGCAGATCCTGGCTGACATCAACAGCGCTATCACGCAGGTATGGGAAGCGGCGGAGTACGATGAGGACGCCATGCCCAACCACATCCTGCTGCCTTACGAGCAGTATACCTACATCCTCAACACCATGGTCACGGAGCTTGCGACGGAGACCATCATGGACTATGTGCTGAAGAACAACGTCGCCGCCAAGAACGGCAAGAGTCTGTACATCGGCGCTACGAAGTGGTGCAAGGGCGCGGGTACCGGCGGCGCGGACCGGATGGCCGTCTATGTCAACCATGAGCGGTTCCTCCAGGTGGAGGAGCTGGTCCCCCTGGCCCGCGTCATGAGCCAGCCCAACGCCACGGATTTCTGCTACGACACAGCATACGCGGCGAATCTCTCCGAGGTGGAGCTGTTCTATCCCCAGACCATGATGTACTTTGACGGCATTTAAGGAGGGCACAGAAATGTTTGTTGTATCCAAGAGAAACATCGTTCTTCCCGGCCCCAACGGGGAGAAGTTCCGGATGCCGAAGGACTACATGGGACCGGTCCCGGACTGGGCGGAGGACTCTGCTTACCTCAAGGCCCTGGCGGCAGACGGTAAGGTGATCATCTCCGACAGCGGTACGGACAAGGAGTTCTCCGCTGGGGAGAAGAATCCGAGGAGGAACAGGAGGGGAAAGAATCCTGAAAAGGACCCTGAGAAGGAGCCCGAGAAGGACCCTGAGAACGACCCCAAGAATGGGGATACTGAGCCGGAAGGCCAGGGGGGGACGGATGATCTGGCCGAATAGGCCGCAGTTTCTGGGCATCCGGGCCGCAGCGGCCAACATCGGACAGAGCCAGGGGAACTACGCGGCGGAGATGTTCCAGGAGGATTTTCCTCAGTTCTATAACGAGGCGATGATCTGCCTGGTTCCTCCGGCGATATTGGAGGAGTTTATCCGCCAGGCCAACGCCGCCATCCAGCCGGACAAATGGCTGGATGGCTGGCGGTACGCCTGCGGGTTATACGTGGCCCATCAGGCAACGCTGTACCTGCGGACCTACTCGGCGGAAGGATCTGCCACACCGGCGGAGGCGGCGGCTACAGGGGCGCTGGTAGGCGTTATGAAGTCCGCCACCCTGGGAGACAGCTCTGTCAGCTATGATACCGACGCGCTCACGAAAGCTACGGCGGACTGGGGCGACCTCAACGCCACCCAGTACGGCCAGCTCCTGGCCACGCGGGCCCGGCTGGTGGGCATGGGAGGGACATACGTCATATGAACTACGCCGACTGGTACACCGACCGCGTGGACATTTACCGGGTCAGGAATTACGCCGATGGCGCTTTGACCAGGCAGGAACGGGTAAAGGTAGCGGAAGATATACCGTGCCGCATTTACCGAAATAAAACCAACGTCCCCCGGATGCAGCCCACGGCGGCCTATTCGGAGAACGTAGACGACAAGCTGGCCTGCGCCAACTCTGTGGACATCCGGGCTGGGGATGAGCTGCATATCTACCGCGGCAGGGGCCTGGGACATGTTGACCAGAAAATCCGGGCGTTCGCCGGGGAACCGGCGCATTTCTATGAGCCCTTCGGGGCAGTGATCCCCGGCCTGGCCCACCAGGAGCTGGCCCTGCTGCAAAAGGAGTATCTGGACGCGGAGGTGGAAGACGATGGCGTTTGGTGACGCATTTCAGAAGCGGATGGAGGAGCTGGCAAAGCGGCAGCCCACCATTCCGAAACGGCTGGCGGAGATTGCGGAAGGGGCTACTCTGCGGGCAGTGGAGGAGGCAGAAAGACTTACGCCGCCCAACACTTACGCAGATGGTGAAATCAATGGCACGCACACCATTACCGGAGAAATGGCGCAGCATTGGAGAGCTGACAGCCAGATGATTGCTAAGCGTGATGGAACGTCTTTTGCAACCACGCTGGAAAATCGGGCACAAAAAGAAGGCGATGATGACGGGCCGGATAATGACAAGGGTTATGCCAGCTACGTCAATGATGGTCACAAAGTGGATAAGCATTTTGTGCCTGGACTATACGTGGATGAAAACGGCGTTCTTACCTATGATCCGGCGGCAGATGTTGGCCTTGTAGTAGGCACCAAAACCAAGAGAGTTAAGGGCCTGCACATGAAGGAAGCGGCAATAGAGAAGTACAAGGAAGTCGCAGAAATCGAGCTTCAGAAACTGGCAAAGGAGACGTTCCAATGATCTTCACCATGCCAGCTCTGGCCCGCTCCCTGGCAGAATACCTGGCCCCGGAACTGTTTGGCGCGTCTATTTATGCCGATCCAAAGCAGCAGGGAACAAAATCCCCCGCTCTCTTTGTCCGTCAGGTCTACGCGAAGGCATCCCCGCAGCTCGGCGGGTTTGTTTTCCGAAAGCTGGGCGTGGATCTGGTGTATCTGGTTCGGTTCCTCACCGTAGACGAGGAGAGCCGCCTGCAAGCGGCGGCGGACGTGATGGACCAGATGCTGGAGGTATTTCCTTACTCGGCGGAGGAGGGCGGGCCAAAAGACTTTATCCGCACCTACGACCGCCACTGGGAGATCACCGACAGTACCTTGCATTACAAATTTGAGCTCCGTCTGCGGCTCACCCGGGCGGAGGATACAGCCCTGATGCAGAGCATCCAGGAGCTGAACATGGAGGTTAAACCATGAGCGAGACCAAAAACAAAACCGAGAAGACCTATCCCACCGAGGCGCTGCTGAAAAGCAAGGCCTTCGCGGGATATCAGCAGGACTTCGCCAGAGCGATCCTGACGAAGCCAGCCTATACCGTCCGGGAGGCCAAGGAAATCCTGGATAAGTACCTGAAGGGAGGGAAGACCTGATGGCAGGCGGCAACTGGACGGCCCAGAACAAGGTCCGTCCCGGCATTTACATCAACTTCACCAGCAAGGGCAGCGGGAACCTGACCCCCGGCTCCCGGGGCACCCTGGCGGGCGTCAAGGCGCTGTCCTGGGGGCCCGTGGGGAAGATCATGACCATTGATCCCAGTGCGGATGTGACCCCCTACATCGGCTATGGCATCACCACGCCCCAGGCCAGTTTCCTCCGGGAGGCGCTGAAGGGTACCGACGTCACCGGAGCGCCTACGAAGATCCTGCTCTACCGCCCCGCTGCGGCGGATCAGGCGGCGGCGTCTGCTTCCCTCGGCGGGGAGAGCGGTGGTGTGACGGCCACGGCCCTGTACCCCGGTGTCCGGGGCAATGATATTTCTATCACGGTCACCGAGCTGGTGGACGAGGAAAACACCTTCACGGTCACCACCCTGGTGGACGGCATCCAGGTGGATCAGCAGACGGCCCAGACCGGCGCGCAGCTGATCCCTAATGCCTGGGTCACCTTCACCGGNGGAGCCGCCCTGACGGCCACGGCGGGCGTCACGCTCACCGGCGGNGCGGATGGCNCCGTTGCCCCGCAGGCNTACTCNGATTTCCTCACCGCCCTGGAGCCNTACAGCTTCGANGTGCTGGCNTANGATGGAACAGACAGCGCGGTGCGGTCGGCGTTNNTTGCATTCGTNCAGCGCATNTCCTCNCAGGAGGGGCGCTANTCCCAGCTGGTGACNACCGGNGCGNAGAATGCGGACAGCCGNTTCNTCATCAATCTGGCATCCGGNGTGATNCTGGANGACGGCACNGANCTGTCNCCCCAGGAGACTGTCTGGTGGCTGGCNGGAGCGGAGGCGGGGGCGCAGTATTANCAGTCCCTNTCTTANGCCTCCTATCCCGGGGCGGTGGATGTATCNNCCCGCCTGACNGGNAGCCAGATCGANGNGGGCATCCTGTCNGGAAATATCNTNCTGTCGGAGGAGTTCGGCAAGGTGCGGGTGGAGACAGATATCAATACCCTGACCACCTTCACCCCTGACATCGGCGAGGTTTTCAAGAAAAACCGCACCATGCGCAGCTGNAACAACCTGGCAAACGACATCTACCGCGAGTTCCACCAGAACTACCTGGGCAAGGTCAACAACAACGATGAGGGCCGCGCCCTGTTCCAGTCGGCTATCCTCAGCTATCTGCTGACCATGTACAGCAAGGGNGCNCTTCGCCAGCGGCCCGCNGGGGAGGACGTGGAGGTGCTGCAAGGCGACGCCATNGACAGCGTCGTCATCAACCTGGNNCTGTATCTGGCCGACGCGGTAGAGAAGATCTACATGACCGTCACGGTCAACTGAGGAGGTNAGNCGATATGNGTTTTCTTCTGGAAAGAGACACCATGCACGGCGCCGCNGGNAAGGCGTTNGTNACGATGGANGGCAGGGTCAATGAGCTGTTCGGCGCGAAGAAGGTGCAGACCGAGGCGGAGATCCAGAGCACGGACATGAAGGTCATCGGCACCAAGAAGATCCAGGACAAGCCCGGNGGCGTGAAGCAGACCGGNACCGGNACNTGCTATTACGGTACGCCGCTTTTTGTGGATATTCTGGCCGAGTACATCCATACCGGCAGGATGCCGTACTTCACCATGCAGGTCACCAACGACGANAANGCGTCGTCCGTAGGCGTGCAGACCATCGCCTANTACAACTGCAAGCTGACCGGCAAGATCCCGGTATCCATCCTGGACGCGGACGNNGANATGCTGACCTTCGACTTTTCCTTCTCCTACGAGGACTTCGAGGTNCTCAGCCGCTTCAACGATCAGCCCGACCAGCTGGGCACNTAAAGAGAGGAGTATACCATGAGNAATCTGAANGCNTTCCTGCACCCGGTNCAGGGTGATGAGACACAGGAGGTAGTTATCTCCAAGNGNTTTGTCGGCGAGGACGGCAAGCCNGTTCCNTTCAGGATCAGGGCGCTGACNCAGGATGAGAACGCCAGGATCAGCAANCAGTCCATGCGGNTGGTCAAGGGCGGNAAGCGCGGGGAGAAGGAGCTGGACGCCGAGACCTACTCCAACCGCATTGTCGTGGAAGCGACCGTGGAGCCGGATTTCCGCAGCGCGGAAATGTGCAAGGCCTACGGCGTGGTGGACCCCCTTGANGTCCCNGGGAGGATGCTCTACGCCGGGGAGTACAACAAGCTNATGGACGCCATCATGAANCTGTCGCACTTCGGCGATGACCTGGAGGACGATGTAAAAAACTGATNGACGGGGGCGACCCGGACACCCTGCTGGCGTACTACATGTTCGTCAACCACGGGTGGCGNCCCCAGCAGGTGGATGACCTGACAGACCGGGAAAAGCTCCTGATGACAGAATTTGCGCTGAAGGAGATCCGATCCAGGCCGAAAGCAAAGTGAGGTGAAACGCTGTGGCGACCATACGGGAAGATCTGGTAATAGGCGGCAATTTTGCGGCNGTATTCTCCTCNTANCTNAACCTGGGCAGGCAGATGGCGGCCAGTATGCGGACTGTCACCGAGACCCAGAACGATTTCACAGCGGCCGCCCAGCAGAGCGGCGCGGCCCTGGATGAAATGGCGGGNNCTGGAGGCCGGACGCTGGANGTGCTGGAGGAAATCAACAGCACTGTGCAAAAGATGGCGAGTTCGTCTAACGGCGCCGCCAGCGGGCAGGACCGGCTCAACAGCTCCATGCGCAGCGGCGCNTCGGCGGCTGACAATTTGGCNCGCAAGATCATGGGCCTTGCCGCGGCCTATGTAGGCTTGCAGAGCGCCCAGAAGCTCNTTAACCTCTCCGANACCTGGACCCAGACCACNGCCCGCATCGACCGCATGAACGATGGTGCGCAGACCACGCCGNANGTCCAGGACATGATCTTCAACGCCGCCCAGCGNTCCCGGGGCGACTACCAGGACACCGCTGATATGGTGGCNAAGCTGGGCACCCTGGCACCGGACGCCTTTGACAGCACGGCGGAGGTCGTGGCTTTCGCGGAGCAGATCAACAAGCAGTTTACGCTTGCCGGCACCAACGCCCAGGGGGCGCAGGCCGCCATGCTCCAGCTGACCCAGGCTATGTCCTCCGGTGTGCTGCGGGGCGAGGAATTAAATTCCGTACTGGAACAGGCCCCCACCATAACCCGCGCCATTGCCGATTACATGGGCGTGACCATCGGCGAAATGCGTGAGCTGGCCAGCGAGGGTCAGATCACGGCTGACGTGGTAAAGGCCGCCATCTTCGATGCGGCGGAGGAGACCAACGCGGCCTTTGATTCTATCCCGATGACCTTCTCCCAGGCTATGACGATGGTGAAAAACGAAGGGCTCAACGCCCTGCGCCCAGTCCTGGAGGAGCTGAACAACTTCCTCAACAGCGACATCGGGCGGGACGCGCTGAACGGCTTTATCTCGGCGGTCCGCATGGGCGGGGAAATGCTGCTATGGCTGCTCCAGCTGGTGGAAAGCGGCGCGGCGTTCATTCAGGAGCACTGGGACACGGTTTCCACGCTTCTGATTGCCGGCGCGATAGCTATTGCCGCGGTAATGACTTATTCAGCCATAAACTCTGCAATCGCATGGGCAACGATGAATCCAGTGCTCCTGCTCATTGTTGGCAGCATCGTCCTGGTGATCTACATGGCCCGGCAGATGGGGGCTACCTGGGAGGATATTTGCGGATTTATCGGAGGCGTTCTATACGAGCTGTACGCATTCGGCAACAACCTTATTGCCGACGTCTGGAATCGTCTGGCTATGTTCGCCGAGTTCTTTGCAAACTTCCTAAACCATCCAATAACTGCGACTGCCCACTTGATTGCTGATTGGGCCGATTGGGTTCTAAGTGTCATACAGAGCCTGGCCAGCGCCATAGACGCCGTGTTCGGCAGTGATTTTGCCAGCGCGGTCAACAACTGGCGCTCCGGCGTGCAGGACTGGGCAAATTCCTTCGGTGAGAACGAGATTAAGATCCAGCGTATGGAGAAGATCCAGTACAACGACGCCTGGGATCGCGGCTCTGAAATGGGCCGCAGCGTTGGCGCCGCGCTGGACAACTTCAATATCTCCGACTTCATGAGCGGCATGGGCGGCAGCGGCTTTGATTATGACGCGCTGGCGGCGGCCTCCGGACTCAACAGTACCCTCTCCGACATCGCCGGGGATACCAAGGCCATCCGCAACAGCGTGGCCCTCTCTGAGGAGGATATCAAACTGCTGGTGGACATGGCGACCCGGGAGTATGTGAACAACATCAACCTGACCGCCCAGACGCCCATCATTAACGTCACCGGCCAGAACACCGGCGACACTGAAATGGACAAGCGAGCCCTGGCCGACGCCATCAAGGACATCCTGATCGAGGAGGCCGCCAGCCATACCGATCTTGCCTACACATAAGGAGGCAGCATGGAGAACAAATACGGCCTCTACATAGCCCACGAGGGAACGGTGGTACGCCTCCCGGTGAACCCGGAGAGCTATTCCATCACAAAGGACAACGACAACGGCAATTATAACGTCCTGGGCGTGGGCCCCATCATGATCCCCCGGACGCCGAAGCTCCAGACAGCCGCCTGGTCCGGCCTCCTGCCGGGCCGGGCGGATCTGGGGGCGGTCCTGACGGCGGGAGCCTTCCAGCCGCCCAAGTTTTACATAGACTTCCTACAGACTGCCATGGACGAGAAGTGGATCGTCCGATTTGTAGCCAACCGCTATACGGAGGACGGCTCCCCCATTTTCGATACCAACATGGAGGCCATTGTCACCCGCTTCAAATCAGAGGAGCGGGGCGGGGAAACCGGGGATTTCTATTACGACATCGCCCTCAGCGAGTACCGGGACTACTCCCCGAAGACGGTCAAGCTCCAGCCATCGGCGGAAGTGGGCCAGCCCGTAACCGCCACGTCGGAGACCACCCGCTCCATTCCCCAGGGCCAACTGACCGTAGGGCAGGCCGTGACGGTCAACGGGGACTGCTTTTACAATAGCTACGGCGGAGAGCCCCACGCGACCCTCTCCGGCTTTCGCGGTCAGATATCCCGGATCGTCACTACCGACCCGCAGCGGCCCTATCCCTACCACATCGCTACCGAGAGCGGCGGCGCGAAGGGCTGGGTCAAGGCCAGTCAGATCCAGGTGGTGAGCTGATGGTATACGAGCTGATTATTCTGGAGAAGCGCACCGGCAACGCATGGGACGCGGCTCCGCAGGTTCAGAGTGTCACCTACACCACCAACCGCACCGGCTCCCCCGGCACGCTGAAATTTACCGTGAACGCCTCCGGGGGCCTCTCCTTTGTGGAGGGCGACCCCGTCCGGTTCTCTGTGGACGGCCAGCTCATTTTCCTGGGCTGGGTGTTCACCAAAAGCCGGGACCGCTACGCCGTCATCGAGGTAACCTGCTACGACCAGCTCCGCTATCTGAAGGCCAGCGCCAGCTACTGCTTTACCGGCCGCACGGCGGGAGAGATCATCACCGAGATCGCTCAGGACTTCCAGCTGCAGGTGGGGAATCTGGACGATACCGGATATCCTATTCCTACTCTCATCATGGAGGAAAAGAGCTGCCTGGACATCATTTCCACCGCCCTCCAGCGCACGCTGCTGGCCACAGGGACGCTGTACACCTTCTTCGACGACGGCGGCACGCTGTCCCTCCGGGAGGCGGGGGCCATGGTGGCAGAGGGCGTGGTGGGCACCTGCTCACTGCTGACGGACTACCAATACAAGACCGACATCGACCAGCAGACCTACAACTCCATCAAGCTTTCGCGGCCCAATGAGGCCACGGGCCGGGCGGACGTGTTCCAGGTCATGGACAGCGGCAACATCAGCAGATGGGGCCTTCTCCAGCTCTACCAGACGGTAGACGAGGCCATGAACGACGCCCAGGTAGAATCCCAGGCCCGGGCCATGCTCAAATATCACAACCGCCGCTTCCGCACGTTAAAAGTGCAAGCGCTTGGCATTTTGGGTCTGCGGGCGGGTCAGATGCTGATGATGGATGTGGACAACCTGGGGGACATCAACCTCCACAACCTGGTCCTGCTGGAGCGGGTGACCCATACGTTCAAGAACGATCTGCACACAATGGAGTTTGAAGTCCAGGAGCTGGGGGTGGAATAAGCGTGGATCTAACCGATGTCATGCGTCAGATGATGCAGCAGTCCATGGAGGGCTACGGCCTGTCCGACATGACCATAGGGACGGTCACCAGCGCGAAGCCGCTGAAGGTCAAGATCCGGGAGGGCATGGCGGACATCCCCCAGGAAGCCCTCCGCCTGACGGCGGCGGTGATCGAAAAGAAGATCCCCATTCTGGAGCATGAGCACATTACCGCCGGTTTCCGTCACGACCACGAGCTGCCGGACCTTTCTCATAGCCACAGCGGCGAGGAAGGCGATACCGGGCCGGCCCTGGAGGGAGAACTACGGACGGGCACCGCCCTGGACCCGGATGCCTATACGTCAGATCGGCGGCTGCTGAAGAAGGAGATCATCTGCTACGAGGACGGAAAGCCGCTCCCCGTGAAGGACGGATACATCATCCTCAACCGCGCCCTGGAGACCGGGGACAAGGTCCTGATGCTCCGCGTCATGCGGGGGCAGCAGTTTATCATCCTTTCCCGCGTTTTTGAGAAGGAGGCATAGATATGGCCATGCTGCCGCAATCGAATATCGACCTTTCCCAGGGGATCGTCTTCCAGGACCAGCCCTCCCTTACCTGGATCGCCGACCCGGTGACCAACCGGCTCCGCGGCCGGGGCGATAACTGGGTGGCCGTCCGGCAGGCGGTGGAGGTCATCGTCAACGTGGAGCGCTTCAAGTGGCAGATCTACACGCCGAACTTCGGCACCGACTATGACGGCCTGTTGGGCACCGAGCCCGGATACGCCGCCTCTGAGCTGCGCCGGAGACTGGAGGATGCTTTCCTGCCGGACAACCGGATACTGGGGATCAGAGACTATGCGTATACGTTCAAGGATGTAAGCCTGACCGTCACCTTCACCGTGGATACGGTGTTCGGCGACGTAACCAGCGGCATGGAGGTGAAACTGGCGTGATCGACCTGAGCAAAAAGACCTACCGCAATATTTTGCAGGCCCAGCTGGACCGGGTGCCCAACTCCCTGGATAAGCGGGAGGGCTCCATGATCCAGACCGCCCTCGGGGCGGGCGCTTACTCCCTGGAGGAGTTCTACCTGGAGCTGGATCAGGTCCAGCGGGGCGCGTACTTCCAGACTGCCGTGGGGCAGGATCTGGAGTACCTGTCCGTGCTGGCCAATGTCCAGCGGTATCCCGCGTCCCCTGCGGTCCGGCTGGGCGTGTTCAATATCGACGTGCCCATCGGCTCCCGGTTTTCCACCATCGACGGCGCGGACAGCGTCAACTTCATCGCCACGGAGAAGATCAGCGACGGACGCTTCCAGATGACCTGTGAGACCCCGGGAGCCATCGGCAATCAGTACACCGGCCCCATCCTGCCCATCACCTACATACAGGGCCTGACCTCGGCGGAACTGACGGACATCCTGATAGCCGGGGACGACACGGAGAGCGACGACGACCTGCGCAAGCGGGCTATCGACGCCCTGAACGAGCAGCCCTTCGGCGGCAACGTGGCGGACTACAAGCGGGTGGTGCTGGCTATCGACGGCGTGGGCGGCCTCCAAGTGTACCCCACTTGGGACGGAGGCGGCACGGTGAAGCTCAGCATCATCGGCGCGGACTGGATGCCGGCCTCCGAGCAGTTGGTGGAGACGGTGCAGAACACCGTTGACCCGCCGCCCGACCAGGGCCTGGGCTACGGCACCGCCCCCATCGGGGCGAAGGTGACCGTCACCACGCCGGAAACAGTGGAGATCAACATCTCCGCCGCGCTGGCCGCCGGCCCCGGCTACACCACCGCCCAGCTGGAAGGACCGGTAAAGCAGGCCATAGACGACTACCTCCTGGACATCCGCCAGGAGTGGGACAAACCGGAGGAATCCGGCCTGACCCACTATTCCTCCTGGGTATACGCCGCCCGGGTGACGGCGGCGATCCTGTCGGTGCAGGGCGTCGTCAACGTCACCGGGCTGACCATCAACGGCTCGGCGGCGGATCTCCAGCTCACGGAGGACGGCCTGCTCCAGCAGGTGCCGGTCCTGGGGGAGGTAACGGTCCATGCCTGAGACGCAGATCTGCAAATATTACCCGCCATGGTTCCGGCGCATCCTGGACTTCCAGGCCCTGTGCCAGACGGAGAAGGCGGAGCTGGACGCCATGGCGGAGGCCATGGACCAGATCCACAAGAATCTCTTTGTCCAGACCATGGACGAGGGCACCACGGCCCAGTGGGAGGTCATCCTCCGCATCCTGCCCACGCCGGACGAGACGCTGGAGTTCCGCCGCCTGCGGGTGCAGAACCGGCTCTCCCTGCGCCCGCCGTTTACCCTGATCTTCCTGCGGGAGAAGCTGGATCTGCTCTTTGGCCCCGGCAACTACGAGGTGGAGGTGGACTATCCCAACTACACCCTGTATATCGAGGCCCCGGCGGATAAGCAGGCGTATTTCACCGAGGTGTACGCCCTGCTGAACATCATCAAGCCCTGCCACATCGTCTATATCGCCCGGCCCAGGCTGGACAGCACGCTGCTCCTGTCGGAGCGGATCAGCCGGGGGCAGATGCTCTACAACTACATCCTTGGTTCGTGGCGGCTGGGGGAGAAGCCCTTCGCCACCTTCGAGGAACAGGAGGTTTTGAAATTGGAAACTATGCCCAGCGTTACCCCGGCGCTTTTGAACCAGACCGCCGCCTTTGTGGCCTCCGACGTGGCGTCGGTCCGCGTCAACGGGGAGATCGTCATCACCGCGCTGGCCCGCTCTACTTCCGGGGATGTGGGCAGCGTATCTTACACCATTCGGCGGAGCCAGACGGAGGAGGTCACCCTTTCGGAGCTGCTGGACAAGGATGGAAACGTGCTGTCCTCCAGTGCGGTGGTGATCCCGGTGCTGGAGGAGACGATGATGCTGCGGCACAGCTTCACGGTAAAGGAGGGAACGTGACATGGCGGAGAAACCTATCAAGACGCCGCTTCCGGCGGATCTGCCGGAGGACTGGAATATAGGCCAGACCGTAGCCCCTGACGGGACCGCTGTGGGCCTGACGGAGCAGCACGGGTATAACTATCTCATGGCGGCGGTGAACCGCGCCCAGAGGGGCGTGAACGAGGTCAATGAGGCCTTTGGGACGGTGAGCGGGAAGCGGACATGCCGCTTTGTTGTGGGAACGTCTACTGCTGGATGGACAGAGGCGGACTGTGACTATCTGTGCGATGGTGTGGATGATCAGGTGGAGATTCAGCA
Organism: Oscillibacter sp.; assembly: GCA_014799915.1. Lineage (GTDB taxonomy): Bacteria > Bacillota > Clostridia > Oscillospirales > Oscillospiraceae > Pelethomonas. Next base: position 20,775 of record JAAVHD010000015.1, read on the forward strand.
GGCAATCAATACGCTTCCGGAAGGCGGCGGGGAAATCGTACTGCTTTCGGGAAACTATCAGTTGTCAGCGGATGTAAGTATTGCAGGGAAGATTGAAAATCTCTCGATTACAGGGGAACCGGGCAGCACTATTCTTAGCGGCGGCCGTATAACTACTAATAACAGTCAGTCGCCTGTTGAGTTTTACATTTCTGGCATTGTCTTCAAAAAAAGCAGCGTGTCTGCGTATAATACATATCTTTCTGTAAAAAATTGTTCCTTCGAAAATTCCAATGTTTACTTTTATCAGACACAATCTGATATTCCTGGAGAGTTTTTGTGCATTGGAAATCGGTTTTTGCTGAATGATGCGTCTGTAGAAAGTACGCAAATATACTGCTACAACAGTACGAATACTCCAAATACAAACATTGTGATCTCTAATAATACGATCATTACGAACGAAGTGCTTGCATCCAGAAGTATCCTTGTCCGAGTTGGTGGACCAAGTGGCGGTGGAGGATTGTATACCATTAGCGGAAATGCGATACGTTGTATTTCGAAGTGCTATCTATTTTTACAGGCCCCTGGTACCGTTACAAACAATTTCTTCCATAATTGTGACGCTGATCTGTACGTTGGCGGGAATTTGGTGGGAAACCAATTCTTTGATTGTGATGCACGGGTAGATGCCGTGACTTTAAACACCAACAACGTAAAGTGGTGCGCATCTGTATCTGGCAATACGGTGGAGAATGGGACAATTTCAGTGTCTGGCAATGTGGAAGTTACAGGAAATGCGGTTAATGCGGGCAGCACGGAAAAAGAATACGCAATCCGGCTTAGAAAGTTAGGGAGTAACGCTGCGGAAGATCAATTTCCGGTGGTGGTGGGGAATTATGTAGCCAATGGGAAATGCGGAATCCTCCTGGAAGAAGCCAATTCTTCTGGTGGAAATAATAATTGCAAAAATGCCATTGTCAATAGCAATCGCATCTACGGTTCACAGACCCCTATCAAAATTGGGGAGCATTGGAGCGGTTGCATGGTAACCGACAATCTGTTTACCACTGGCTCCATCGAGGACAATGGTACAGACAACATCGTCCGCTTCAACTCCGATGACCCCAGCACAGGCGGCGGCACCGCTGGTGTAACCACCTTCAACGGGCGCAGCGGGAAAGTAGTCCCCGGAAACGATGACTACACCGCGCCGATGGTCGGCGCGATCCCGGCCTCCGCTGTGAAGGACATCCAATCCATGACCCAATCGCAATACGACGCGCTGGCCTCGAAAAACGCCACAACGCTGTATCTGATCAAGGAGTAGGCCATGCTGAAATTAGGGGATCAGAGTATTTCCGCCGCCTACCTCGGCGGGGTGAAAATCAAGAAGGCGTATCTGGGGGAAGCGGTCGTTTTCGACGTGTCGGAGCCGCCTGTCCCAACCTATACCATCACCGCCTCCATCGACCCCGCCGGGAGCGGAACGGTGTCCGGGGCCGGTACCTACCAGGCGGGCGATACCGTCACGATCACCGCCGCGCCGGGGGATGGCTACCAGTTCACTGGCTGGCAGGAAAATGGGGTAACGGTCAGCGCGGACGCGGCGTATACCTTCACCGTAACGGGGGACCGGACACTGACGGCGGTGTTCGAGGAGGTCAAGGCCAGCAGACTGCCTGCCGGGTATACGGAAGTTGAGTACATTCAAAACGCAAATACAAGTTCGTATATCAATACAGGAAAAGCGCTTCTCAATTCTACTCTTACTATGGAGATATCTGCTCCGGAGTGGAAATCCAGTTCTACGGCAAAATACTTGTTCAATTGCAACAGCGTATTTAATCTTTACGCACAATCCTCTAATATCAAGTTACTTCATTCATCCGGCTCAGCAAATACCTACACAGTCGGGGCAATGTCTACTGGCAAAATAAAAATCGATTGTTCCGGTAAATCGTTTACATTAAACGGAAACACCACTACTCTTGCGGCTAATAACAACGGTGCAAATATGACATTCCCCAACAAAACCGCCTCTAGCTCTTTGATCGTAAGAATATATTATGTAAAAAGCGTTAGAGCTGGCGATACATCCGCGACGTTTAATTTTGAACTGATCCCGTGCATCAATCCAAGCGGTGTTGTCGGACTGTATGATTTAACAAATTCAGCATTTATACCGCCAACTGCTGGTACATTTATTGCTGGCCCAGCCGTCTAATCCACAACATCAAAGGAGATGAAAGGACAGTGTTCATCCTCTGCGCCAACAAAAAGCAACTGATCCTCCGACAGCCTCACAGAGGCAGAAAACAACGAGAATATTTCTATTAGGAAGAATAAATACGTCGAAAAGGAGTGCATCATGGAACACGTAAACAGATTCAAGGCGGCAATCGCCGCAATCACCGGCGCTCTGACAGCCCTGTGGGGCTGGATGGGATGGCTTGTGGTGGGGTGGATCGTGTGCATGGCGGCGGACTACCTCACAGGGTCCATGGCCGCAGCAAAGGCTGGAGAGTGGAACAGCGCCAGGGCTCGGGAGGGCATCTGGCACAAGTGCGGAATGATCGTGGTGGTTCTGGTAGCTGCCGGAGTAGATCTGCTTCTGGAGGCCGCACTGGAGAATCTGCCGGGGGTTCAGCTTCCGTTTGCCTTTGGCGGCATCGTGTGCCCAATGGTGCTGGTTTGGTACATCATCACAGAGCTGGGCAGTATCGCAGAGAATGGCGTATCGTTGGGTGCGCCAATGCCGGGCTGGCTGGTGAAGCTGCTGAAAATTGGGAAAGACGCGGTGGACTCGGCGGGAGAGAAGATCGTGGGGGAACGTGATGGTAAGCAGTAAAGATCCTCTTGCAGTCGCCAGAGGCGAGCTGGGGAATACCGAGAGCCCCGCCGGGAGCAACCGGACCAAGTACGGCAAGTGGATGGGGCTGGACGGCCAGCCCTGGTGTATGTCGTTCGTCCAGTGGTGTTTCGATCAGGTAGGCGCGAAGCTGCCCCTGAAGACAGGCTCCTGCGGCGAGCTGATGCGGGCCGCGCAGAAGGCCGGGTGCTGGGTGACGCGGGACTTTCTGCCGAGGGACGTGGTGATCTACGATTTTCCCGGCGGTGCTGCTACAGACCACTGTGGAATCGTGGAGTTCCCGCTTCCGGACTACGGCGTGCAGGCCATTGAGGGAAACACCAGCGAGTCCGGGAGCCAGAGCAACGGCGGTATGGTCTGCCGGAAGAACAGGCCGATGAAGTACATTGTAGGGGCCGTAAGGCCGCAGTTTGACGAGGAGACGGAGGACAACGATATGGCGTATTACAAGACACTGAATGACGTGCCGGAGAGTTATCGGGAAACCATCCGTAAGCTGATGGAGAAGGGTGCGCTGAAGGGACACAGCGACCCGGACCCCAGCAGGCTGGATGACAATGTGCTCAATATCTCGGATGATATGTGCCGGGTCCTCACCGTGCTGGATAATCTGGGAAAGCTGGACTAAATAAACGGCAGGGCAGAGCAATGATACGAAAAAGTAGCCTCCACAGGACTTTCCTGCGGAGGCTACTTTATAATAGCTTATTGATGTTTGGTCCTCCATACTGACTGATAATCAACGAGGCCAGCTTGGGATTGGTGTTTTTGATCTTGACCGGGTACTCCAGACGCTTCTCATATACAAACATTACTGCTTACCTCCTTCCGACAGTTCCCAGGGCCAGGGATCGTTCAGCCAGGTGTACCCGGCTGCGGTGACGGAGGTCTGCTGCAGGGGGCCATAGGCGGCCTCGTAGCGCTTGCGGCCCTCTTTGGCGAGGTTTACATAATCAACGTAGAGCGCCAGGGCCTCCTTGTCATTCTGGTGAGTATCTAGGTACAGTCCCAGCTCCGTTATGGTAAAGCCCAGGGCCATCAACTCACACAGGGCATTGTTGGGGCAGTTCATTTTGCTCTTTACCGCCCGGAAGAAGGGCAGGTTCAGTCCAGGGAACAATGTACCGGCGGCCAGGGCCTGATTCTGGTCATAGCGCTCGGGATTGTCGTTCTGCATGGAAATATAGGGGAACACCATATTGGCGCATTTGCCGGGCAGGCTGCCTTCCATGACGCCGCAGGTGCCGGGATTTGGATTGGGATTCTCCAAGGGAAGATTCCTCCTTCAGGTGTAGTCGGGACGCAGGGGCGCCCTCAGACCATCCTATGCCAAAGGAAGAAAGAGGTGCGCTTGCGGCATAGTTTTCCCCCCGCCGGAATATGGTAGGAAGGGGGTGATCCTTTGTTTATCACATTCAAAAAATGGACGGCGCTGTATGTGGCGACGATTTTGGGATTATTTCTGGTTTTTGCCGCGATCCTGTGGCAGGGAAGCGCCGTCAATGCGTCAAAGAACCTGGAGCTGGAGCAGGGGGAGCCATTCATCCTGGTAATCGACCCGGGCCATGGAGGCTTTGATCCCGGCGCGGTGGCGGCAGACGGAACGGCGGAGTCCCAGATCAATCTGGCAATCGGCCTGCAGATGGAGGAAATCGCCCGCCTGCTGGGGATCGAGACGGATATGACCCGGCGGGAGGACGTTTCCACCGAGAGCGATCCTTCCGCCGCCATCCGGCAGCGGAAGAACTCCGACCTGCAAAACCGGGTGGCCCAGGTCAACGATATCTCCGGCGGCGTACTGGTGAGCCTCCATCAAAACAGCTTGCCCCAAGTGCCCAGCGTCCATGGCGCACAGGTGTTTTACAGCGAGTCTGCGGGAAGTCAGGAGCTGGCGGAAGCGGTCCAGGCAGCGCTGAATGAAACGATCAATGACCGTGCCAAGGAAGTAAAGGCGGCGGGCAGTGGCGTGTACCTGCTGAAAAAAGCGGAGCTCCCCGCCATTCTGGTGGAATGCGGGTTCCTATCCAACGGGGAGGAGACGGCGCTGCTGAACACGCAGGATTATCAGACCCGATTGGCCCTGACGATTCTGGCATCGGTACTGGAGCATCTCTCCCAGCCCGAATAAAAATGACGCAATGCAGGGCGAGCACGGTTCGCCCTGCATTGCGTCTATTGTTTATTTCCGGCTGTACTGCAAAAATTAGCCATGAATCTGTTATTGATTCCTACATTTATGCGTGATATACTGCCCATAAGCACAGCGTAATATATGATTTCCCAACCGCAGAGGAGAGGTATTATTCCTATGGAAAACAACGAGAAGCAGCCGGTGCCCCAGGATATCGACGCCGCTTTGGGCGAGATCGAAGCCGCGCTGGATCAGATGCTGGCGCTGGCGGAGCTGTCCGCCAGCGATTTGGATCTGGACAGAGAGATCCTGCAAAAGACCCTGGAGCGACTGCAAAATAAGATCGACCGCATTGCAGACGGACTGGGCCCGGTCATATGAATCTTCCGCTGGCACTGCCGGTGAACACCCCGTCCGCAATGGCGGGGATGCCGTTTACAAACACCCAGTCCATTCCCTGGGCCAGCTGATCCGGGGCCTGCCAAGTGCCGACTTCGTGAATTCGCGCCGGATCGAATAGACACAGATCTCCATCCGCCCCCGCATCGATGCGGCCCTTCCCCGTCAGGTGGAACCGCTCAGCAGGCTGGCGGGTGAGCTTATATACCGCCTCCGGCAGTGTCAGGATGCCCCGCTCCTTCACATAGACCTCCAGTAGCCGGGGGAATGCCCCATATACCCTGGGATGGGCCAGCCCGGCGGGGTAGGTGGCGTCGGAGATCACGCCGGAGAAGGGAGCGCGGAGGATGTCCTCGATGTCCGTCTCGTCCGCGATGAAGTCGATCATGGACACCGTGCAGTGCTCCGCAGCCAGCAGATCAAAAAGCGCGTCATAGGGATCTTTTCCCTGCGCTGCCGCAATTTCAGCGATAGAACAGCCCTCAAAGGCGGCGTTCTCCGGCAGATGGAATGACGCTGCCCGGATGTTTTCAAATCCAACCAATGCCGCAATGTTCTCAAAGTCTGAATCTGTCTCCATTCTTCGGCGCATTGTCCGGCGGTCCTCCGGGTTCTGGAGAGCGGCTGTGAGCGCTTCCACACCGCCAGCCTGAAACTCCGGCGGCAGGACGTGAATCAGTTGGGTGGACCCGGCGGGGTAGGGGTAGACGTCACACATCACGTCCAAGCCATCTTCCCGCGCTTCCGCAATCAGACGAAGCATCGCCGGAACTGTTTTGCGCCAGTTCCGGCGGCCAATGGCCTTCATGTGGCTGATCTCCACCGGTGTTTCCAGCGCCCTGGCCACATCCAGCATTTCCCGCAGAGAATCCACCACGCCGTCACCTTCCTGACGCATATGGACGGTGATGACCTGCCCGCTGCGCCGCAGGGGCTCCAGCGCACGGATGAGCTGTGGAGTGGTGTAGAAGCACTCCGGGGCGTAGCCCAGTCCAAGGGAAACGCCCACTGCGCCGTCGGCCAGCGCACGCTCCAGCAAGGCATGGAGCTTCCGGTATTCAACCTCTGTCAGCTCGCCCTCACGGAAGCCTGCGGCACAGGCCCGCAGCGTTCCCATGCCTGCCAGCATCCCGGCGTTCAGCGCCATGCCCGTCCGGTTGAGCTGCGCTCGGTAGTCCGACAGGGAAGGAAAATCCTCCCCTGCTCTGCCGGTAATGGGGGCCAGGTAGTCCAGCACTTCGGCTTTGTGGGGGCCTGACACCGGAACAAGGGACAGGCCGCAGTTGCCGCTGATGATGGTGGTCAGGCCTTGGGCCAGCTCTGCCATGCCGAAGCCGGGGCGGAGGATGGCTGCGTCGGCATGGCGGTGGATGTCAATGAATCCCGGCGTCAACGTCCGGCCTTTGCCGTCGATGACATGGGTGCTCTCCGCCTCCGGCACGCGGCCCACGGCGGCGATCCTGCCGCCCTTGAGGGCTACGCTGCCGGAAAAGGCGGGACTTCCGGAGCCATCCAGGATTTTCACATTTTTAATCAGATAATCAAACATAGCGGCAACCTCTGACGATCATAATGTCGATACGCACAGGGAGACGGCCCCAACGGGCCGCCTCCCTTTTTCTAAGTTAAAATCAGTCTTCCTCGGGGGCCAGTTCCGTAGTAGGATTTTTCGGCGGGAAGATCTTGGAGAACGCCAGGAAGAACACCAGCGCTACCACCAGTCCGGGAACGATGGGCTGGCTGATCGTCATGCCGAACACCTGACCGTGGCAGATGTTGTCCACGTACACCACGACCACCGTGCCGGAGATCAGCGCGGCGATGGTGCCGGCCGTGGAAGCGCCCTTCCAGTAGTGGCCCAGCACGTAGGGGAAGAAAGCTCCGGCGGCGCGGAGTGTGAAGCAGAACATCAGCAGGGAGACGATGCTGCCCGTATTGAACAGCGCCACCAGCATAGCCGCCGCGCCGCAGATCGCCATGGTGATCTGGGTCACCCGCATGACCTCCTGGCTGGAGGCGTTGGGCTTGATGAGGGTGTGGTAGATGTCGTTGGCAAAGATGGAGCCCGCGCCCAGCAGATCGGAGTCCGAGGAGGACATGGTGGCGGAGATGATGCCCGCGAAGAGCAGGCCGCAGATGACGGTGGGCATGACCTTGATGGCCAGCACCGGCAGCGCGTACCGCGCGCCTACGTCGGCGAACTCGGCAGAGCTGAACACGCCCATGTTGATCAGCGCCAGGGTGATAATGCCCAGAACGGCGGGGATGAATGCGTAAATGAAGTTCACCAGGGCCGCCAGGATGGAGCCCTGCCGTGCGGCCTTGCCGTCACGGGCGGCATAGTAGCGGGAAACGGCCTCCTGGCCCACGGTGAAGGTGGCCACGTACATGATGGTCAGGGAGATCACCGCCGTGGGGCTGTAGCCTTTGAACATGTCGAAGGTCTCGGCGGGCACATTGGCGACCACGTTGCTCCAGCCGCCGGCCATATTCATGGCGAAGGGGACGGCGATGATCATACCGATGACGATCAGGAACACCTGGACAAAGTCGGTAAGGGTCACGGACCACAGTCCGCCCATGATGGAGTAGATGGTCACCACCACCGCCACGATGATCACGGCGCTCTTATAGCTGATGCCCAGCATAGTGGAAAGGATTACCGAGGAGGCGATGAACTGGCTGGCCGTTGCGCCGATGAGGGGCAGGAGCATAATGATGGCGGTGATGAGGCCCGCGCTCTTGCCGTAGCGGCGGCGGAAATACTCCGGAACGGTCTTGACGGTGGCGGCCCGGAACTTGGGGGCCAGGAACGTCAGGATCACAAAGGCGAAGCCCATGGTGATGATGTACCAGGCGGCGGAGATGCCGTGGCTCTCCATGCCCTGCTGCACCACGCCCAGGGAACTGCCGCCGCCGATCTCGGTAGCGGCCAGGGTACCGGCCATCAGCAGGGGCCCCAGGCGGCGTCCGGCCACCATGAAGTCCGTATTGGAGGTGATCTTCGTGGAGGAGTACCAGCCGATAAAGAGCATGATCAACAGGTAAATCACAACAATCGCTGTGACGACAATATTGACTTGCATATGATTTCTCCCTTTCTTTTATTAATGTAATATGGTTTCCTTTGCTGGGGACATACCTCCTTTCCCAATATATAGTCAGCATACCACACTTTTCCAGCGGTGTAAAGAACTTTTTACCAATGGAAGCATCGAAACGTAAAAAAATTTTGGATATTTCGTATAAAACAGCATTGGCAAACCAGCGCGGCTGTGGTATACTGACTACGGTATGGCTTATACATTTATTAGGTGAATCAAGGGTCTACGGGAACTCCCGGGCGCTGTTTGCCGCAGGGCGGCAAATGCGCTTGAAAGCCGCGCGGTTTGGGATTGTGCAATGGAGAAGATTTTTTGGGGCGCGGCTTTCAGGGGATTCCGCACTCTGCGGAGTGCGGCCAGGGACGCTGTCCTAGTGGGCCGCCGCAGGCGGCCCGACAGCTGGGGCGGCCATTGGCCGCCTAACGCCTGGACTCTGCCACCTTTGAAAAGGTGGACGAAACTTTTAATATAAGGAGGGACTCCTGTGATGCTGACGCAGGAAAGAAAAGAAGAGATGCTGTCGCTGGCAAAAGCCCTTGTCTCCCGGCAGAGCTATTCCGGCCAGGAGCAGGACGCGGCCAGCGAACTGAAGCAGTACCTGTCCGCCCACGGTTTTGACCGCGTAGAGACAGACCGGTACGGCAATGTCATGGGGCAGATCAAGGGCGGCAGGCCCGGTAAGAGGCTCCTGTTCGACGGACATCTGGACACCGTCCCAGTGGCGAACCCCGCCGCCTGGACCCACGCCCCCTTCGCGCCGGAGGAGTCGGACGGGAAGCTCTATGGCCGGGGGACCAGCGACATGAAGGGCGCAGTGGCCGCCTTTACCGCCGCCGCAGGATTTTTCGCGGAGGACCGGGACTTTGCCGGGGAGATCTGGGTGGCCGGGGTGGTCCATGAGGAGTGCTTCGAGGGCGTGGCCGCCCGGAGCGTCAGCGAGATCGTCAAACCGGACTATGTGGTCATCGGCGAGGCGTCGCAGTGCAACGTCAAGGTGGGCCAGCGGGGGAGAGCGGAGATCGTGGTAGAGACCTTCGGCAAACCGGCCCACTCCGCCAATCCGGAGAAGGGCGTCAACGCGGTGTACGGCATGTGCAAAGTTGTGGAGGCGCTTCGGCATCTGGAGGTCCCGGAGCATCCGGTGCTGGGAAAGGGCATCCTGGAGCTGACGGATATCCAGTCGGCCCCCTATCCCGGGGCCTCCGTGGTGCCCTTCTACTGCCGGGCTACCTATGACCGCCGCCTGCTGGTGGGGGAGACCAGGGAGAGCGTTCTGGAGCCTATCCGGGCCGTTCTGGAATCCCTGACAGCGGAGGGCGTTGTCCTTCGGGCTAATGCCTCTTTTGCCGAGGGGGATGCCCTCTGCTACACCGGCGAGACGATCCACGGGGAGCGTTTTTTCCCCGGCTGGCTGTATGGGGAGGAGGAACCCTTTGTCCAGGCCGTCCTGTCGGAGCTGCGGAATATCGGTCAGGAGCCTGAGGTGACACAGTACAGCTTCTGCACCAACGGCAGCCACTACGCCGGAGAGGCCGGGATCCCCACCATCGGCTTTGGTCCCTCCCGGGAGTCTCTGGCCCATACGGACGACGAGTACGTAGAGATCGCACAGCTGGAAAAAGCCTGCGAGGGCTATTATGCCATTATGAAGGCGCTGCTGCAATGAGGACATCGGTTCGGGAAAGAAAGGGGCCTGTCGTCCTTCTTACCTATAAATATGGCGAGAATCTGAAATTGATTTGTACAAATTTACAAAAATGACTGGACAACAGAGGAAAAGTATGGTATAGTAAACATTCCAAAAGGGACTTTCCCATTGTCCGGTAAGAAAAGGAGGTAAGAGAATGGAACCTAAGTTCTTCAACATCCCCGTTTGCGTAGGCGATGTAACGCTGCGCGTAGCCAAGGGCCACTTTGCCACCCGGAACAGCCATATCAATTACTTTATCGACGTCACCCGGCAGCAATCCTGCCTTCAGGAGGCGGATGCCGTGGCGCAGCAGCTGGCCCAACGGATCAAGTCCTCCATGATGGTGGACACCATCCTGTGCATGGATGGCACCCGCGTGATCGGCACCTGCCTGGCCCGCCAGTTGGCTCAGTCGGGATTCAGCTCTGTCAACGCGGGCAAGGAGATCTACCTCCTCCGGGAAAATGTCAGCTCTGACGGGAAGCTCATCTTCCGTGACAACGCCCGGTTCATGCTGGAGGGGAAGAACATCCTGATCCTCTTGGCCTCTATCACCACCGGCGGTACGGTGGAGAAGGGAATGCGCTGCGTGAGCTACTACGGCGGCAATGTGGCTGGTGTGGCCTCCATCTACAGCCACCTGAGTGAAGTGGACGGCGTGCCGGTCATCTCCCTGTTCAACACCGCCGATCTGCCGGATTACGCCAGCTACGCCTCCGATAAGTGCCCGCTTTGCCAGCAGGGGCAGGAGGTAGACGCGGTAGTGGACAAGTACGGCTATTCCAAGCTGTGATCCGCGACTGACAGCGAGAATTACATTAGTTCAATAAAATAGCGAGGCAGGCTTTCGAAAGGGAAGCCTGCCTCGCTGCTTATTTTGCGTCCTTTATACGCCGGTGGCCCGCTCCTGCTTGACCTTGTGGTCGATCACATGCCGGGAAGCCAGCTCTTTCATGACATCATCCACGGAGATGCCCATTTCCACCATCAGCACCATCACATGGTACATCAAGTCGGCGATCTCATAGATGGTCTCCGGCTTGTCCTCGGCCTTGCCCGCGATGATGACCTCGGTGGACTCCTCGCCAACCTTTTTCAGGATCTTGTCCAGGCCCTTCTGGAAGAGGTAGGTGGTGTAGGACCCCTCCGGCAGCGTCTCCTTCCGGCCTTGCAGCAGTGCATACAGCCCCTCCACCGAGAAGGGGGCGGGCTGACCGTCGTTTACAAAAACCTTGTCGTTGAAGCAGGAATCCGTCCCCAGATGGCAGGCGGGCCCCTCCTTGTTCACCGTGACCATCAGAGCGTCCCGGTCACAGTCGGCGGTGATGTCTACGATGTGCTGAATGTTGCCGCTGGTCTCGCCCTTGCGCCACAGCTCCTGCCGGGACCGGGACCAGAAGCAGGTCCGGCCCTCCTGTATGGAGATCTCCAGGCTCTCCCGGTTCATGTAGGCCAGAGTCAGCACCTTTTTGCTCTGCGCGTCCACCACAATGGCGGGGATCAGGCCGTGGCCGTTGAATTTCAGTTCGTCGATGTTGAGCATACTGCTTCTCCTTACAATCTCATAATAATGCCGTCATCAGCCAGTTCCCGCTTCAGATCCGGGATGGCTACCTCGCCAAAATGGAAGATCGAGGCCGCCAGCCCCGCATCCACTTTGGGCAGGGCATGGAACAGCGTCTTGAAGTGATCCGCGCACCCGGCCCCGCCGGAGGCAATCACCGGCACGTCTACCATGTCGCAGATGGCTTGCAGCATTTCCAGATCGAACCCGTTTTTCACGCCGTCGGTGTCGATGCTGTTGAGAACGATTTCTCCAGCTCCATTGGTCACGCCGGACTTGATCCACTCGATGGCGTCCAGGCCGGTGTCCTCACGGCCACCCTTGGCGAATACACGGAACTGGCCGTCCACCCGCTTGGCGTCCACGGACAGCACCACGCACTGGTCGCCGTACTTCTTCGCCGCCGCCGGGATCAGGGAGGGGTCCCGGAGGGCCCCGGAGTTGACGCTGACCTTGTCCGCCCCGCATTTCAGTACACGGTCGAAGTCGTCCACCGTGTTGATGCCGCCGCCCACGGTCAGGGGGATGAAGATGGTGGAGGCCACCTCCGTCAGGATGTCCGTGAACAATGCCCGGCCTTCGGCGGATGCGGTGATGTCGTAAAACACCAGCTCGTCCGCGCCGCAGTCGGAGTAGAACTTCGCCAGCTTCACCGGGGAGCTGACGTCCGCCAGCCCCAGAAAATTGACGCCTTTGACCACCCGTCCGTCCTTTACGTCCAGGCAGGGGATAATGCGTTTCGTAATCACTGCGGACCTCCTTCCTGGACGGCCTGGGCAAGATCAACGGCCCCGGCGTACCACGCTTTGCCTACGATGGCGGCGTAGAGGCCACGGTCCCTGAGCTTAAGCAGATCCTCGTTGGAGGATACCCCGCCGGAGGCGGTGATGGAGCAGGAAACTGCCTTTTGCAGTGTTTCCAGCCGATCAAAAGAAGGGCCGGAGAGGGTTCCGTCGGTGTCAATATCTGTAAAGATAATATACTTTACTCCAATTGATTCCATTTGCTTTGCGAACTCCAAATAGTCCAATCCGGCGTTTTCCACCCATCCGGCAGTGCGGACCAAGCCATCCTTTGTGTCGATGCCAACGGCGATGCGCTCGGGGCCATATTTTTGTACTGCTTCCTGGACAAACTCCGGGTCAGAAACGGCGGCGGACCCGATAACTGCCCGCCAGACGCCCAGTGCGAACACCGCCTCCAGATCCGCCATGGACCGGATGCCGCCGCCCAACTCAATCTTCAATCCAACGTCCGCCACCGCCTGTACGATGGCGGCGTTTTTTCTTGCGCCGTCTTTGGCTCCGTCCAGATCTACCATGTGGAGATACCGTGCTCCGGCGGCGTAGAAGGTTTTGGCAGTCTCTACCGGACTGTCCGCCACCTGATGGACGGTGGCAAAGTCGCCCTTGTAGAGCCGGACCACCTTGCCGTCCTTTAAGTCAATCGCGGGAAAAATCAACATAGCTTTCCCTCCTTACAGTTCGCAGAACGCCCGCAGGATGTTTAGCCCCACGTTCCCGCTTTTTTCCGGATGGAACTGTACGCCGTAGACATTGTCCTTTGCTACCGCCGCTGTCAGTTCGGCTCCGTACTCTGCCGAGGCAATGACGCTTTCCCCACATTCCGCGCCGCAAAAGGAGTGGACGAAGTACACGCAGTCCCCCTCGTGAATGTGCCGGAACAGCGGGCTGACTGGCTTTCCGGCAGGGAAATGGAGGGCGTTCCAGCCGATATGTGGAATCTTATAGCCCACCGGGATATAGTCCGCAATAGGCCGCACGGAGCCGGGAATCAGCCCCAGTCCCTCATGCCGTCCGTACTCCAGGCTGTAGTCAAACAGCAGCTGCATTCCCAGGCAGATACCTAAAAGCGGTTTCCCGCTTCCCGTCTCCTCACAGACCAATTTATCCAGGCCGTCCTGGCGCAGCAGCTCCGCCGCATCGCCAAAGGCCCCCACGCCGGGGAGGATCAGCTTGTCCGCATCCCGGATGACTGCCGGGTCTCCGGTGACCACCGTCTCTGCCCCGATGGCGGCGAAGGAGCTTTTCAAGGAAAACAGGTTTCCAACGCCGTAGTCAATGATGGCAATCAATTACAGCACCCCCTTGGTGGAGGGGATTTCCTGGGAAAACCGGGAGTCAATAGCAACTGCCGCCGCCAGGGAACGGGCCAGACTCTTGAAAGCGCCCTCAATGATGTGGTGGCTGTTGTTTCCCGCCAGCTGCCGGATGTGGAGGGTCATATCTCCCCGGCGGGCCAGGGCGATGAAGAACTCCTCCGCCAGCTCTGTGTCAAAGGTGCCTACCTTCTGGGTGGGGATGTGCAGGTCGTAGCACAGCATCCCTCGTCCGGAGAGGTCCACGGCGGTGAGGATCAGCGCCTCGTCCATGGGCAGGAGCATGGAGCCGTAGCGCACCACGCCCCGCTTGTCGCCCAGCGCCTGGGCAAAGGCGTTCCCCAGGCAGATGCCGATGTCCTCAACTGTGTGGTGGTCGTCCACATAGGTGTCGCCCTTGCACTGGACGGACAGGTCGAACCGCCCATGGCGGGCAAACAGGGTCAGCATATGGTCTAAAAATCCGCATCCGGTGGCGATCTGGCTCAATCCGGTGCCATCCAGATCCAGACGCAGGCGGATGTCGGTCTCCGCCGTGGTACGGCTCAGTTCAGCAACGCGCATCAGCCCACCTCCTTCAAAATTTCACGGACCTTCTCCAGAAGCACGTCCATCTGCTCCCGGGACCCGATGGTCACCCGGCACCAGTCGGCGATCTCGGGCTTATCCCAGTGCCGCACCAGCACGCCCTTGGCCTTCAGCTCCCGGTAAATTGTACCGCCGTCAACGGTCTTGCAGCGGGTGAAGATGAAATTGGCCTTGCTGGGCAGGGTCTCAAAGCCCAGCTTACCCAGTTCCTCCACGGTGTAAGCGCGGTTGGCCTGGATGATCCTGCTGTTGTTTACATAATATTCGTCATTCTCAATGGTAGCGACAGCTGCTGCCATGGTCAGACGGTTGATGTTGTAGGAGTTGGTGGAGTACTTGATCTTGTCCAGGTCCTCGATCAGCGCCGGACTGCCGATGGCGAAGCCCAGCCGTCCGCCCGCCAGGGAGCGGAATTTTGAAAACGTCTGGCATACCAGCAGGTTCTCATACTTCTCCACCAGCGGCAGGCAGCTCTCGCCGCCGAAGTCGATGTACGCCTCGTCGATCATGACCACGTGGTTCGGGTTGCTCTTGACGATCTTCTCGATCTCGTCCACGCTGATGATCCGCCCGGTGGGGGCGTTGGGGTTTGCGATGACGACATTTTTCCCAATGCCGCAGTAGTCCTCCGGCTCCAGACGAAAGTCCTCCCGCAAGGGGATCGCGTCATAGGGCAGGCGGTAGAGGTTGGCGTAAACCGGATAGAAGCCGTAGCTGACGGCGGGAAAGGCCACCGGCTTCTCCTCGTCGCAGAAGGTCATGAAGAAGAAGTTCAGCAGCTCGTCGGAGCCGTTGGCGAGAAAGACGTTCTCCAGTTTCACCCCGTAGTGCTTGGCCAGGGTTTCCCGCAGGACCTTGCCCTCGGGGTCGGGGTAGAGGTTCAGGTGATTGATCTCCGCCGCGTTCACCGCTTCCAGTACCGCCGGAGCAGGGGGGAAGGGGGACTCGTTGGTATTCAGCTTGACGTACTGCATATCCTGGGGCTGCTCCCCGGGGACATATGCTTCCAGTGTGTCGAAGCGCTTACTGATAAATTTGCTCATGATCAGAATTCTCCTTTTCAGAGGGGCCCCCCAGCAGGGCGATAGCCCTGCGGCAATAAAGAACCCCAGAGGATGACAGGCAAAGCGGAGCTTTGCCGCAAAAAGTTTTTCTTTTTGATACTTTTTCTTTGTTCACAAAGAAAAAGTATGACTGCCTTACTCCGCGCTCCGCGTCAGCGCGCTGCGGGCGTGGGCTTCCAGGCTCTCCTGACGGGCAAAAGCGGCGACTTTGGGCGCGGCCTCTGCCATGGCTTCGCTGGAATAGTAGATGAACTGGGATTTTTTTACAAATTCCTCCACCGATAGCGGGCCGGAGAACCGCGCGGTGCCGTAAGTCGGCAGGGTGTGGTTTGCGCCCGCGAAGTAGTCTCCCAGCGCCTCCGGCGTGCTGCGGCCCAGGAAGATGGACCCGGCGTTTTTCACTTGGCCGAGGTAGTCAAAGGGATTGTCAACGCACAGCTCCAGGTGTTCCGGAGCCAGGGCGTTGGCGATGCGGACGGCTTCCGGGATGTCCCTGGTGAGGATGATCTTTCCGTTTTTCTCCAAAGACGCCTGGGCAGTCGCCTTTGTGGGCAATGTTTCCAGCTGCTGCTCCATTTCCTGGACCACGGCCTGGGCCAGGGCGGAGGAATCGGTGACCAGAACGGCGCAGCCGCCGGTGTGCTCCGCCTGGCTCAGAAGGTCGGCGGCTGCATGGCGGGGATCACTCTTTCCGTCGGCGATGACCAGAATGTCGCTGGGACCGGCGATCATATCAATGCCCACGATCCCGAAAACCTGCCGCTTGGCCTCTGCCACAAAGGCGTTGCCGGGGCCGACGACCTTATCCACTTTTGGCACGCTCTCCGTCCCGTAGGCCAGCGCCGCCACCGCCTGCGCCCCGCCGCAGCGGAATACCCGGTCCACGCCCGCGATCCGCGCGGCGGCCAGAATGGCGGGATGGATATCTCCATTACAGGTAGGAGGAGAGACCATCACGATCTCCGGGCACCCGGCAATCTTGGCAGGAATGCAGTCCATCAGCACAGTGGAGGGCAGGGGAGCAGTGCCGCCGGGGATATACACGCCGACCTTCTCAATAGGCGTGACCTTCTGCCCCAGCACGACGCCGGGCTTGTCGTTGACGACAAACCCGTGCTGTACCTGACGCCGGTGGAAGGCGCGGATATTCTCCGCCGCTTCCTCCAGTACGGCCCGCAGCTCCGGGTCCATGTCCGCCAGAGCCTTATCCAGCAGCTCCTGAGGGACCTCCAGCGCGTCCGGCTCCGCTTTATCGAACTCCCTGGTGTACCGCAGCAGGGCGGCGTCGCCGTTCTGCCGCACATCATCAATGATCCCGGCTACAATGCCGGAGATGTCCCGTTTATCCTCTGTACGGCTCAGGATCTCAGAGAGGGAGACCTGCTCCGCGTCCAAAATCTTTATCATGGCAATTTATCCTTTCTCGGCGAGTTCTTCCACCCGGCGGCAGAGCTCCACGATCTGTTCATGCTTGAATTTATAGCTGACCTTGTTGGCGATGAGTCGGGCGGAGATGGGCACGATGGTGGTTTTCGGCTCCAGATCGTTCTCCAGCAGTGTCTTTCCCGTCTCCACGATGTCCACGATCACATCGCTGAGCCCCAGAATGGGGGCGATCTCGATAGAGCCGTTCAGATGGATGATGTCAATATCCCGGCTCATGGAGGCGTAGTACCCGCTGGCGATGCGGGGGAACTTGGTGGCTACCCGCAATACCCGGTCCGTCCGGTCCCGGAAATCCTTCTTCCCGGCCACGCACATCCGGCATTTGCCCAGCCCCAGGTCCGCCAGCTCGTAGACGTCCGGGGCGTACTCCAATAAAATATCCTTCCCGGCCACGCCGATGTCCGCCGCGCCCCGCTCCACGTAGATGGCCACGTCCGATGGCTTCACCCAGAAGTACCGGACCCCGGCCTCGGGGTTCTCGAAAATCAGCTTCCGGTTCTCCTCCTCGATGGAGGGGCATGGGTATCCGGCGGCCTTGAACCGGGCGTAGACCTTCTCGCCCAGCCGCCCCTTGGGCAGCGCCACACTTATCATATCCATCAGTCCCGGCCCCCTTCCTCAAACCGGACTATCTCCCGGCAACGCAGTCCCTGGGGAATTTCCCGCTCCATGCGGACGGACTTTCCTTGAGCGATGAGAGACGCGGCCCTGGCCGCCACACCGGCGGGGTCCGCCTCCGGTCCGTAGAGCAGCAGCGTGTCCACATCGTACTCGCTGCCCTCGTCCAGCCGTTCCAGCTGATCGAGATACACCGCAAAGCCGATGGCCTGCCCGGTCTTGCCCATGCGGCGCAGCAGATTGTCGTACCGTCCCCCCGCCAGCACGCCGCTGGCCAGTCCCGGCAGATAGCCCCGGAAGATGATGCCGTTGTAGTAACGCATGTCGTTGGCAATAGAGAAGTCCAGCCGCAGGCCGTCCAGCAGCCCCAGGCGCTCCATGATCCGGCACAGCCCTTCCAGCTCAGCCAGGGCCGATTTTGCCCGTCCGCCCACAGCCAATTCCTCCAGCTGTGGCAGTACCTGAGCGGGAGGTCCATACAGCTGTGCCAGACGGCACAGCCGGTCCGCCAGCTCCCGCTCCACGCCCGCCTGGGCGCACAGCCGGTCCAGGGCAGGCGCGTTCTTACGGCTCAGCTCCATGAGGAGCTGTTCCTTCACGCTCTCCTCCCGGACCTGCTCCAGCAGCCCGGATACCAGTCCCATATGCCCCAGGTCCAGCAGATACTCCCCGCCGCCCAGCAGCCGCAGACTCTCCGCTGCCAGTGCCAGCACCTCGCCCATGGCCGCCAGATCCAGCTCGCCGATGCACTCCAGCCCGGTCTGCATGATCTCCCGGAAGCCCAGTCCGGCGGAGGTGGTGCGGTAGACGTTCTCGTGGTAGTACACCTTATCCAGCCCGCCCGCCGGAGGCTGGGCGTTCTTGACGATGGAGAGGGTGACGTCCGGCTTGAGCGCCATCAGCCGCCCGTCGGTATCGGTAAAGGTCAGAATATTTTCACTGACCAGAAAACTCTTGTTTCTTACATATAAGTCATAAGGCTCGAACTTACTCATGCGGTAGGGCTGGTAGCCGTGGCGGTGGTACAGCTCCCTCAGCCGCAGCCCGCCCCGCTCGTCCGAGCGCCAGATCGGGGATTGCTCCATTGTGACCCTCCTGAAATCAGCCATAAGCGAAACGTAGTTTCGCGACAATAAGTTCTTTTTTGATAGTACGAATCAAGGGTTGACGGAAACTCCCGGGCGCTGTTTGCCGCATAGGCGGCAAATGCGCTTGAAAGCCGCGCAGTTTGGGATTGTGCTATGGAGAAGATTTTTTTGGGCGCGGCTTTTGGGGGATTCCGCACTCTGCGGAGTGCGGCCAGGGGCTCTGCCCTAGTGGGCCGCCGCGGGCGGCCCGACAGCTGGGGCGGCCAAAGGCCGCCTAACGCCTGGACTCCGCCACCTTTGAAAAGGTGGACGAAACTTTTATGATACGGTTTGTCAAAACCTTGAGTCGTGTCAGCCTATTTCCCCTCAATCCGGTCCAACACCGTCTGATACCCGCCCGCACCGTAGGCGCAGCAGCGGTTGACGCGGCTGATAGTGGCGGTGCTGGCCCCGGTGTGCTGGGCGATGCGGCTGTATACCGTCTTTTCTCTGAGCAGCTTTGCTACCAGGATTCGCTGGGAACAGTCCTGGATCTCCTTACCGGTCATCAGATCCTCCAGAAAGGCCCGGCACTCCGCCTCCGTCTGAAGCGACAGGATCGCCTTGACCAGCAGCTCCGCGCCCTCTCCATGAAATACCTCCACGGCTCATCCCCCTTTCCTTTGGAAGCACTGATGAAATCAGTTCCTTCTCACTTTTGCGCTTTAGCATAGTAACATGATAGTGCAAAAAAGTCAAGGAAGATAGAGATATGAATTATTCTGATTTTTTTTGATCAGAAGGCCCCGACTTGTGGCACATTTCACAAATTCAAAAGAAAGTGTTCGGTTAAATCGCCAATTTCTTCATTTTGCGCGGAAAAACGATCGGAACTGTGGACAAACTTGGTTCCTTTCATGTATAATGAAAACATGGGAGGCGCCCCTTACGGCCTCCCTCTGCCCGTCAGCCCGGGCAGGCAATCTGAGAGGAGGGGGGATGTCATAATGAACGAAAACACAAGCAGTATCTACAAACATTCCATGAAGCTGGAACGCCGTACGGCATCGCTCTATGTCCAGAATACGGGCTGTCAACAATGTGCTCCCGGCTGCGGCTGGGGACCGGGGGTGCGTGACCATTTTCTGCTGCATTATGTCGTCAGAGGAAAGGGTGTGTACGAGTGCCGGGACAGGCGCTATGAGCTGAAGGTTGGCGACGTCTTCCTGGTCTATCCGGGCGCCAGCATCCGCTACGCCGCCGATGAGCTGGACCCATGGGAGTACGTGTGGGTGGGCTTTCGCGGCCTGGACGCGGAGAAGTGCATGGAGCAGACGGACTTCACACCGGAGAAGCCCGTCATGCAGGGCGGCGAGGAGCTGCACAGTCTGATGGAGGCGGTCTACAACAGCTATGGGACCTCTGCCTGGGAGGGACTGGAGATGACGGCGCGGCTGTACAGCCTGCTGGCCTATCTGGTGCGGACTTCCCAGCGCCGGGGGCAGGAGGGAGGCGGCGCCCCGGATTGCGCTCAGATGGCGGCGGAGTACATCGTCAACCACTATGAGGAGCCCATCACCGTGGAGGGTCTGGCGGCCTATGCCTCTGTCAGTCATTCAAGCCTCTACCGCCGCTTTGTCAAGCGCTTCCAGATCTCGCCCAAGCGCTTCCTGCTGGAGTACCGCATCGAGAAGGCCTGCGCCCTGCTGACAGACAGCGGGTGCTCCATCCAGGAGATTTCCAACTCCGTGGGCTTCGAGGACCCGTTCTACTTCTCCCGGGCCTTCAAGGACGTCAAAGGCGTCTCACCCCGGCAGTACGCCGCCATGCACCGGGGCAAAGAGGAACCGGAGAAGTAAGAAACATGTTGATTTGGTGAAGAAATGATTGTCAGGGAATACCGGCCCTCCGACTGCCGGGAGATGGCGGAGCTGTTTTATCAGACCGTCCATACGGTCAACGTCCGGGACTATACAAAGGAGCAGTTAGACGCCTGGGCGGACGGGAAGACGGATCTGGAAAAATGGGACAGGTCCTTCCGGGAGCACTACAGTCTCGTCGCGGCAGAGCAGGGCGTGATCGTAGGTTTTGGCGACATTGACAGGACCGGATATCTCGACCGGCTGTACGTCCATAAGGATCATCAGGGCCAGGGGATCGCCACGGCGATCTGCGACCGGTTAGAGCAGGCCGTCCCGGGGAGCATCGTGACCCATGCTTCCATCACGGCAAGACCCTTCTTTGAGAAGCGGGGGTATCAGGTCATCAAAGAACAGCAGGTGGAGCGCCGCGGGATCTCCCTGACGAACTATGTGATGGAGAAAAAGCGGTAAAAGAGCCAAGAGCCATATAAGCGGCTGAAGGAATAGAACATTCGCGTCAAATAAAAAGTGAGGCCCGGACACCAATGTGTCCGGGCCTCGTTGCGTCAGAAAATCGTTACGCGGCCATCCCGCCCATGAGCTGATCCACCATGCTCATCAGCAGCCGGTAGACAACCGACCACATTTCAGCGCGGAGGATAGGCTGATCAGGACGGAAGGTGCCGTCGGCATAGCCGGAGATAACACCCAGCTCGGCCAGGGCGGCGACAAAGCCGTCGCTGGTATCAGAGAAGGGAGAAGCGTCGCTGTCCTCCAGCTCCAGCTCCTGCGCCAGCAGACGGGCAAACTCGGCGCGGGTGATGACGGCGCTGCCGTCCTCGACATCAGGCCGGTTTTCCGTCAGCTGTGCCACGAGTTCAATGGCGTCGTTCCAGATGGCAGGATTATAGGGGTAGATATATCCGTCCGTGTCGGGCTCAATGGCGCCGGCGGAATACAGCGCGGTCACCGCAGGGGCGAACCACTCGCTGCCCAGCAGATCAACGGGACCTGCCATCATCTCCTCCAGCTCGGCGAGACGGGTTTCCAGATCCAGTGTTTCCCACAGGGCGTCGGCCAGATCATTCACATAAGAAGCGCTGATGGGGGACTCTACGCCCACCTCGGCGAAGCTCTCCTGGAAGCCATAGGTAGCATCCAGAGCGGTGAATTTCAGATAGTTGTCCACACCGGCGAAATAGTCATCCTGGGCCTCCAGCCAGAAGGAGAAAGCTCCGGCGGCGGAGACAGCGTAGCTGATATAGTAGCAGGGGCTGGTGAAGGTATGGGGCACGTAATACCAGCCATACATCTCTGTGCGCTCGTCATCCGCGTCGATCTGGCCGTACTCCTTGCACAGGCGGCAGTACTCCTGATTGATCTGATCCAGGGTCACGCCGTCGGTGGCGTAAACGTACTGCTGGAGCTCGTCATAGAGGCAGCCGGTGATCAGGGCGCTGCACAGGTTCAGCAGCAGGTAGTCCTGCACCGCCTGGGCATCCTCCTCGGAACCGAAGATGTCCTCATAGAAGTTGGTGAACAGCAGTTCCAGACCCTGGGAATGGACCTCGGCGATATCAATGGACTTGCTGCTGTCGTTCCAGCCGGAGGGCTGCCAGTAGAAGTTGTTGTAGTGGCCAAACTCATGGACTGCGGTGGAGAAATCATAGAGATCCCCGGAAGGGGAGTTGAAATAGAAGGGGGCACCATAGCTGTCCAGAAGGGTGGTGAAGCCCGCGTCGCCCTTGGTGTCGCTGAAACCGGAATCATAGAGGCCATGCTCACGCATATAGGTAAAAGCCTCGGTAAGCTCGCTGGAGAGCTGGCCGATATAGGGCTCAATCATATCCAGCGCAATGTCCCCGGTATAGTCCTGCACGTAAACCGGATTGTCGTACTCGGTGTAATACAGGGTGAGCAGTGCGTCGTACAGGGGGACGATGTTCTCCTTCACCGCCTGATGGAAGGAGCGGATCTCCTGCTGGGTGTAGTCACGCTGGTAGACCTCGGCGTAGGCGTAGTCGGCGTAGTTGTCATAGCCGGCATCCGCGGCGATCTCCTTGCGCAGCTCTACCATGCGCAGATAGATGTCGCCCAGGGCGGCGTTGGCGTTTTTGGCTATCTGGCGGGAGATAGTGGTATAGGTTTCCTGATCCATCTCACCGGCGGCCAGGGCCAGTTCCAGAGAAGCGTCGTCCCATTCCTCGCCCTCGTATTCGGCGGTGTAGGTCAGATACGCGGCGGACAGGTACTCGTTCTCAAGCGCAGTCTCCTTGTTGGAGCGTGCAAGCTCTTCCTCGGTCATAGCCTCGTACTCGGTGTAGTAGGCGATGTCCTCCTCCGTCAGCTGCGCACGCAAAAAGCTGTCGCAAGGGGATTCCAGGATGTCCTGGATCAAGAGGATCAAAGCGTCCACTACGGTCATGTACAGCTCGTTGGCATACTCCATCTCGGCTGCGGCCTCCTCGTCGGTCACATCCTGATAGGTCTTGATGTTCACAAGCGTATACATCGTGACGATCTCCAGGAACTGCTCGGCGAACTTGTTGAAGCTCTCCTCAACAGCCTTCTCGTTGGCGCTGTTGGCCAGGAGCTCCCGGATCTCGTCCATCTCCGCCAGGATCGGCTCACTGTCGATGTGCTTGTACTCCATGTCAGAGTAGTTCACATCGGCGTGGATCTGATCGGTGAAGAAGTCGGTTTCCCGGACCCCGCCCTCCGCCGCCAGCGCCGCCGGGCACATAGACAGCAGCAGGGAAAAGGCCAGCAGCAGGGTCAAAAGTTTCTTTCTCATTCTTGCTTTCTCATCCTTTCTTGACACATGGTCAGTGTTGGCAAAGCCGCTTCAATTATACACAGCCACGCGCCGGTTTTCAAGACCCTGCACCTAATTCAAATGATTTTCCAGAAATATGGATGGAGACAGGCAAAATCTGGTGATCTGTTTCCTGCCCTTGCGGGTACTTTAGCCCGCAAGGGGCTGCATGACTGCCGGATGCAGATCGTACACCTGGGTAAACTGCCCCTTCCGCTCCGGGGTGAGGTGGTGGCTGACCAGGATCAGTGTCAGCTCGGGATTGGCCAGCAGGCTCTTTTCCACGATGTCCGCGTTCTTCTGGTCCAGGGCGCTGGTGCCCTCGTCCACCAGGAGGATGGAGCGGTCATGGATCAGGGCGCGGGCGATGGCTACCCGCTGCTTCTGCCCGCCGGAGAGGCTGCCGCCCTCCTCGCCCACGACGGTGTCCAGACCGTCCGGCATGGAGGCCAGGTCGCCCGCCAGGGCGCTGTCCCGCAGGGCTTTTTCCATCTGCCCGTCGGTGAAGGTCTCGCCCAGGGTGATGTTGTCCCGGATGGTGGAGTTGAACAGGAACACGTTCTGCTCGATGTAGCTCATCTGCTGCTGGAGCTGTTCCGGGGTGAAGTCTTTCGCGTCCTTGCCGTCGAAGCGGATAGCCCCGCCGTAGTCCGGCAGCCAGCCCAGCAGCAGCTTCAGCAGCGTGGACTTCCCGCAGCCGGAGGGGCCGGTGATGGCATACTTGCCGCCCTTTTTGAACTGGAGGGACAGGTCTTGCAGGATGGGTTTTTCGCCGTATTGGAAGCTGAGGTTTTCTACGGTGATAGCGCTGTGCACCTGTTCCAGCCCGGTGACTGTTTCGGCCTGGACATCGTCGGCGTGGACAGTGATGTTTTTGAAATAAGGCTTGGCGGACGCCAAAGACATACGGTGGTTGGCGATAGTTCGCAGACCGTTGGTAATTCCGGCGGTTAAGTTGCTGGCGCTCGCCATGGCACCCAGAATAATCTTCCCTTGGAATGCCAACATCACCGTCACTACCTGCTGAAAGATTTGCAAGGAAACGCTGAAAAATCCGGTCAGACAGGAGATGCTGGACTGTGTGCAGCTTCGGCGGCAGTTGGGGGTCTCCATCTGGTCACTCACAGAATCGCCTTGGCTTAAAAACCGGTCGGTACGGCCGAAGGAACGCAGCACATCAAAGCCGGACAGCAGATCCTTCAGCTTGCTGATACCCTCGGCCTCAGCGGCGGCGCAGGCCTCTCCCAAATGCTCCATACGCTTTTGAAACAACTTTGGAACAATCAGCATGACCGCGGCAGAAACCAATCCCGCCGTCAGCATGATCCAGTGCAGGGAAATCAGGGCAAGGATGCACCAAACGATCAACCCAATCTGCTGGACGCAACTAAGGAAGGGTGCCCAAGCCAAATGTTCAATTTGTTTGACGTTGGTAGTCAGCCAGGAAATGTACTCGCCGGTGTCCTGGCTATGATAGGATGCATGGGTTTTGTCCAGCAGGGACAGATACAGATCGTGACGGACTTCGTTGTTCATGGCCCGGACAGCGCGAGCCTCCATGACACCCTGCAGCGCTGCCAGGGCAAGGTAGAGGCCATAGCCGCCTACCTCCGCCGCTGTCCAGAGCAGGAAATCCTGGAAATTCAGCTTGATTGCCGCATCAAAGGAGCGCATCATGATGAGTTGCAATATGACGTAGATGCCCTCGCAGGTCAGCCCCAAAGAGCAGGCAAGTGCGAGTTTCCTCCAATTTCTCCTTAAATAGTACTTCATGTCAGTTCTCCTTCTCTTTCCACTTTTCACCCCGCAGCATAGAGGCTTTTCGGTAGGGCGCGTTCAGAAATCCGCTTCCGCCTGTGGTCAGCCAGCGGGCAAAATAGAGGAAGGGCACCAGCGCCTCGTCACAGTCCAGCAGGTAGGAGTTGATGAGACCGTCCTCGGTTTCCAGCTCCGCCCTGCTCAAAAGGTTCAGTTCTGTCAGATCGTCCATCAGGGCCTTGACTTCCGCTGCGTCCAATCCCATAGGCTTGGCAATTGCTCCCGGCGTATAGCGGCGCGTGGCGGGCGGTTTGCTGTGCAGATACTCCAGCAGCTCCAGACAGTGGGGCTTCGACAGGACCTCAAAAAGGCGGCGGTAGAGACCGTTTTCTTCCATGAAGGGTTCCCAGCCTGTCTCCGGCTCCGGGAAAATGGCGGCGAAAGACATATCGTTGGCCCGGATGCCCAAAATCGTCCCGTCCTCCCTGGCGATCCGTGTCCGCCGCAGCCAGCGGGTAGGCTCCCCATCCTCTAACGTCTCGCTTTCGCAGCAGTTTTCATATCCGCTGATATCAATTACATCCTCCGGCTTGCCGCTGATAACCGCCCCTGCCGCCGACCATACCAGACGGCACAGCCGGTCTACCCGCCGGTTCTGGGGGACGGTAAGCATCCACCGGTACACCGTATCCTCTATATTGATCTGCTCCCCGCCTTCCAGGCCAAAAAGAGCGTCGATGGTAACCCCCAGCTGCCTGGACAGGACAGGCAGCAGCTCCACATCCGGCGCGCCGCCTTTCTCCCACTTGCCCACCGCCTGGGAGGATACCCCTACCATCTTACCCAACTGTTCCTGGGTAAGGCCCCGCTCTTTCCGCAGCGCGGCAATGCGTTCGCTTAACATACCCGGCATAAAAGCACCGTCCTTTCACTTGCTGGTTGTATGATAGCAAAAACCTTGGTTGGGTTCAATAGAGGTATTTTTTCAAAAATCCAACTGTAGGTTTCAAAAGCAAACCCGGACAGAGGCGGTTCCTCCATATGTCAAAAATCAGGAGGAAAGCGAATGACAAATGACGCTTCATCTGGTATACTGAAGAAAATACTGAAACAGGAGGAATGACCATGCTGCGGATCTGGATAGGCCGGGCCAATACGGGAAAATCCAAACGGGTGCTGGAGGAGATCAAGGAGAAACGCGCCCCGGTGCTGCTGCTGGTGCCGGAGCACGCCTCCCACGGCTCCGAGATGGACCTGTGCCAGGAGTGCGGGCCCACGGCCTCCCGGTACGCGGAGGTGCTGAGCCTGCGGCAGCTGGCCACCCGGGTGCTGGAGCGCACCGGGGCGCTGGCGGACGGGGCCCTGGACGCCGGCGGAAAACTGCTGCTGATGCAGCTGGCGCTGCGGGAGGCGTCGCCGCAGCTGACGGTGTACGCCCGGCCCTCCCGGAGGGCCCCCTTTTTGCAGGAGCTGGTGA
Source organism: Oscillibacter sp. (assembly GCA_014799915.1). Lineage (GTDB taxonomy): Bacteria > Bacillota > Clostridia > Oscillospirales > Oscillospiraceae > Pelethomonas. The sequence goes on from JAAVHD010000015.1 coordinate 47,328, forward strand.
CGCTGTGCGACGAGCTGATCGCCTGCCAGGTGAGGCCGGAGGACTTGGGTGAGGCCGCCCCGCTGCTGGAGGGCATGAGCGGGGAGAAGGCCCGGGATATCGCCCTGATCTATGCCGCCTACCTTGCCCACCTCAACCAGGACGGCACGGACCGTCGGGACCGGATGGAGAAGCTGCTGGAGCGCCTGGAGGAATCCAAATACGCCGTGGGGAAGGACATATATCTGGACGGCTTCACCTACTTCACCGCCCAGGAGATGCAGCTGCTGGAAATTTTGCTGCGGACGGCGAAGTCGGTGACGGTGACCCTGCTGGGCGACGGCAGCGAGCTGGAGGTGTTCCAGCAGAGCGTCCGGGCTCGGAGCCGCCTGGAGCGGCTGGCCGCCGCGTGCGGCGTGCCCTGCCGGACGGAGATCCTGCCCGCCGGGCCGCCGGAGAATGCCCTGGAGCACCTGGCGGAGCGCTTTTTCGGCCCCATGGAGCCCTGGGAAGGGGACTGCGCCGGTGTGGAGCTGGTGAAGGCGGAGAGCATGTTCACGGAGACGGAGTACGTGGCCGCAAAGATCATGGAGCTGGTGCGGACGGGGGGTTACCGCTTTCGGGAGATCGCCGTGGCGGCCCGGAACCTAGACGAGTATGCCGCCACCATCGAAAACGTCTTTGAGCGCTTCGGCATCCCCGTCTACCTCAGCCGCCGCAGCGACGTATTGGAAAAACCGGTGCTGAGTCTGCTGGCGGGGGCCCTGGACGCGGTGACGGGAGGCTATGAGTACGAGGATATGTTCCGCTGGCTGAAAACCGGGCTGGCGGGGATCACCGATGCGGAGTGCGATAAGCTGGAGAATTACGTCATCACCTGGGACGTCCACGGTTCCATGTGGGTCCGGGAGGAGGACTGGACCGCCAACCCCGACGGCTGGCGGGAGGATTTTACCCCCGCCCAGGCGGAGGCGCTGGCGGAGATCAATGACATCCGCCGCCGGGTGGGCGGCCCCCTGGGCCGTCTGGCGCAGGGATTGAAGGATCACGAGGGCGCGTCGGACAAGCTGCGCGTGCTGTGGGGCTTCCTGGAGGAGCTGGGCCTGGCCCGGCAGCTGGAGGAGCGCACCGCCCGGCTGGAGGAACTGGGCGAGCTCCAGCGGGCCCGGGAGTATGCCCAGCTGTGGGAGCTGCTGTGCGATGTGATGGACCAGTTCGCCGGTATGCTGGAGGATATGCCCCTGGACGGGGAGGAGTTCGCCCGGCTTTTGAAGCTGGTGCTGACTCAGTACGACGTGGGCACCATTCCCGTATCCCTGGACCAGGTCCAGGCCAGCCAGATCACCCGCAACGACCGCCACCGGATCAAGGTGCTGTTCCTCATGGGGGCCAATGACCACGTCCTGCCCGCCGTCCAGACCAGTACCGGCCTTTTCACCCGGGAGGACCGGGAGCAGCTGCTGGAAAACGGCATCGAGCTGGCCCCCAGCGGGATGGACGTGTTCCACATCGAGCTGCAAAACCTCTACGCCGCCCTGGCCCAGCCCACGGACCGGCTCTTCGTCTCCTGGCCCGCGTCGGATCTGGCGGGTTCGCCCCTGCGGCCCTCCTTCGTTGTGGGACGGGCCAGGACGCTGCTACCAGGGGTGAAGGAGACGGATGACGGCGGCGTTTCCTTCCGCCGCCTCACGTCGCCCCTGCCCGCCCTGGAGCTGGCGGGAGGGGAGCAGGGCGGAGCCCTGTGGAGCTATTTTGCGGAAAATGAGCGGCACAGCGCCGCCCTTTCCGCCATGGAGCGGGCCGCCGGGATGAACCGGGGACGATTGTCCCCCTCGGCGGTGGAGACCCTGTACGGCTCCAGCTGCCGCATGTCCGCCAGCCGGATCGACAAGATCAACTCCTGTCACTTCGCCTACTTCATGCAGTACGGCCTCCGGGCAAAAGAGCGGACTCCTGCGGGCTTTGACGCATCCCAGGTGGGGACCTTCCTCCACTTCGTCCTGGAGAAAGTCACCCACGCCGTCATGGACCGGGGCGGCTTTGCCCAGGTGGACGAACAGGAGCTACGCCGCCTCACGGACCAGGCGGTGCAGATGTATATGGACGAGGCCCTGCCCGGCTTTGACAAGCGGGAGGAGCGGTTCAAATACTTATTCCGCCGTCTGCGGAAGACGGTGCATACCATCGTATCCAACGTGGCCGACGAGCTGGCCCACTCCGACTTTGTGCCTGTGGCCTTCGAGCTGGGGTTCGGCGAGGGGGAGGAGATGCCCCCCGTCTCCATCCGGATAGAGGACGCTTCCCTCACCGTGGCGGGCCGTGTGGACCGGGTGGACGGCTGGCTGCGGGACGGCAGGCTGTACCTGCGGGTGGTAGACTACAAATCCGGCAAAAAGGCTTTTGACCTCAGCGACGTCCGCCACGGCCTGAACATCCAGATGCTGCTCTACCTCTTTGCTCTGAGGCGGGAGGGAAAGAAGGTGTTTGGCCGGGAGATCGTCCCGGCGGGGGTGCTGTACCTGCCCGCCCGGGATGTGCTGGTCAGCAAGCCCCGGAGCATCCGCGAGGAGGATATCCGCGCCGCGCTGGATAAGGAGCTGCGCCGCAGCGGGTTGGTCCTCTCCCAGCCGGAGGTGCTCCAGGCCATGGAGCACAGCGCTCTGGAGGAGCCCCGGTTCCTGCCCCTGTCCGTGGGGCGCGGCGGGATCTCCGGCGGATTGGCCAGCGCCGAGGAGTTGGGAAAGCTGGAGCGGTACGTGGACCATCTGCTGGAAAAGATCGCCCGGGAGCTTCAGGGCGGCGTCATCGACGCCGATCCTTGCTATACCAGCGAGAGCGACAATGCGTGTACCTACTGTGAATTTGCCTCCGCCTGCAATTTCACCGATGGGGAGGGCGGCGACCACCGCCAGCCCCTGCGCCCGGTGAAGCCGGAGGAATTCTGGGGACAGATCAATGTGATCGTAGGAGAGGAGGCGGCAAAATGAGCATCCAACTGACAGACAGCCAGCGGGCCGTGGTAGAGGACCGGGGCGGGCGGGTGCTGGTATCCGCCGCCGCCGGCAGCGGCAAGACCCGGGTCCTGGTGGAGCGGCTGTTTCTGCGTGTACTGGGGGAGGAGCAGGCGGACCTGGACGACTTCCTCATCATCACCTATACCCGCGCCGCCGCCGCCGAGCTGCGGCAGCGCATCGCCCAGGAGCTGGGCCGCCGCATGGCGGACCGCCCCGGCGACCGCCATCTCCAGCGGCAGCTGCTGCTGGTGTATCAGGCGGACATCAAGACCATCGACGCCTTCTGTACCGGACTTCTGAGGGAGAACGTCCATCTGCTGGACCTGGGGGAGCAGGGGGGACTCACAGCGGACTTCCGCGTGCTGGACGAGAGCGAGGCGGAGCTGCTGCGGCAGAAGGTCCTGCCCCGGGTACTGGAGGATTTTTATACGGATATGACCCCCGGGCGGACCCTTCTGGCGGACTGCTTCGGCTTTGGCCGGGACGACCGGGGGCTGGAGGACCTGGTTCTGGAGCTTCATAGAAATGTCCAGAGCCACGCCTATCCGGAGCGCTGGCTGGAGGAGCAGAAGGCGGCCTGGGCCGCCCTGCCGGAGGACGGCGGGGAAACGGTCTTTGGCCGCGCGCTGCTGGAGCGGGTGGCGCGCAAGGCGCGGCACTGGGCGGCGCTGCTGGAGGGTATGCTGGAGGAGCTGCGCGGCGACGCGGCGGTGGAGAAAGCGTACACCCCCGGTTTCCAGAACGCCGCCGCCCAGCTGACGGCCCTGGCGGACGCGGCGGAGACCGGCTGGGATGCCGCCGCTGGGAAAATCCCCGTGTTTCCCCGGCTGTCCGCTGCCAGAAAGTGTGAAAATCCGGCATTAAAGGATAAAGCGAAGGCCCTCTGGGATCGTTGCAAGAAGGAAACTGCCGCCTTCTGCGCCATCCTGGACGCCTCCGGCGCGGAGACAGGGGAGGACCTGATCCGTTCGGCCCCAGCCATGGAGGCGCTGCTGACGCTGTGCATGGATTTCTCGGCGGCCTACCAGAAGGAGAAGCTGCGGCGGAACGTCACCGACTTCTCCGACCAAGAGCACTACGCCGTACGCCTGCTGCTTGGGGAGGAGGGACAGCCCACGCCCCTGGCTGAGGTGATGGCGGAGCGCTACCGGGAGGTGATGGTGGACGAGTATCAGGACACCAACCAGGTACAGAATTGCATCTTCGACGCCCTGTCCCGCAATGGCAGGACCCTGTTCACCGTGGGGGACGTGAAGCAGTCCATCTACCGCTTCCGCCTTGCGGACCCCACTATCTTTTTAGAGCAGTACCGGGTCTATCCCGACGCGGCGGAGGCCGTGGAGGGGGAGCCCCGGCGTATCCTCCTCAGCCAGAATTTCCGGTCCCGTGGGCCGGTGCTGGACGCAGCCAACTTCGTCTTTTCCGCCGTCATGAGCAGGGAGATGGGGGAGGTGGACTACGGCGAGGCGGAGCGCCTCCACTTCGGCGCGGCCTATCTGCCGCCAAGGGAGGACTGCCAGACGGAGTTCCATCTCTTGATCCCGCCCCAGGATGGAGAGGAAGACCCGGAGGAAAAGGTTCCCGGCGCATTGCTGGAGGCCCGGTTCGCGGCGGAGCGGGTAGCCGGGCTGCTGGCGGAGGGCTATCCCGTCACGGACGAGGACACCGGGGCGCTCCGCCCCTGCCGCCCGGAGGACATCGTGATCCTGATGCGCTCCCCCGGTCCCCGTCTGCGGCACTACGCCAGGGCGCTCTCGGAGCGGGGAATCCCCTGCTCCGCCCAGGAGAACGAGGATTTCTTCTCCACCATGGAGGTTGCGGTGGTCTGTTCACTGCTGGAGATCCTGGACAATCCCCGGCAGGATGTACCGTTGATTGCCGTGCTGCGCTCGCCCCTGGCGGGCTTCACCCCGGACCGGCTGGCGCTGATCCGGGGCCGGCACCCGGCGGGAGATTTTTACGAGGCCCTGTCCGCCTGCGAGGATGAGGACTGCGTACAGTTTTTACAGCAGCTGGAGGACCTGCGGAGCTTGTCCCGGGACATGAGCGTCCACCGGCTGGTCTGGCGGATATACAACCAGCTGAACGTCCTGGGCGTCTTCGGGGCCATGTCGGGGGGCGAGCGGCGGCGGGAGAATCTCATTGCCCTGTACGAGCACGCACGGAACTTTGAGAGCGCGGGCTATAAGGGGCTTTTTGCCTTTGTGTCCCACCTCCGGCGTTTGCTGGAGAACGGGGAACAGCCCCTCACCGCCTCCGGCTCTCCGGTGGGTGGCGTGCAGATCATGAGTATCCACAAGTCCAAGGGCCTGGAGTTCCCCATCGTGATCCTGGCGGACCTGGGGAAGCGGTTCAACCAGATGGACCTGCAAAAACCGGTGCTGGTCCATCCCCAGCTGGGCCTGGGGCCCCTGTACATCGACCTGGACCGCCATATCCGCTATCCCACCATCGCCCGGGAGGCGGTAGCTGGACTGCAAAGCCGGGAATCCCGCTCCGAGGAGATGCGGGTGCTGTATGTGGGCATGACCCGCGCAAAGGAGAAGCTGATCCTGACCGCCTCCATGCCGTCCCTGCGGCGGCTGAAGGATCTGACGGCCCTGTCGTCCCTGCCCGTCCCGCCGGAGACGGTGGACGGGGCAAGGTCCATGTCGGAGTGGATCCTGCTGCCCCTGCTGCAGCGGCGCGAGGCTGGGGAGCTACGGGCGCTGGTGGATCAGGAGGAGGGCATCTGGGCCCCAACAGAGGACGAGCCCTGGCTGGTGTCGGTTCACGAGCGGTCCCGGTACGCCGTCCCACCGGCACAGAGGGAGGCGGAGATCGTATCCTCCCGGGACGCTCTGCCGGTCAATCGGGAGGCGCTGGACTTCGTCTATTCCCACCAGGCCGCCTGCACCGTTCCCACCAAGCTCACCGCCACCCAGCTCAAGGGCCGTGAGAAGGACAAGGAGATCGCCGAAGAGACCGTCCAGCCCTACGTGCATCATGATTTTGCCGCGCCCCGGTTCCTGTCGGGCCAGCGGCCTCTCACCGCCTCGGAGCGGGGCACCGCCACACACATGGTGATGCAGAACCTGCCCCTAAAGGAGGACACGGATGTGGATGCGGTGATAGCGGACCTGGTCACCCGGCATCTGCTGACCCGGGAGCAGGCGGAGGCCGTAGACCGGGGGGCGATCCGGCGCTTTCTGCGCTCACCGCTGTGTGCGGACCTGCGGCAGGCGGAACCGGTGGAGCGGGAATACCGGTTCAGTTTGCTGCTGCCGGGGGAGGCGTATTTCCCCGAGCTGGGAGCGGGGGAGGAGATCATGCTCCAGGGCGTGGTAGATCTGTTCGCCGTGAAGGACGGGGCCGTCACCGTGGTGGACTTCAAGACGGACTATGTGACCGAGGACACCCTTCAGGAAAAGGCGGAGAGCTACCGTCCCCAACTGGAGGCCTACAGCGCCGCGCTGGAGCGCATTCTGGAGCTGCCGGTGAAGCGGCGGGTCTTGTACTTCTTCCGCCTGGGACGGACGGTGGAGGTATAGGGAGCGTTCCGTATAGAAAAGGTATGGCCCCGGAGGCATGAATGCCTCCGGGGCCATGGTTTGGTTTTGCTCAATATGCCCAAATTGCCGTTTTTGGGCTTTTCGTTTCTGTGATGGAGAAATCTGTCCGTAAAAAAGGAAAGGCCGCCGGAGGGGTTAGCCTGCCGGGAAAGATCATCAGTCAAATTTCCTTATTTTTCCGAGAAAGGTATAGCATTTTCCACGGGGATATGGTATACTGAACGCTGAATGAAAGTATCTTGATCCACATATTGTGCAAAGAAAGTGGAGGTATAGATGGACGCGTTTGAAAATGGCAGATACCGGAACATGGACCTGACCCAACGCGTCGGGGAGCTGGAACGGGAAAATGCGGAGCTGCGCCGGGCGCTGGAAGCGGCGGAGGAGGCCAACCAGGCCAAGAGCCGGTTCCTCTCGAATATGTCCCACGATATCCGCACGCCTATGAATGCTATCGTGGGCATGACGGCTATCGGCTTAAGCCATATCGACGAGAAGGCGCGGGTGCAGGATTGTCTGGACAAGATCCGCACGGCGTCCTCCCATTTGATGAGCTTGGTCAACGATGTGCTGGATATGTCCAGGATCGACAGCGGACGGGTGGTTTTCAGCCAGGAGGAGTTCTCCCTGGCGGATCTGACCCACGAGCTGGCCGTCATTGTCCGGCCCCAGGCAGTGCAGAAGGAGCAGAACCTGTACTTTGAGATCGGGCAGATCTGCGAAGAAAATCTGATCGGCGATCCGCTCCATCTGCGTCAGATCCTGGTGAATATTATCAATAATGCGGTGAAATACACCCCGGCGGGCGGGAAGATCCATGTCCGCTTTTCCCAGCGGCCCGTCCGGGAGGACGGCGTGGTTTGGCTGGATTTCCTCTGCGAGGACAACGGTATCGGCATGAGCGAGGATTTCCTGGAGCGGATCTTCGAGCCCTTTGAGCGGGTAAAGAGCAGCACGGTGGACAAAATCGAGGGCACGGGCCTGGGTATGTCCATCGTGAAGAGCCTGGTGGACGGCATGGGCGGCCAGATCCATGTGAAGAGCCAGGAGGGCAGGGGCAGCGAGTTCACTGTGGAACTGCCGATGCTGGCCTGTCCCCGGAAACAGGTCCGAAGCCTGCCGGAGGATGCGCAGGTGCTGGTGGTGGAGCGGAAGAACGACCGCGCGGCGCAGATCTGCGACTGCCTCTGGGGCGGCGGTCTGGTACCGGTGCGACTGGAGGGCGGCATGGAGGCCGTCACCTATCTGACCGAGGCGAACTACGAGGGGTATATGCCCAGCGCCCTGTTGCTGGGGCAGGAGCTGACGGACATGCCGCCGCTGGAGGCCGCGGCCTATGTGCGGAAGCTGGCGGGGCCGGACTTCCCGATCCTGCTGGTGTCGGAGGGGGACTGGGCCCAGATGGAGTACCGGGCTACCCGGGCGGGGATCAACGCCTTTGTGCCCTGTCCTCTGTTTGGCAGCCGCCTGCTGGACACCATTGACAGCCTGGTGGAGAACGCCGGCGGGAACAGCGGCAAGGCGGGCTCCCGGGAAGGGGATTACAGCGCCTACCGCCTGCTGCTGGTGGAGGACAACGAATTGAATCTGGAGATCGCTACGGAGCTGCTGAGCATGACCGGCATCCAGGTGGAGACCGCGGAGAACGGACTGGAGGCGGTGGAGAAATTTGCCGCCGCGCCGGAGGGTCACTACGATATTATCCTGATGGATATCCAGATGCCCGTTATGAACGGCTATGAGGCGGTCCGGAAGATCCGGAAAATGGACCGGGCCGACGCGGGAAGTGTCTGGATCGTGGCTATGACCGCCAACGCCTTCATGGAGGATGTGCGCCTCGCCAAGGACGCGGGTATGAACGAGCACCTGTCCAAGCCGGTGGATTTGGAGCGGCTGCAGGATGTGCTGCGCAGGCAGCTGCACTGAGCAGATCCCCTGACGGAGTATTATTTCCGAGCTAAAAGCTCGGAAATAATACATTTGATTTGAGCCGTTTTGCTCGCCGCCGTTTGGCGGCAACCGCAAAACATGGCACATATTACTTCTGAGCTTTGAGCTCAGAAGTAATATATAGAGAGAGGTGAGCATAAATGCGGCCATATCAGCAGAAATATATCGACAATGTCCGGGAAATCGCCGCGCTCACCGAGCGTCTGAAGCCGGGGGAGCTGGTCTTTGAGGAGTATGCAGCTCTGCTCCGGGAGAGGGAGCGGCAGGCGGCGGAAAAGGTGAAGGAAAACCTGGAGCTGCTGCGCAGGAATCTGCTGCCCACGGTGGACCACCTGTTTGAGACAACGCCGGAGGACCTAAAGGATCTGGAGGACTTTGCCTCCCAGCTGCGTGGAAACACGGAGACCCGGGACGAGGGCCTGTTCCGCCTGATCCATCAGGCACTGTTGAGCCTGGCCCGGCAGCGGGGGGACCGAAACGCCATGATCCGGGAGCTGTACTGGCTGGGGATGGGCTATTTTGACCTGAGCAGCAAGCTGGTGGGACTGGGGCTGCAGCATGTGGCGAAGTACGTCAGCCAGATGCGCCTGTGTTTCACGGAGGCGGCGGCCTATCTGAAATATTTTGATGAGATCGACGATACGGAGACCCGGGGATATATCCTGCGTTCCCGGGCCAATATGTCCCTGGGACTTTTCAGATCCCCCGGCGAGAAGATTAGTCAGGTGCGGGAGACGCTGCGGATCATGCAGGACGAGTCCTATCAGAGCAAGGAGCCGGATCTGCCGTGGGACCGCTATATCTACACGGTCCATCAGCAGATGGCGACCAGCATCTCCTACCGCAAGGAGAAGGTGATGACGCCGGAGGATATGGCCAGCATTATGGATTCGGCCTATATCGTCTATCAGCGGCGGATACAGGAGACGAGTGAAAAGCATGAAACGCCGCCCCTGCGCTGGGCGTTTCCTTATTATGCCATTGAGTATTACTGCGGGATCTACGATATGGACCATCTGCTGGGGCGGGTGGAGATGCTGCTGGACGCGGCGGACCCCGCCGACCGCTCGCCGGACGGGATGTATGGAATTTTGTCCCTGCCAGCATTTTACTGCCAGTATCTGCTCCAGTATCCGGAACGAATCCCGGGCAGGGAGGCGTATATCGACTCCCTTTTCCGGCGGGCCATGAACTATGCGGATTCCTTTGCTTCGTCGAAGGAGGATCGTATCCCCCTTTACATCCGGCATCTGTCCTACATGTATCTGGAAACCAGCAGCGGGACCCCCTTCGGGGAGTTTCTCCAATGGATGATGCTCCGGTTCATGCCGGAGGTATATTTGCACTCCTGGATGGTGGGCACGGCGGCCAAGGCGCTGTGCGAGCTGATCCTGGAGGAGGAACCGGAGTTTTTCGACGATATCCCTGAGATCTGCGCACTGACGGACCCGCAAAAGAAGCGGCGGCAGGTGCTGGACGACGCCATGCAGAGCGGCCTGCTCCACGACATCGGGAAGGTCAGCGTGCTGGAGCTGTCCACCCGCACTGTGCGGCAATGGCAGGAGGAGGAGTACGAGGTCACCTGCCTGCATACGGCGGCGGGACATCTCCTCCTGAGTGAGCGGGCCTCCACGGAGCGCTTCGCCCCAGTGGCGCTGGGGCACCACGCCTGGTATGACGGCTCCGCCTACGGATATCCCGCGACCTATAAGCGGCTGGAGTGTCCCAGCCGTCAGATGGTGGATGTTGTCGGCCTGATAGACTGGATCGAGGCTGTGACCAACTCCGACTGCTCCCACACGGGAATTGTGATGACCTTTGACGAGGCGGTGGAGGAGGCCATTGCCCTGGAGGGGCGGCAGTTCTCACCCCTGCTGACCGCCCGTCTGCGGGATAAGCAGGTAACAGAGAAGATCCGTCAGGCCTTTAAGGCCGGCCGCCGGGAGGCATACCGTCAGATGTACGAGCAGGAGCGGGAAAGGGATGATCCCTGAGCATACTGCCGGTGTGCCCATAGGAATAGATACTACGATCAACCAACTTGAAAAGTAGATTTGCTATTTTTCAAGTTGGTTGATCATATCAGATATCAGAAGGAGAAGATGTTATGGTTAGATTGTGGAATGGAGAAGATGTCCAGTGGAAGATCAAGCTGTGCCTGGGCGGTAAGGAGGGCTCACTGGAGCCGGGCGAGGAGGCCAGGGAGCTGGCAGCAGGTCTGCCGGAGAAGCCGAAGGCCGAGGATCTGCGCCGGTGCGCCGCCAGGGCGGCCCTTGAGATCCGGACACTGGGCGGTACATCTGCGCTGCTGGATGTGTCGCCCGCCGTGGAGGCGCTGGGCGGCGAGGGGCTGGCAGCCCTGGTCCAGGGCTTTGAGCTGGCCCTCTACCGGCAGGAGAACTGGAAGCAGGAGAAGAAGGAGGAGAAGCCTCTCGACCTCTACCTCACCGGCGCGGGCGATGGGGACGCGGTCCTGGCGGAGACCACCGTGCTGGATCGCTGGGTATGCTTTGCCAGGGATCTGGTGAACCGCCCCTCCAACAAGCTGACGCCTGTGATGCTGGCCCAGGCGGTGACAGAGGCAGCAAAAGATCTGCCCGTAGAGGTCCAGGTGCTGGACGAGAACGAGACCCGCGCACTGGGGATGGAGGCGTTCCATGCCGTAGGCGACAGCTCCGCCAACCCGCCCAGGCTCATTGTCCTGCGCTATCGCGGCGGCAGGGAGGAGGCACCCATCGCCCTGGTGGGCAAGGGCGTGTGCTTTGACTCCGGCGGATACAGCATCAAGCGGAGTATGCGGGGCATGAAGGGCGACATGGCCGGCGGCGCGTCGGTGTGTGCGGCGATCCTGGCCCTGGCGGAGAATCGGGTGCCGGTGAACGTGACGGCGGTGATCCCCGCTGTGGAAAACCGCATTTCTCCGGCCAGCTTCCTGCCCGACGACGTGATCGGCTCCATGTCTGGCAAGACCATTGAGATCGGCAGTACCGACGCCGAGGGCCGTCTGATCCTGGCTGACGCCATTACCTACGCCATTGAGAAGGAAAACGCCTGCAAAGTGGTGGATATTGCCACGCTGACCGGAGCGATCGCCCGGATGTTGGGCGGCGTTGCCGCTGGCGTGATGGCCAATGACGATGATTTCTACGCCGCGCTTCAATCTGCCGCCGGGCATACCGGGGAGAAGTTCTGGAGGATGCCGGATTATCCGGAGTATAAGAAGCTGATCGAGAGCCCGGTGGCGGATCTGTACAACTCCAGCGAGGGCTGCGGGGCTATCGCGGCGGGCATGTTCCTGCGGGCCTTCGCCGGGGATACGCCCTGGGTTCATCTGGATATCGCCGGTACAGGTCACTCCAGCGGCCAGGGTCAGCCCTATCAGCCCAAGGGGGCTACAGGTATGGGGGTCACGACGCTTTACCAGATGTGCAAGGATATGGCAGGGAAAGAATAATAAAAGTTTCGTCCACCTTTTCAAAGGTGGCGGAGTCCAGACGTTAGGCGGCCTTTGGCCGCCCCAGCTGTCGGTCCGCCTACGGCGGACCACATGGGCAGCGCCTCTGGTCGCGCCCCGCAGGGCGCGAAATTCCCCAAAAGCCGCGCTCAAAAAAATCTTTTCTCTAGCACAATCCCGAACCACGCGCGGCTTTTAAGCGCATTTGCCGCTTACGCGGCAAACAGCGCCCGGGAGTTTCTGTCAAATCCTGATTCGCCTATTTTCATAGTAATAAAAAAGTCGGAAGCCATTTATTGGCTTCCGACTTTTTTAATCACAGAAGAGGAAAATTACTCCTCACTCTCACCAGCAGCGACTTCAACGGTTTCCGCCGCGGCGGCAGGGACCAAATCCTCAGATCCCATCTCATTGGAGTCCTCCGGTTCATCGTAGGACAGTTCGGGATAGACCGGCTCCTCGGGGACCGGGTCGGGCACCACAGTCTCCGCCATTTCCCGGTAGTCGCTGATGCCAGCACCGGCGGGAATCAGCTTGCCGATGATGACGTTCTCTTTCAGACCCACCAAGTGGTCTACCTTGCCCTTGATAGCGGCCTCGGTGAGGACCTTGGTGGTCTCCTGGAAGGAGGCGGCGGAGAGGAAGGACTCGGTGGCCAGGGATGCCTTGGTGATACCCATGAGCAGCTGGGTGACCTCGGCCTCCCGCAGGGGCTCGCCGTCCTCCCGGACCTCTCCGGCGGCAGTGCGCTCGCGGACCTTCTCGTTGGCCTCGTGGAGCTCCAGTACGTCCACCATGGCGCCGGAGAGCAGGCCGGTGTCCCCGGCATCCTCCACGCGGCACTTGCGCATCATCTGGCGGACAATGACTTCGATGTGCTTGTCGTTGATATCCACGCCCTGCTGGCGGTACACGCGGAGAACTTCCTGAATGAGGTAATTGTGAACCGCAGAGGGACCGCGGGTCCGCAGTACGTCGTGGGGGTTCAGCGCACCGTCGTTGAGAGCAGTACCCTTTTCGATCAGGTCGCCGTCGTTGACCCGCAGACCGGTGTGGGGTACGGAGTACATCTTGGTCTCGCCGTCGTCGGCCACCACATGGATGTTCAGCAGGGAGCCCTTGTGGCTCTCCTCGAACCGCAGCCGACCGCCGATCTCCGCCAGGGTAGCCATCTTCTTGGGCTTACGGGCCTCGAACAGCTCCTCAACACGGGGAAGACCCTGGGTGATGTCGCCGCCGGCCACGCCGCCGGTGTGGAAGGTACGCATGGTCAGCTGGGTGCCCGGCTCACCGATGGACTGGGCGGCAATGATGCCAACGGCCTCACCGGTGCCCACGGGCTTGCCGGAGGCCAGGTTCATGCCGTAGCACTTGGCGCAGACACCGCTCTTGGCCCGGCAGGTCAGCACCGTGCGGATCTCCACCCGCTTGATGCCCCTGCTCTCCAGCAGCTTGGCGTCCTCCTCGTCCAGCATCCGGTCGCTGGGGCAGAGGACCTCGCCGGTCTCGGGGTCAACAATGTCGTTGACGGGGAAGCGGCCCCGGAGACGCTCGGCAAACTTCTCAATGACCTGGCCGTTCTCGCTGATCTCCTCGACCCAGATGCCCTCGTTGACGCCGCAGTCCTCCTCGCGGATGATGACCTCCTGGGAGACGTCCACCAGACGGCGGGTCAGGTAACCGGAGTCCGCAGTACGCAGGGCGGTGTCGGCCATGCCCTTCCGCGCGCCTCTGGAGGAGATAAAGTACTCCAGCACGCTCAGGCCCTCGCGGAAGTTGGACTTGATGGGGATCTCGATGGTCCGTCCGGCGGTGTTGGCCATCAGGCCGCGCATACCGGCCAGCTGACGGATCTGCTTCATGGAGCCGCGGGCGCCGGAGGTCGCCATCATGTAGATGGGGTTGAGCTCCTCCAAGTTCTCCTGCAGGGCGACGGACACGTCGTCGGTGGTCTTTTCCCACTCGGCGACCACCGCGCGGTAGCGCTCGTCGTTGGTCATGAAGCCCATCTTGTACTCGTTTTCGATGTCCACGACCCGCTGCTCCGTCTCATGGATCAGATCGTACTTCTTCTGGGGAACAGACATGTCGTAGATGGAAATGGTGATAGCGCCCCGGGTGGAGTACTTGTAGCCGGTGGACTTGATGTTGTCCAGCACCTCGCTGGCCACCGTGAAGCCGTGTCTGCGGATGGCCCGGTCCACGATCCGGCCCAGTTCCTTGGAGCCGCAGGTGATGTTGATCTCGTAGTCGCACACATGGCCGGGGTCGTCCCGGTCCACAAAGCCCAGATCCTGGGGAATGTTGCGGTTGAAGATGATCCGGCCCGGCGTAATGTCCACCAGCTTCTGATAGGTCACGCCCTTATAGTCGAAGACGCGGCGGACCTTGATGGGGGCGTGGATGCCCACCACGTGGTCGTCGTAGGCCAGCATGACCTCGTCCTCGCTGACAAAGACCTTGCCAGCGCCGGGTTCCTTCTCGTTCTGGTAGGTGAGGTAGTAGGAGCCCAGCACCATGTCCTGGGTGGGGACGGTGACGGGGTTGCCGTCCTGGGGACGCAGCAGGTTGTTGGCCGACAGCATCAGCAGGCGGGCCTCCGCCTGGGCCTCGGCGGACAGAGGCACGTGTACGGCCATCTGGTCGCCGTCGAAGTCGGCGTTGAAGGCGGTACAGGTCAGGGGGTGGAGCTTGATGGCGCGGCCCTCCACCAGTACCGGCTCGAAGGCCTGGATGCCCAAGCGGTGCAGGGTGGGCGCGCGGTTGAGCATGACGGGGTGGTCCTTGATGACCACATCCAGGGCGTCCCAGACCTCGGGCTCGCCCCGGTCCACCTTCTTCTTGGCGGACTTGATGTTGTTGGCGGCGCCGTCCTCCACCAGCTTCTTCATGATGAAGGGGCGGAACAGCTCCAGCGCCATCTCCTTGGGCAGGCCGCACTGGTAGATCTTCAGCTCAGGACCGACCACGATAACGGAACGGCCGGAGTAGTCCACGCGCTTGCCCAGCAGGTTCTGGCGGAAACGGCCCTGCTTGCCCTTGAGCATGTCGGACAGGGACTTGAGGGCACGGTTGTTGGCTCCCGTGACCGCCCGGCCTCTCCGACCGTTGTCGATCAGGGCGTCCACGGCCTCCTGGAGCATCCGCTTCTCGTTGCGGACGATGATGTCGGGGGCCTTTAACTGGATCAGTCTTTTCAGACGGTTGTTGCGGTTGATGACCCGGCGATACAGGTCGTTTAAGTCACTGGTGGCGAACCGGCCGCCGTCCAGCTGGACCATGGGGCGGATTTCCGGAGGAATGACCGGCAGCACGTCGATGATCATCCACTCCGGCTTGTTGCCGGAGATCCGGAAGGCGTCCACCACCTCCAGACGCTTGACAATGCGGCCCTTCTTCTGGCCGGAGGCGTTTTTCAGCTCGGCGTGGAGCTGCTCGCTCAGCTGTTCCAGGTCGATGTCCTGGAGCAGCTTCTTCACGGCCTCCGCGCCCATGCCGGCCTGGAAGTCGTCCTCGTACTTCTCCCGCATGTCCCGGTATTCCTTCTCAGTGAGGATCTGGTTGCGGATCAGCGGGGTCTCGCCGGGGTCGGTGACAATATAGTTGGCAAAGTACAGCACCTTCTCCAGAATCCTGGGGCTGATGTCCAGCAGCAGGCCCATGCGGGAGGGGATGCCCTTGAAATACCAGATATGGCTGACGGGGGTGGCCAGGTCGATGTGGCCCATGCGCTCACGGCGGACCTTGCTCTTGGTGACCTCCACGCCGCAGCGGTCGCAGATCTTGCCCTTGTAGCGGATCTTCTTGTACTTTCCGCAGTGGCACTCCCAGTCCTTGGTGGGCCCGAAGATGCGCTCGCAGTACAGGCCGTCCCGCTCGGGCTTCAGAGTGCGGTAGTTGATGGTCTCCGGCTTTTTGACCTCGCCGTAGGACCACTCACGGATCATCTCCGGAGAGGCGACGCCGATCTTGATGGCGTCAAATTCCACATAACTCATTTACACAGCTCCTCCCGGTTAAAAATCTTCTTCATCGTCACCGTCATCACCGGCGGCGAAATCATCGTCGTCATCATCGTCAATATCCTCGATGCCGTAGCCGGACTCCTCAAGAGCCTCCTCATCGGCCACATACTCCTCACGCTCGTCCCGGTCCTCACGGTCCATGCGGGCGAGGTTGAAGGTGGTCATCTCGTCGTCATCGTCCTTCAGCTCGATGACGTTGCCGTCCTTATCCAGCACCTGGATATCCAAGCACAGGGCCTGGAGCTCCTTGACCAGCACCTTGAAGGACTCGGGCACGCCGGGCTTGGGCACGTTGTGACCCTTGACGATGGATTCGTAGGTGTGGACACGTCCCGTGACGTCGTCGGACTTCACGGTCAGGATCTCCTGGAGGGTGTAGGACGCGCCGTAGGCCTCCAGGGCCCACACTTCCATTTCGCCGAACCGCTGGCCGCCGAACTGGGCCTTGCCGCCCAGAGGCTGCTGGGTGACCAGGGAGTAGGGGCCGGTGGAACGGGCGTGGATCTTATCGTCCACCAGGTGGTGGAGCTTCATAAAGTAGACGTAGCCAACAGTGACCTTGTTGTCAAACCGCTCGCCGGTGCGGCCATCGTAGAGCCAGCTCTTGCCCTCGGGGTCCAGACCGGCCTCCTGGAGGGCTTCGGCGATGTCCTGCTCGTTGGCCCCGTCGAAGATGGGGGTGGCGACCTTCCAGCCCAGGGTCTTGGCGGCGTAGCCCAGATGGACCTCCAGCACCTGGCCGATGTTCATACGGGAGGGCACGCCCAGGGGGTTCAGCACGATGTCCAGCGGCGTGCCGTCGGGCAGGAAGGGCATATCCTCCTGGGGCAGGATGCGGGAGACGACGCCCTTGTTGCCGTGGCGGCCTGCCATCTTGTCGCCCACGGAGATCTTCCGCTTCTGGGCGATATAGACCCGGACCACCTGGTTGACGCCCGGCCCCAGCTCGTCGCCGGCCTCGCGGGTGAATACCTTGGCGTCCACTACAATGCCGCTCTCGCCGTGGGGGACTTTCAGGGAGGTATCGCGGACCTCACGGGCCTTCTCGCCGAAGATGGCCCGCAGCAGGCGCTCCTCAGCGGTCAGGTCGGTCTCGCCCTTGGGCGTGACCTTGCCCACCAGGATATCGCCGGCACGAACCTCCGCGCCGATGCGGATGATGCCCCGCTCGTCCAGATCCCGCAGGGCGTCCTCGCCCACGTTGGGGATATCCCGGGTGATCTCCTCGGGTCCCAGCTTGGTGTCACGGGAGTCGATCTCGTACTCCTCAATGTGGATGGAAGTGTATACATCCTCGCGGACCATGCGCTCGTTCAGCAGGACGGCGTCCTCGTAGTTGTAGCCCTCCCAGGTCATGAAGCCCACCAGGATGTTCCGGCCCAGGGCGATCTCGCCCTGCTCGGTGGCGGGACCGTCGGCCAGCACGGTGGGGGAGATGCCCTTCTCGGGGTCCGCCCCGTGGACGCGCTCACCCACGTTGACAATGGGCCGCTGGTTGATACAGGTGGTATGGTTGGAGCGGAGGTACTTGACCAGCTTGTAGTCCTTGGTCTCCCCGCTGTCGTACTTGACGGAGATGGAGGTGGCATCTACCTTGGTGACCTCGCCGTCGCCCTCGGCCAGCACCACGATCTCGGAGTCCATGCAGATCTTGTGCTCCATGCCGGTGCCGATGATGGGGGCCTCAGGCCGGAGCAGGGGCACCGCCTGGCGCTGCATGTTGGCGCCCATCAGGGCGCGGTTGGCGTCGTCGTTGGGCAGGAAGGGGATCATGGCGGAGGCGATGGACACCATCATGCGGGGGCTAATGTCCACGAAGTCCACCTTGTCCCGCTCCACGCCCACCACCTCGTCGCGGTGGCGGCAGGTGATACGCTCGTTGATAAAGCGGCCGTTCTCGTCCACAGGCTCAGCGGCCTGTGCCACGATATACTGGTCCTCTACGTCCGCGGTCATATAGACCACTTCGTCGGTGAGGCAGCCGGTCTCATGGTCTACCTTCCGGAAGGGGGCCTCAATAAAGCCGTACTCGTTGATCCGGGCATAGGTGGCCAGATAGTTGATCAGGCCGATGTTAGGACCTTCGGGGGTCTCGATGGGGCACATGCGGCCATAGTGGCTGTAGTGGACGTCGCGCACGTCCATGCTGGCCCGCTCTCTGGACAGACCGCCGGGGCCCAGGGCGGACAGACGCCGCTTGTGGGTCAGCTCCGCCAGGGGGTTGGTCTGATCCATGAACTGGGACAGGGGGGAGGAGCCGAAGAACTCTTTAATAGCCGCGGTGACAGGCCGGATGTTGATCAGGCTCTGGGGTGTGACGATGTCCAGATCCTGGATGGTCATACGCTCCCGGATGACACGCTCCATGCGGGAAAAGCCGATGCGGAACTGGTTCTGGAGCAGCTCGCCCACGCAGCGCAGGCGGCGGTTGCCCAGGTGGTCGATGTCATCCTTGGTGGTCAGACTGTGGCCCAGGGCGTTCATATAGTTGATGGATGCCAGGATGTCGTCCACGATGATGTGCTTGGGCACCAGGTCGTCCGCGTGGGAGCGGATGGCGTACTTCAAATCGTCGCCCTCATACTGGGTGAGCAGCTCCTGGAGCACGTCGTAGCGCACCCGCTCCTTGATGCCGCACTCGGCCAGGGGATCGAAGTCCACATACCGGCTCAGATCGCACATGTGGTTGGAGAAAATGCGGAAGGGGCTGCCGTCCACGTCCACCGTGACCTCGTTGACGCCGATGGCGTCCAGCTCCCGCAGTTCATTGCGGGTGAGCACGTGGCCGGGCTCGTAGAGCAGCTCGCCAGTGGCGGGATGGACCACGGGCTCCATCAGGGTCCTGTCCGCAGCCCGGACCCACAGGGCCAGCTTCTTGTTGAACTTGTACCGGCCCACGGTGCTCAGATCGTACCGCCGGGGGTCGAAGAACAGGCCGTTGATGAGCGTCTCAGCGGAGTCCACCGTGGGGGGCTCGCCGGGGCGCAGCTTGCGGTAGATCTCCAGCAGGGCCTCCTCGTAGGTCTTGCAGCTGTCCTTCTCCAGGGTGGCCCGGATGGTGGGATCGTCGCCGAAGGCGTCCAGAATATCCGTGTCCTCCCTGAGGCCCAGCGCACGGATCAGGCAGGTGATAGGCAGCTTGCGGTTTTTGTCGATGCGGACCCAGAACAGCTCGTTGGAGTCCGTCTCATACTCCAGCCAAGCGCCCCGGTAGGGGATCAGCTGGGAGGTGAGGATGGGCAGATCGGTCTTGACGTCGACCTCCTTGCCGTAATAGATGCCAGGGGAGCGGACGATCTGGGAAACCACAACGCGCTCCGCACCGTTGACGATGAAGGTGCCGGACTTGGTCATGAGAGGGAAGTCCCCCATGAAGATCTCCTGCTCCTTGATGACGTCGGTCTTCTTGTTGCGCAGGCGCACCGTGACCTTCAGGGGCGCGGCGTAGTTCACGTCCCGGGCCTTGCACTCCTCCACGTCATACTTGGGAGGCTCGTCCATGCTGAAGTCGATGAAGCTCAGCTCCAGGGTGTCGGCGTAGTCGCTGATGACGCCCACGTCGGCGAACACTTCCTTCAGGCCGGTGTCCAGGAACCACTGGTAGGAGTCCTTCTGGATCTCCAGCAGGTTGGGCATGGGCATGATCTCCTCATGCCGGGCAAAGTTCTTCCGCAGGGTTTTGCCGTAGTACTTGTCCTTGGCCATGTTAAAATACTCATCTGCCTTTCCGCGCCCCGCCCGGAGGGGAGAGACGCCAAATTTTCATACAATTCCGATACGCACGGGCCGGTTGATAATTTTAATGTAAAAACCTATTGCGTTTTTCGTGGGAAAATGCTATACTGAAAATAACTTGGAGGGGTAGTCGTACCCCTCTTTTTGGTCATAGCAATTCAGTTTACTATTTTTCCCTTGATTTGTCAAGGGAATTTTTGTACCTATTATAATGATTTAGTCACTAAAAACAGCTTGCAGGAACCACTGAGGTGCCTGCAAGCTGTTTTTTATGTCCGCTAGGATCGGAGGAGGCTGGAGTTGATCTGGACTGCTAACTAGCCTGTGAGGTTGATCCGGAGAGCGGAGTGAGCTATGTTGTTGAGGCAGACTACCGGTACGATTTGACAGATGTTCCTCCGACTCTTTCTGGATACTTTCTGCGAATGCGACATTTGTCTGAATAATTTGGAGACGAAGCTGAAAGAAGAAGCTGTTGTATATGGAGCCGAAGTGAGCGAAAGTTCCTTGGATTGAGGGTTGCAAAAAGGAGCAGTCATCGGCTATAATAGATACAGAGAGTGATGGACGAGGAGCGGAAGCGGCAAGGCAATCGAAGAAACCATATACCGGTGTATCGAGGAAAATGTACCGGCACTGTTTTTGATGACACGTCAGAAGGAGACAGCGGCAATCATGGTGGCGTTGTTGCTTCAGAAGCAATGATTGCGTTCTAATGGATCAATAAGGGGGTGGGGTGGTCTCCACCCTTTTATCCATTATTGGAGAAGGGGCGGCGAAGTATGGAGCTGGGACTGACAATTCCGTTGCAAAGACATCTGAAGATCAGAACCATCCCGTATGGGGAGGAGCCAGAGCGCAAATTCTGCTGGGATCTCCATGTGATCACGCTGCATGGTCGGGCCAGTCTGCTGGCTGTCCACTGTTACAGCCGTTATACCTTTATATTGTATGATTTGAGCAGCTGGGAGTGGGATAATCTACTGGAGACATTTTTGATAGGATTGCGGCAAAACTTTCAAAATATCGGTATCTCGGATGCGATTATAGATAGCTATTTCGGACATGCTGGTGCGCCGCAGATAACCAAAACTCATGGCAGAAGGGAAGTAGCATATCTTAACCGTGCCTGGGAGGATGTCATGTCTTTTGACTATACTCTGGACCGATCTGCAAAAGCGCAGCCCATATTGGATCATGCTGTGAACACAAAATTATGTCGCTGCGCTGGGATAGAGGGCTTGGGGAAAGCAGAAGAAAGGCTATTGCAGAGTTTGCAAAATATGGGAGGGAAGGGCTGATGCTGGCCTACACATATTCTGGAGTGAGGAAAACGAAACGCTGGACATCTATCAAGGTATGGTACCAGAACGAGAAATTCCGGGTGTGTTGCAAGACCTTTACTGGCTGGACGGCACAGACCATCCAGCGTGAGGTCGATCACGGTAAAGAAATTCTGATTTGATAATCAATTCCGGGGTGAATAGGACGATGGATGACTACATTATTACGAAAGCGCCAATTATAGAGGCGATGCAGAAGGGAAAGGAAGTTGTCTGGATCAACCCAGATAAGCGCCCTTTTGCGGAGAGTGCATGTACCTGCGAACTGTCGATGAAGGATGTGGACGATGCCGAGGCCAGACTGCTGCGGTTTGCACCGTTTATTATGAAATGCTTTCCTGAAACGAGGGACAGAGGCGGATTGATCGAATCCTCCTTGACCAGTATCCCCAGGATGAAAGATTTGGTGAACCGGAAATACAACAGTGGCATTTCCGGAACATTGCTCCTAAAGCAGGACAGTCATCTTGCGATTGCCGGTTCTGTCAAAGCACGGGGCGGGATCTATGAAGTTCTGAAGCATACGGAAGATCGGGCCCTGGCACATGGGCTGCTGTCCCTTGAAGACGACTATGCAAAGCTGGCGGACCCGGAGTGCCGGACGTTCTTTGAACAGTATACGGTCCAGGTGGGTTCTACCGGAAATCTCGGAATGAGCATTGGAATTATGAGTGCGGCGATTGGATATCAGGTGATCGTCCATATGTCCGCAGACGCGAAGCAGTGGAAAAAGGAGCTGCTGCGAAGCCACGGCGTTACTGTCATGGAATATCAATCAGACTATAGTGAAGCTGTGAAGCACGGACGGAAGCTTTCTGACGAAAATCCCAACAGCTATTTTGTTGATGACGAAAATTCCAGAAATCTCTTTTTAGGCTATGCTGTTGCAGCAAAGAGACTGGTGGGACAGCTGCAGGAGAAGAACATTGTTATTAATAGGGAACACCCGCTGTTCGTTTATATCCCCTGTGGAGTAGGCGGAGCACCGGGTGGAATCAGTTTTGGTCTGAAGCAGATATGGGGTGACGATGTCCATTGCTTTTTCGTGGAGCCTGTCCAGGCCCCATGTATGCTGGTGGGGATGGCATCCGGCTTAAATAGCACCATTTCTGTGCAGGATATTGGGCTGTCCGGCAGGACACATGCGGATGGGCTGGCTGTCGGCCGTGCCTCAGGATTTGTTGGGGATATTATGAAGCCTCTGCTCAGCGGAGAATTTACAATCCAGGATGCAAAGCTGTATGACTATATGCGGGATATGCTTGACGCGGAAGGAATTTTCCTGGAGCCGAGTGCATGTGCGGCTTTTCAGGGCATTGTGACGATGAACAAGAGTGAAGAAATGCGCCGGTATCTGGAAGATAATAGGCTGACTGATAAGATGGCAGATGCAGTCCATATTGCCTGGGCTACCGGGGGGAGCCTGGTTCCCGATAAAATTCGGGAAGAATACCGTCAAACGTATCTTTAATGCTGAGAGCCTGCCCGAATAAAAGAGTCTGTCATCTCAACTGCATTGTTTCCAGGAATCCAAATTGTTCATATCAGAACGCAGAATAATTGCTTTCATGAGCCCGGTATGTGCAGATAGGGAATAGATGATTCTGCGGATGATCAAGAAAACAATGCTTTACATCAATATTCGATCTGGTTCGTTATGTGTTTGAATCTGGTAGGACATATGTCTCCGACAACTCCATTCCGCTGGATTTTCCGCGTGTTGGAGAAGGTGGGGGGAGTGCTCCATTGATCCATGCGGTGGATACGTCCATCGCCATACGGCAGGCGTTGGTTTGATCAAGTGCGTTGAGCATCACGAAATCGTGGATGATACCCTGTATGCAAAGGGCTGTGACATCTACTCCAGCACAGCGGAGACGTTCCCCGAAGGCTTGGCCTTCGCTGCGCAGGACATCCGCCTGACCGTTAATGATCATCGTATCTGGTAATTTCCGTAAGCAGTCTGTCCCGGCCAGCAGCGGCGAGGCTGTAATTTGAGTCCGGTCAGCTTTGCAGCAGGTATACTGATCCCAAAACCATTGCATTCCGGCGCGATACAGGTAATAATTTGCCGCAAACTGGCGATAGCTGGGCGTGTCAAAGCAGGCGTTGGTCAC
>JAAVHD010000016.1 GCA_014799915.1 Oscillibacter sp.
AGGCTACGGTCAAAAGCTCGTATCGCCTGAGCCGCTTTTTCTGCCTCAAACAAGAGTTTTTTGGCATACTCTGCCGCCAGTTTGCCGGTTTCATTCAATTCAATGCGGTTCTTCCCGCGTTGAAACAGAGAAGCGCCAAAGGCGTCCTCTACATGGCGCATTGTGCGGGTAATGGTGGGCTGGGAGATATGCAGCTGCTCTGCAACCCTGGACAACGTGCCAAGTTCCGCGAAGGCCACGAACTGCTCTAATTCTACAAGATTCAACATACTGGCTCCTTTTACTATTCGCACTATGAAATGTAGATTCCGCTTTTTCTATTGTACATTTTCATTGTAACACTGTATAATGCTGTTTGTAAAGTTCAAATGAACCACTTAACATTTCATATATCAAAAAGCAGGAGGGTGCAATGATGGATTATGTGACACTGAATAATGGCGTGAAGATGCCAAAGCTGGGCTATGGTGTTTACCAGACCCCGCCAGAAGAAACCGAGCGCTGCGTGCTGGAGGCCATCAGGAACGGTTATCGCAGCATTGACACTGCCCAGGCATATGGCAACGAGGAAGGCGTTGGCAACGCTATTGTGAAATGCGGCCTGCCTCGCGAGGAACTGTTCATCACCACAAAAATCTGGATCAGCAACGCAGGCTATGAAAAGGCGAAGGTATCCATTGAAGAATCCCTGAAGAAGCTCCATACCAGCTATATTGACCTGCTGCTGATTCATCAACCCTTCGGCGATTATTACGGCTCCTACCGCGCCATGGAGGAAGCGTATAAGGAAGGGAAAGTGCGGGCCATCGGCGTATCCAATTTCTACCCGGACCGTTTTCTGGACATCAACCACTTTGCCGAGGTCAAGCCTGCCGTCAATCAGGTGGAGACCCATATTTTCCAGCAGCAGAAAATTGCCAAGCAGTATCTCAAAAAGCACGGCGCGCAAATTATGTCCTGGGGCCCCTTCGCTGAGGGGAAGAACGACTACTTTAACACGCCCGCGCTAAAGGAGATTGGCGCGAAGTACGGCAAAAGTCCTGCCCAGGTCGCTCTGCGCTTCCTGCTGCAAAGCGATGTGGTGGTCATTCCAAAGTCTGTCCATGAGAGCCGGATGCAGGAGAATTTCAATGTTTTTGACTTCCAGCTGACCGCCGAAGAGATGGCGCAGCTCGAGCAGCTGGATACCGGAAAGAGCCTGTTCTTCTCCCACTATGATCCGGAAACCGTGGAATGGTTCATGACCCTTGCATAAAACCCCTGGTAAAACCAAAGGAGCGCGCCGCTGGCTGAAAAGGCTGGCGGTGCGCTCGAAATTCTGTGTGCCTATTTTACCGCCGCTCTGCTGGTGATGGGGGTACTGACCGTCCAGTTTTGAGCACTATTTCCCCTGTTTCATGAGCAAATTTTTACCTTCTCGGCGCAGACACTGACCTCATGCCCAAGGTAATGGAGTAACAGACAGCTCGGCGTGGCCTCCTGCGGCGGGTAGCTTTGGTGTGCCTTGAGGAAGGTGGGTTTTCATAATAAAGAGAACCGCAGGGCGAAGGAAATATCCGCAAGCGAAGCGATAGCCGCTGGGAAGGCCGCTACACTGCCGGATACGATCCCGTTACCGGTAAGCGAATCATCAAGAATGTCCTCGGCAAAACGCAGGCTGAAGTCAAAGAAAAATTGAAACGCGCAGTAGAGGACAACCAGAAGATTGACGTTGCAAAGGACCTGGAGCTCACAGTAGGGCAGTGGGCTGCGCTCTGGTTTGAAAATTATGCCAAGCCATCTATCCATGAAAATACAGCGGAGTATTATCGGAACTACATCGAGAAGCACATTATCCCTCGGATTGGTAAGATCAAGCTCAAAAATCTGACCACACAGTCCAAGAACCTGGGCAACCATAGCAAGAGAACTTCCCGAAACAAGCGGTTTTTTTGCCAGTCTGCGCCGCAGTCCGTGAAAGCCTTTTCCGTCAAAAGGACTGCGTTCAATCCCGGCCCGGCGTTCATAATCCTTAAACATCATGCCAATGGCGGACGCATCCACAATAGCTGTCTTGGGCGCGGCACACCTCAGAAACAGCTCAGAGCAATTCGTCTGAGGACGAGCGTTCAGAATATAATCCTGTATCGCCGCCCCCGCAGAACCCAGCAGAGGAAGCCGGACGGCCTGATCCGTTTTGCTCTGCTCCACCCGGATTTCTCCCTTCCGCCAGTCAATGTCCGTCAGCTTCAGGCGGATGATGTCACAAGCCCGCAGGCCCGTTGTCGCGCCGAGAAGGATAATAGCACGGTTCCGCTTTCCAACTTCCGTAGAGGTGTCGATTACATCCAAAATACGCTCCAGCTCATCATCGGTTACATATCCCTGGATGGGCATCTCACGGTATACCCTGTTGGAAAACAGTTCCACACTGTCCGGGGCCAGCTCGCCGATTTCCTTCAGAAAGATGTGAAAATATTTGAGATACAGAAACAAATTATGCATCGTAGCTGCCTTGACCTCCGAGGCCGTCTTCAGGATAAACTTCTGCACATCATCCACGGTCACAGTTTCCAGCGTTTCATGCCCAAGCCTCTCAAAATAGCAGAGATATTTGCGGACTGCCCACACAGCATCATCCCGCGTGTTGGCTCCATATCCCTGGTATGCTACGAACAAATCCACCAGCCGCTCGCTGTGGCTGCCCAGCACATATTTCGTCCCATGCAGGGCAGCGTCAATGCGTAGCGTTCCCGTCAGGTAGAATTCGTTGAGCCGCCTTACAATCTGACGAATCTGCCTGAGATAGTCCCCGGATACGTCTCCTACTTTGCAACGCGTTTCAAGTCCCTGGAGAAATGCGCTCGTGACAGCGGGGGGCGTACACACATAACCCCTGCTCCCGATAATACTTGGCAACCATTTCGATTTTGGGCATCCAGTAGCGCCAGATCGTAGCTTCGCTGAAGCCAAGCCGTTTTGCCTCGACAACCATCTGCGCCGTCAGTTCCCCAATGGTCATATTACTTGTCTCCATTCCATCGCCTCCTGTTTCATAATCATAGTCAGGGTTTTCCCTGCTATTATAATTATCGTTGGCGATGGTATGGCTGGCAATATTATTATACCGAGTTTTGCCCCTGCCGGTCTCTGCCAGCAGGGGCTTTCTTTTATCTCACCCTTATTTGTTATACCGAGTTTTTTTGCTCATACCCCTTGCGCCATGCGGACTTTCTCCGCTAACTCGGTATAACTTTTTTCTCGGTATAACCAAGTTTGTACCGAATTCGGTACAAAACCGGCAAGCAGTGCATTTGTATATACAAATGCTCGAACCAGACTTCCGGCGGCAACGCCGGAAGTCTGGTTCTCTGCTTGTTGGGGCAGCACCCCAACCCCTTGCGCAGCCCCGTTGCCCCGNGGCNGNNCCCTGCAAAGCTCCCNNTTTTTACAGATTGCTGCTCCTNCGGTCCCCCTCGCCNCTCAGCCAGTTCNCGACCTCCGTNACGCACAGCAGCGTCACCACCAGGAATGCNCCGGGAATGAGGATGATCCACCACGCCCCGCTCAGCAGCGCCTTTTCCGCCAGGGACAGCATACTGCCCCAGCTGATGACCTCCAGGGGCAGNCCCAGCCCCATAAAGCTGAGGGTNGATTCCACCGCGATGGCCGAGCGGACGTTCATCACCACCATNAACATAATAGAGGAGAAGAAGTTNGGNGCCAGATGNCGCCGCAGTACATGGAAAAACCCGNCCCCCATNCACTTTGCCGCCAGCACGTACTCGCTGCCGCGCAGCCGCCNGACCTCGCTGCGCACCACCTTCGCCACACTGGTCCANCCGGTGACGCCGATGACCACCGACAGNCTGATCACACTGGCCTTTCCCAGGATAGCCTGNAGCAGGACGATCAACAGCAGGGAGGGGATGCTGAGAAANATCTCCGTNAATCGCATGAGCAGTTCATCCAGCCACCGGGGNGCCAGTCCGCTGACCGCCCCGAACAGCACCGCCAGGANCGTGGAGATAGCCAGTTGCCAGAAACCCGATCANCAGAGATACCCGCCCGCCATACCAGATCATGGAGAAGATNTCCCGCCCCATGGTGTCCGTACCGAACCAGAATTCGGGACCGGGAGCCTCCGCCGCGTGAAACAGGTCCATATANNCGGGGTCNTTCGGAATAAACAGNTCACACCCCAGACAGCCCAGNATGATGACCGCCAGNACCGNCATGGAGACCACCGGNTTCCCNNCNTACCACNTGGCCTTCTGAGCAGGCGGCGGCATAGGCGTCCGTGCTCCTACCAGGACAAATCGTTCATCCATGNTCCGTCACCTCCGNGNGCTCCTCGCTNCGCATCCTGGGNTCGATCCGNTCACTGATGATCTGNGCCAGAATGTTGCACAGNATCACCAGAGCGCCGGAAAAAATGCACAANAGCATGAGCAAATTGTAGTCCTGATACCGNGCGCTCTCATAGGACAGCGTACCGATGCCGGGNTAGGAGAAGACCGTCTCCACAATGTAGGTTCCCCCNAGNATNTGGGGNACGGAGATCGCCATCAGCCCGAGATACGTNGGCATCACGCTCCGCAGACAGTGCCGGAACATCACCGAGCGCCGGCTGAGTCCCTTGGCCTTGGCCAGCAGCACATAGTCCGCGCGGATNTCCTCCAGCAGCTTGTTGCGGATCATGTAGGCNTAGTACCACAGATGTCCCGCCACCGTCACAACCAAAGGGAGTACCAGGTGNNCNGCCCGGTCAGCCATTCCNCCCCCACCAAGGGAGTACGCNCCGCTGCTNGGCAGCCACCGCAGCTCCACNGCNAACACNANAATCAGCACCAGCGACAGCCANAATTCNGGAATACAGCTGACAATGGTTCCTGCTTTACAGAGCGTACGGTCCAGCAAATTTCCCTCGTTCCACGCGCAAATAGCGCCCAACGCCAGCGCTCCGGCNAAAATNANNACAAAACCGATCCCNCCNAGGATNAGTGTGTTNGGNANCCGGGTNGNGATGATCTCCANAGCATTTATTTTATACTTNTAGGAGATGCCAAAATCTCCCTTCACNGCGTTCTCCANCCACCGGGCGTATTGNANNTGGATGGGCTGNTCCAGCCCCAGCCGCTCCTCCGCCTGCGCCCGCTCCTCGACGGTCATTTTCTCCGCCCGGTCNCCNTAATAAGANACCAGCGGATCNCCGGGCGCCAGCCGCGCNATATAGAATACCGCCAGAGAGAGCAGGAANACGCTGAGGACAAAACTCAACAGCTTTCCGCCATAATACAAAAATGGATTTTTCTGTCTCATANGCCGCCCCCTNTCCGGAGGACCCAATGGCCGGGAGAAACCTCCGTCAGTACGCCGTCCCGGTCAAANCGGGCAGCGTCAAAGTTTTGCAGCACCCTGGCCCGCTCCCGCCGGGGATCNGGGATGGGAATGGCGGATATGAGCGCCTGAGTGTAAGGGTGCAGGGGACTGGCAAACACTTCCTTAGCCGGTCCAACCTCCACCAACTTCCCCTGAAACATAACCCCCACCCGGTCACAGAGATACCTTACCACCGCCAGGTCATGGGCGATGAAAAGAAATGTAAACCCGTGCTCCCGCTGCAAGTGCTTGAACAGATTGATGATCTGTGCCTGTATGGACACATCCAGCGACGCGATGGGTTCGTCCGCCACCAGCAGCTCCGGCCCCATGCTCAATGCCCGGGCGATAGCAACCCGCTGCCGCTGACCGCCGGACAGCTCCATGGGATGCTTGTCCAGATACCCCGGGTCCATGCCCACGCATTTCAGATGAAATTCCGCCTCTGCCCGGAGGGAACCCCTGGATGGCTGGATGTGGTGAATTGCCATCGGCTCGGCAATAATATCAGCCACCGTCATCCTCGGATTCAGACTGGAGGTAGAGTCCTGGAAGATGATCTGCCGGGAGGTCTCCAGCAGCGTCTTGTGGGAGCGGAACTGCCTGGGATCGCAGGTATTGATGCCCAGATACCGGATTTTTCCGGAAGTAGGGGAGAGGATGTTCATGATGCACCTTGCCACCGTGGACTTCCCGGACCCGGATTCTCCCACCAGCCCGAAGATTTCCCCCTTGTGCATCTGGAAGGACACCCCGTCCACTGCCCGCAATACCCGGTTCCGTCCCAGCCGGAAGCAGTGGGTCAGCTCCTGAACGTCCAGCAATATCTCACCCATGGAATCCACCTCCCAGGGTTGGCGTGATCTTTGGAGCCCGCTCGTCCAGCAGCCAGGTGGCAGCGAAGTGAGTCTCACTGACCTGGAACATGGGCGGGGCCTCCTGGTAGTCGATCGCCAGCGCGTACTCGTTCCGGCAGGCGAAAGCATCCCCCTTGGGGGGATGAATCAGGGTGGGGGGCAATCCGGGGATGGTGTAGAGGGGCTCGTCGTCCCTTGCCCAGGCGGGAAGGGAGCGAAGCAGTCCCCAGGTATAGGGGTGTCGGGGATCATAAAAAATGTCCTCCACGGTGCCCGTCTCCACGATCTTCCCGGCGTACATCACCGCCACCCGGTCCGCCGCCCTGGCAACCACCCCCAGATCGTGGGTCACCAGTACGGCGGCCATCCCCAGCTTGACCTGAATATCCCGCAGCAGATCCAGAATTTGGGCCTGTATGGTCACGTCCAGGGCGGTGGTAGGCTCGTCCGCAAAAAGAATCTTTGGATCGGAAGCCAGCGCCGCTGCCATAACAGCCCTCTGCCGCATCCCGCCGGAGAAATCGTGGGGATACCGCCTGAACCGCTCCTCTCCTCCGGTGATGCCCACCAGATCCATCAGCTCCAGCACCCGCCTGCGCACCGCTTCTTTGCGCAGCTTTGGCTGATGAACCAACACCGCCTCCGCGATCTGCGCACCAACTGTCATGGTAGGGTTCAAAGCAGTCAGCGGGTCCTGGAACACCATGGAGAACAGCCGCCCCCGAAGGCGCTCCATATCCCGCTGCGTGTAGTGGGTGATGTCCGCCCCATCCGCGAGAATGGTCCCGCCTTTGATCCACCCGTTTTTCGGCAGCAGCTTCATGATGGACCGGCACAGCACGCTTTTCCCGCAGCCGGATTCCCCCACAATAGCCAGCACCTCGCCGGGGTGAAGGGAGAAGGACACATCCCGCACCGCCTCCACCTCGCCCTGGGGCGTGCGGAAGCTGACGGACAAGTTTTTGATTTCCAAAAGCTCAGACATTATAATTCCTCTGAAAACGGGGAAGAAGGGGCTGACTCTCAGCCCCTTTTTCCGATGTTATTGCTTGATTGTCCACTCGGTGACATTCCAGAAAATGCCCACCCCATGGTGTCCCAGAACGGTGTCCGGCGCAATACCCTTCAGGGCGGAGGAAGCCACATAGTCCGCGTCCACATAGCAGATAAAGGCGTAGGCGGGATCGTTGGCAAGGGCGGTCTGGAAGTTGGCGTAAGCCGCCGCCCGCACCGCGGGATCGTCGGACTGGCGGGCCTCGGTAAGGTACTGGTCCACCAGAATGTTGGAGTAGCCTGAGTAGTTGGCGCCCTTGTCGGTGCCGAAGACCTTGTAGGTGTGGTCGTCCGCGTCAAAGGGACTGCCCCAGCCGATCAGGTAGGCCATCTGTCCGCCCCAGTCCACCTTAGAGGGCACTTCCACGGTGCAGTTGACGCCAACCTCCTGGAGCTGCTGGGCGGCAGCCCGGGCCATGTCCAGCCGGACCTGATCTCCCGCGCCTACGCTGATGACGAAGCCGATCTCCTGCCCGTTCCGCTCATAGAAGCCGTCAGCCCCCATGACGCACCCTGCGTCCTCCAGAATGCTCCTCGCCCGGCTGGGATCGTAGTCGTAGCGCTCTACATTCTCATTGTTGTAGACATTCCGCTGCAAAGGCCCATATGCCACCACGCCGTGCCCCAGCACCACCGCGTCCAGAATGGCCTGCCGGTCAATGGCACAGCAGATGGCGGGGATCAGGTCCCGGTTTTCCGTCCAGTAGGGGTTCCAGAAGTTGAAAAGGATGCCCCGGTAGTCAGAGGTCTTCATATCGTAGACGTTATAGCCGTCTTTTCCCAGGAAATTTTCCGCGTCCTTGGGGGTCAGGTGAGCCAGAGTGAGCTCCCCGGCCTGCATCTGGACGGCCTTGGCATTGTCGTCGGGGACGATTTTGAAAATGATGGTCTCAATGTTGGCGGGCCCCTTGAAGTAGTCCTCGTTCCTCGTCAACGTGATGGCCTGTCCGTCGTCCCAGCCGGACAGTTTGTAGGGCCCCGTGCCGACAGGGGAGCGGAAGAAAGCCGATTCCTGCATGTCCTCGCCCTCCAACTGGTGCTTTGGCAGTACAGCCATGGTCATATAATCCAGAAACGCCACATTGGGAGCGGAGAGGCGGAAGGATATGGTGTGCTCGTCCATGACGGTGATCTCTTCCACGTCCTCGTAGTTGGGAGCGTTCTCAGAACCGTTTTCCGGGTCCATGATGGCCTCGATGGTGAACTTCACGTCATCGGCAGTGAATGGCTCGCCGTCGTGCCACTTGACGTTTTCCTCCAGATGGAAGGTGTAGGTGCTGCTGGCCGGGTCAAAGTCCCAGCTTTTTGCCAGACAGGGGATGACCTGGTTCTCACCGTCGTGGGCAGTCAGGCCGTTGAAAATCAGAATGTTGATCTCACCGTGCTCGTCCATGGCGGGATTGATACGGGTGTAGTCGCCGCTGGCGTAGATCAGGGTACTGCTGTCCGTTTGCTTTCCNTTTCCGCCGCAGGCGGNGAGGCCCAGCAGCATGGCNGCCGCCAGAAGCAAAGNCAGGATTCGTTTTTTCATCAGTGGTTTTNCTCCTNNNNGGTAGTTTTCGGTTAACCGCTGACTATTATAGTGTACCNTTTTCCCNTCCGCAAGCCGGGTGGGGGGATAGTTTTTTCAGATTTTTGAAGAAAAGATTGAATACTGCCCATACCNATGCTATACTTTGTCCGTAACAAATCGTTCAATTCAAAANTTGGGGGAGGACTGAACCATGCGGCTGTTATTTGAAATAGATACAAAGGACTANGATCCAAACGGTGTNGCGTTTATACGCCACTCTGCCCGCTGCATTCACATNAAAAACGGGTTAGTNGCCATGGTGCACAGCATCAAGTANGATTATTACAANTTCCCCGGCGGNGGTATAGAAAANGANGAGAGCAGGGAACNCGCGATGATAAGAGAGACGCAGGAGGAAGCNGGGCTGATNGTTATNCCTGAATCTGTTAAAGAATACGGCTATGTGCACCGGGTTCAAAAAAGNGATCATGATGGCGAAGACTATTTTGTGCAGGACAATTATTACTACCTCTGTGATGTGGAGGAAGGCGTACAATCTCAGNACCTGGACGATTACGANGCNGATGAAANNTTCACANTGGAGTANGTAGAGCCCGACAAGGNGATTTTNGTAAACAGAAACATTGATCACGGCCCCAAGGACCAGATCATGCTGGAACGCGAGGCAAGAGTNNTGGAANTTCTGAANGAAGAAGGGTNNTTTAGCTGANGATTTTTGATTTATNGGAGACATTCAGATGAAATACCTCTTTGATTGGTCTATNTGTTTACAATCAGAATATCTTCCGTATCATAGGGCAGCTTTTTCTCAATTCTTCCATCCTTNAAGTAAAACGCGCCGCCNNAGGATNTNGGNTCCTGCGAAATCGAATTGATCATCAACACTTTGCGGGCGGCAAGCTGNGCNTGTTCCGCGTACTNGANCTCATATCGTGTCCACTCGTCAAGGGAAAAGCTGACATATACCGGCCATATCAGGAGATGATCNGNCNGGAACCGCTCCGGGAAATCCCACAGGTCGCCGCAAAGGGCAATCGTGACCGGTTGCCCNTGATAAAGNAATCCGCTGGTATCAGAGCCTTCCCGATAGTGTTCATCNGTAATGGTNTACTCCTTCCAGCCTCTGGAGACCCGCCGGTAGTTGTGCAGAAGGTTCCCGTTTTCTATGACGGCGCAGGAGGAATAGATGGCGTNGCCGCANCTCTCGATGTANCCNAACAGNAGNTCCACNCCNTATTGCNGGGTCAGGCCGCGNAGNNGNTCNATGACGGGGGAATCNGCCGAAATGGCANCGTCCNNATCCTGCTCATACTTCCAGCTGAGTGCGTCAAAGCCTTGCAGGAAGGTCTCACCGAAGCACAGAAGATCANCNGANCCCTGCGCTGCCCGCATGGCCCGTTCCATCTGGGCNATATTGAAGGGAATGTCNTTGTTTCTGAATTCGTAGGAGACTAAGCCGATNTTCATNTGTCCCTCCATTACAANNACTGTTTATCACAGGCGCTTANCCAAAAACCGGACGGCCCCATCCGCGGATAAGGCCGTCCGGTTTTCCTGTCNTCTGTGNGTGAAAAGATTCCGCCTTAATGCCGGGGCTGGGANTTCACCATCTGAGCGGCCTGGATCAGCGCAGTNCGNACATCGGTCATATGCTGGATACGCATGGTATCCGCCTTTCGGATCGCGCCGCCGGCCTTNGTCACCACGTACTGGGGCGGGAGGCGGTTAAGCGCCANTGCGACAATGTCGNTCCGGCACTGCTCACAGAGGCAGCANTCCAGNTCCTGCCCNANNGCGTCCAGNTCCTCCTCGACGATTGTTTCCATCATGTTNTCATANTTTTTCAAGGCAAATACCNCCTTTCCATTGTTTATACCATCTNGCGGCGGAATTGTCAATCCGGGATGTTNCNAAANNAGCGGTNCNGTGGANAGAANTTCCGCNNNAGAAAACCCTCCGGCAAAATTTTCCCGACAGCGTTGATTTACCCATCCTGAAATGGTATACTAGGAACAGAAGTTTCGATAGCGGGAGGCTGCGGCATGTCTTTTTCCAGCGATGTCAAAACTGAATTGTGCCGGTCAGGACTGGACAGGCCCTGCTGCGTCAGAGCGGAGGCCTACGGCGCACTGCTTTACGGCAATACATTTACCTCCCGGGAGGTACGGCTCATCACAGAAAATGAGAGCTTCGCCAAACGGCTTCCCATGCTGTTGGACCGCGCTTTCGGGTTGAAATTCGACCGCCTGCCTGCGGAAGGGGAGCGGAAATATATTTTCCGCATTGACGACGAAGAAAAAATCCACCGGATCATAGATGAATTCGGCTTTGATTCCCGGCAGAGCCCGGTGCTGCATATCAACTTCGGCCTGTTGGAGGAGGAGTGCTGCCGCGCCGCTTTCCTGCGGGGAGCGTTTCTGGCGGGGGGGAGCGTAACGGAACCCAGCAAGCGCTACCATCTGGAGCTGGTCACCAGCCACGCCCAGGCCAGCCGGGAGCTGCTGGCACTGCTGGCTGACATGGGCCGTCAGCCGGGGCAGACCACCCGCAACGGCAGCCAGGTGACCTATTTCAAAAGCAGCGATCAGATCGAGGAGCTGCTGACGCTGATGGGCGCGCCGGTGTCAGCCATGGCGCTGATGAACGCCAAGGCGGAGAAGGAGCTGCGCAACGGCGTAAACCGCCGGGTCAACTGCGAGGCGGCCAACCTGGACAAAGCGGTGGACGCCGCCCAGGAGCAGCTGGAGGCCATCCGGCGGCTGTACGAGCTGGACCGGGTGGAGGGGCTGTCCGCCCCGCTGAAGGAGACGATCATACTGCGGGAGACCTACCCGGAGCTGACCCTGAGCCAGCTGGCGGAGGAGTTCGATCCGCCCATTACCAAGAGCTGTCTGAACCACCGCCTGCGGAAGCTGATGGAGCTGAGCAGGGCATAGAAAGAAGGAGACAAGCATGAAAATTACCGCGCTGGTGGAAAACAAATCAAACTGCGAATTAACGCCGGTCCACGGACTGGCCCTGTATATTGAGACGGAAAAGCATAAGCTGTTGTTTGACCTGGGGCCGGACGATACGCTGCTGAAAAACGCGGAAAAGCGTGGGATCGACCTGGCGCAAGTGGATACCGTCGTGATCTCCCATGGACATTTTGACCACGGGGGGGCCTTGGCGGCATTTTTGAAGGTCAATCATACGGCGAAAATCTATGTCCAGCGGCGGGCGTTTGAGAAGCACTTTTCCAAGTCGCTGGGGTTCCTGAAGGTGCCCATCGGCCTGGACCGGAAGCTGGCGGACCATCCGCAGATCGTTCTGACAGACGGAGATTATCAGATCGACGAAGAACTGCGGCTGTTCACCGTGACGGATACTTCTAAGCTCCATTCCACCGCCAACGATACGCTTTATGATGAAAATGGTAAGGATGGTTTTGCCCATGAGCAGGATCTGATGATCTTCGGGGAGAAGAACGCGCTCATTATGGGCTGCGGCCACTGCGGCGTGGTGAACATTCTGGAGCGGGCGAAGGAGTACCGGCCGCAGATCTGTGTGGGTGGGTATCATCTGATGATCCCGGTGACGAAAAAGAGCGTACCAAAGGAGATCCTGGACGGGATTTCAGAAGAACTGAAAAAGTACGGCATGGATTTCTATACCTGTCACTGTACGGGCGAGGAAGCGTTTCAGTACTTGTCCGCCCGGGTCCCGAGGATGCGCTATTTGTCCTGCGGGGAGGAGCTCGTCATATCCTGATTGTTTCACGTGAAACATATGTTTGGAAATAAATGGCAGCCATAGGGGCGCGTAAAACCCCGGCTGATGGAAGAACAAACTGCCCTGCCGCCGCCGGGCGGCAGAGAAAGATTGAGGAAAACAGATGTCTTTTGTCCACCTCCATGTCCATACAGAATACAGCCTTCTTGACGGCTTCTGCAAGATCAACGGCCTCGCCAAACGGGTAAAAGAACTGGGCCAGACCGCCGTGGCGGTCACCGACCACGGGGTGATGTACGGGGCCATTGACTTCTACCGGGCCTGCAAGGCCGAGGGAATCAAACCGATCATCGGCTGCGAGGTCTACGTGACTCCGCCGGAGAGACGCCGCTTTGACCGGGTCCACGAGCTGGACGCGGAGAGCCGCCATCTTGTCCTGCTCTGCCGGAACGAGGAGGGATATAAAAACCTCAGTTATATGGTCAGCAAGGGCTTTGTGGAGGGGTTTTATATCAAGCCCAGGATCGACATGGAGCTCCTGCGGAAGTACAGCGGCGGCTTGATCGCCCTGTCCGCCTGTCTGGCGGGGGAGATCCCCAAGCGGCTGGTCAACGGGGACTACGAGGGCGCGAAAGCCTACGCCCTGGAGATGCGGGAAATCTTCGGGGAGGACGGCTTTTATCTGGAGCTCCAGGACCACGGCATCCGGAACCAGGCTATTGTGAACGAGGGCCTGCTGCGGCTCCACAACGAGACGGGTATCCCCTTGGTCTGCACCAACGACTGCCACTATCTGGCGCTGGAGGACGCGGAGGCGCATGACATCCTGCTGTGCATCCAGACCGGCAAAACGGTGGACGATGAGAAGCGGATGCGGTATGAGCCCCGGAATTTCTATGTACGGTCCACCGAGGAAATGGAGAAATTGTTCAGCCGGTATCCCGGGGCCATTGAAAACACCGAACGAATCGCGGAGCTGTGCAATCTGGAGTTTACTTTCGGCAAGTACCACCTGCCGGAGTTCGCCGTCCCGGAGGGGGAGACGGCCCAGACATACATCCGCCGCCTGTGCGAGGAGGGGTTTGCCGAGAGGTATCAGGACCGTCACCCGGAATATCATGAGCAGCTGGATTATGAGCTGAACATGATCGAGAAGATGGGATTCACCGACTACTTCCTGATCGTCTCCGACTTCGTCCGCTTTGCCCGTAACGCGGGCATCCCGGTGGGACCGGGGCGCGGCAGCGCGGCGGGGAGCATGGTAGCCTACTGCCTGAACATCACGGATGTGGAGCCCATGAAGTACGGCCTGTACTTTGAGCGGTTTCTGAATCCGGAGCGGGTATCCATGCCCGATATTGACCTGGATTTCGGCGATACCCGCCGGGACGAGGTGGTGGACTACGTCCGGCGGAAGTACGGCGACGACCGGGTGGCGCAGATTGTCACCTTCGGCACCATGGCCGCCCGGGGCGGCGTTCGGGACGTGGGGCGGGTGCTGAATATGTCCTACGCCGAGGTGGACGTGGTGGCCAAGCAGATCCCCAGCGGTCCCGGAGCCCTGCATATCACGCTGGATGACGCGTTGCGGCTGAGCAAGCCGCTGAAGGATATGTACGACGGCGACGAGCGGATCAAAAAGCTGATCGACACCGCCAAGGCCCTGGAAGGGATGCCCCGCCACGCCTCCACCCACGCCGCCGGGGTGGTCATCACCAAGGACCCGGTGTATACCTACGTGCCCCTGGCGAAGAACGACGAGACCATCGTCTGCCAGTACACCATGGTGACGCTGGAGGAGCTGGGTCTGCTGAAAATGGACTTTTTGGGCCTGCGGAACCTGACGGTGCTGGATGACGCGGTGGAGATGGTCCGGAAGCAGAAGCCAGGTTTCAAGCTGGAGGACGTGCCGGAGGACGACCAGGCGGTCTACGATATGCTGACCCAGGGGAAGACCAGCGGCGTATTCCAGATGGAGTCCGCCGGGATGACCGGTGTGTGCGTGGGGCTGAAGCCACAGTCTATCGAGGATCTGACGGCTATCGTGGCGCTGTACCGGCCGGGGCCTATGGAATCCATCCCCAGGTTTATCGCTTGCAAGCACGATCCCAAGCTGGTGACCTATAAGCACCCATCGCTGGAGAAAATCCTGTCTATTACCTATGGGTGTATCGTCTACCAGGAGCAGGTGATGCAGATCTTCCAGCAGCTGGCGGGCTATTCCCTGGGGCAGGCCGATATGGTGCGCCGGGCTATGAGTAAGAAGAAGGCCAAGGACATCGCCAAGGAGCAGGAGGCGTTTCTCCACGGCGATCCCGCCAGGAATATTGCGGGATGCGTTGCCAATGGCATCCCGGAGGACATCGCCCAGGCGATCTACGATGAAATTTATGATTTCGCTAACTACGCCTTTAACAAGGCGCACGCGGTCTGCTACGCCGTGGTGGCCTATCAGACGGCATGGTTCAAGCTGCACTATCCGAAGGAGTATATGGCGGCGCTGCTGACCTCGGTGCTGGATGTGTCGGACAAGGTGGCGGGGTATATCGGCGAATGCCGGGAGATGGGCATCGCCCTGCTGCCGCCGGATGTGAACCGCTCCTACGACCGGTTTACGGTGGAGGAAGGAGGCATCCGGTTCGGACTGGTGGCCATCAAGAATATCGGCCGGGGGTTCATTCAGAACGTCGTAAAAGAGCGGGAGGCCAACGGACTGTTTACCGGCTTCCAGGATTTCTGCCAGCGGATGTACGGCACGGACATCAACAAGCGGGCGGTGGAGAACCTGATCCGGGCGGGGGCGTTTGACAGCTTTGGGGCCTACCGAAGTCAGCTGATCTCTGTCAGCGATAAGCTACTGGATTCCATTGCCTCCAGTAAGAGGCAGAACGTGGATGGGCAGATGGACTTTTTCGGCATGTCCGCCGCCGCTGAGAGGAGGCCCGCCGCCAATGTGCATCTGCCGGATATCCCGGAGTACGCCCTGGACGAGCGGATGCGGCAGGAGAGGGAGGTCACGGGGATGTACCTCTCCGGACACCCCATGAACGCCTACCGGGAGACGGTGAAGGCCGCCGGGGCGGTGCATATCGCGTCCATCAACGATGATTTCGCTCAGGATGGCGGCCCCACGCTCTACCAGGATGAACAGCAGATCGCGGTGGCGGGGATCGTTACGGCCTACCGCACCCGTACTACACGTAATAACAGCCTCATGGCCTATGCCACGGTGGAGGATGACACCGGGTCGATTGAGCTGCTGTGCTTCTCCCGGACGGTGGAGCAGTACGGACGGCTGCTCAGTCCGGACAGCGCGGTGCTTGTCCGGGGCAAGCTGTCTGTGCGGGATGAAAAGCCGCCTCAGATCATGTGCGACGCGGTTTACGCCCTGCGGGGCGGGGAGAAGCTGAATGCGCCGCCGCCCGCGCCCAAGGTGGTGCCCGGGGTCCAGGTGCTGGAGGGGAAAATGCTGTGGCTGCGGCTGCCCTCCGCGGATGATCCGGTTTTGGGGCACATTAACCGGGTGATCGCCATGTTCCCCGGCAATACGCCGGCCAGGATATTCTTTATGGATACCGGCAAGCGGCTGGGGACGAAGTGCCTGCTGGGGAAGGCGCTGGTGGAGGAGTTGACGGAAGCGCTGGGGGAAGAGAACGTGGTCATCCAATAAAAAAGTTTCGCCGGCCTACGATTTTGCAACAGCCACATCGAGTGGCTGTGCAAAATTTAATTGTGCGGCAACCGCTCGATGCGGTTGCCGCACAATCGCCAAAGGCCGCAGAGTCCAGAGGCAGAGCCTCTGGTCGCGCCCCGCAGGCGTTGGGCGGCCTTCGGCCGCCATAGCCCTATGCCGCCCAAAGGGCGGCCGACGGGGCGCGAAATTCCCCAAAAGCCGCGCCCGAAAATATTTTTCCCCTCAGCACAATCCCAAACCGCGCGGCTTTCAAGCGCATTTACCGCCACAGCGGTAAACAGCGCCGGGAGTTTCCGTCGATTCTTGATCTGCATCAAAAACAGGGATGTCCCCGAAATTCTCCGGGGACATCCCTGTCATTATCATATTGACCGTATTGCGTCTTTCATCTCTTTTACATATTTACCCACATGCGTTGGAGCATCCTTGCCGTATTGGGCGATGATTTTGATGATAGCAGAGCCTACGATAGCGCCGTCCGACAGGGCGGCCATTTTTTTTGCCTGCTCCGGGGTGGAGATGCCGAAACCGATGGCGCAGGGGACATTGGTGCTCTCCCGAACGACCTTGATAATGGAGCCCAGGTCGGTGGTGATCTCGCTGCGGGTGCCGGTGACGCCCAGGCTGGAGACGATGTACAGGAAGCCCTCCGCCTCCCGGGAAATCATGGCGATGCGGTCCGCCGAGGTGGGGGCCACCAGGGAGATCAGGTCCACGCCGAACTGACGGCAGATGGGGGCGAACTCCTCTTTCTCCTCAAAGGGGAGGTCCGGCAGGATGATCCCGTCCATGCCGATGTCCCGGCAGGTGGAGACAAAACGCTCGGTGCCGTAAGAAAACACTACATTGGCGTAGGTCATGAAGACCATGGGGACGGTGACATCCCGGCGCAAATCCCGGACCAGATCGAAAATCTGATCTGTGGTCACGCCGCCGGACAGGGCGCGCATGTTGGCCTCCTGAATGACGGGCCCCTCAGCGGTGGGATCAGAAAAGGGAATACCCAGCTCAATGAGGTCCGCGCCATTTTCTACAGCTGCCCGGACACAGGCGGCAGTGGTCCCCAGGTCCGGATCGCCGCAGGTGATGAAGGGGATAAACGCCTTGCCGTTTGAGAAGGCGGAAGCAATGTTACTCATGAAGATCCTCCCCTCTGTACCGCGCAATGGCGGCTACGTCCTTGTCGCCCCGGCCGGAGACGGTGACGGCGATGATTTGGTCCTTCCCCATAGTGGGAGCCAGCTTCATGGCGTAGGCGATGGCGTGAGCAGATTCAATGGCGGGAATGATGCCCTCGGTACGGCTGAGATACTCGAAGGCGTTGACCGCCTCCTCGTCGGTGATGGGGACGTACTCCGCCCGGCCTGTGTCGTGGAGCCAGGCGTGCTCAGGGCCGATGCCGGGGTAGTCCAGTCCGGCGGAGATGGAGTATACCGGGGCGATCTGGCCGAACTCGTCCTGGCAGAAATAGGACTTCATGCCGTGGAAAATGCCCTCCCGGCCTGTGGCGATGGTGGCGGCGGTCTCAAAGGTGTCCACGCCCCGGCCCGCCGCCTCGCAGCCAATGAGCCGAACAGATTTATCTTCGATGAAGTGGTAGAAGCTGCCCATGGCGTTGGAGCCGCCGCCCACACAGGCCAGTACCGCGTCCGGCAGGCGGCCCTCCTTTTCCAGCATCTGGGCCTTGGTTTCGCGGGAGATCACCGCCTGGAAATCCCGGACGATGGTGGGGAAGGGGTGGGGACCCATGACGGAGCCCAGGCAGTAGTGGGTGTCGTCGATGCGCCGGGTCCACTCCCGCATGGCCTCGCTGACCGCGTCCTTGAGGGTGGCGGTGCCGGTGGTGACGGGAACCACGTCCGCGCCGAGAAGGCGCATCCGGTAGACGTTCAGCGCCTGCCGCTCCGTGTCCTCCTTACCCATGAACACCACGCACTCCATCCCCATGAGGGCGGCGGCGGTGGCGGTGGCCACGCCGTGCTGGCCCGCGCCGGTCTCGGCGATGAGACGGGTTTTGCCCATCTTTTTTGCCAGCAGGGCCTGTCCCAGGACGTTGTTGATCTTGTGGGAACCGGTGTGGTTCAGGTCCTCCCGCTTGAGGTAGATCTTCGCGCCGCCCAGGTCGCGGGTCATCTTCTCCGCCAGGGTCAGGCGGGAGGGACGGCCCGCGTACTCGTCCAACAGGGCGGTGAGCTCCCGGTTGAAGTCCGGGTCATTTTTATAGAAGTCATAGGCCTTTTCCAGCTCNATCACGGCGTTCATCAGGGTTTCCGGGATNTACTGCCCGCCGTGGATGCCGAAGCGTCCTTTTGACATGGGNATCAGTCCTTTCGCGCNGCATGAACTGCCGCTTTNATTTTATTGAGGTCCTTCTTTTTATCAGTTTCCACTCCGCTGGAGATGTCCAGACCGTAGGGATGGAGTTGGGCAATGGCGTCGGGGATATTCTCCGNNGTCANNCCNCCNGCCAGCAGGTAGGGNCGCGTCACNCCGCCCNCCAGGGACCAGTCGAATGTCTCNCCNGTNCCGTAGCCGTTGTCCAGAATTACCATGTCCGCCGGGGAGGCGTTGGCGGCAGCCAGGTCCTCCTGCGCGCGAATCCAGAACGCCTTCCACACGGTACATCCCGGCGCGGCGGCGCGGAGGGCGGCGATATATGCCGGGTCTTCGCGGCCATGGAGCTGGGCAATGGAGATGGTCCCGTCACTCAGCAGCGCGGCCACGGCCTCCAGCGGCTGGTCCACGAATACGCCTACGGGGGTGACGGCGTTGTCCAGTCCCTTCCTCAGCCCCCGCACCTGATCCGGGGTCAGACTCCGGTGGCTCCTGGGAAAATTGATGATGAAGCCGCACCAGTCCGGCTGGACCTGATTGACATAGCTGATGTCCTCAGGGCGGTACAGGCCGCAGATCTTGATTTTTGTCACCGCGCCGCCTCCCGCATGGCTTGCAGCATGGCTTTCTTATCCTTGGAGCGCATGAGGACTTCGCCCATGAGCACTGCGTCCGCGCCAATGCGCTTCAGCGCGGCCACGTCCTCNGGGGAGGATACGCCGCTCTCCGCTACATAGACCCGCTCCGGTGGGATCAGGTCCCGCAGACGGGCGGCGTTTGAGAANTCCACGGAGAAATCCTTCAAGTTCCGGTTNTTCACGCCGATGATGTTGGCCCCNGCGCTGACNGCGGAACGGATTTCGGNNTCATCATGNGNCTCCACCAGGGCGGCAAGNCCCAGACTGTGGGCNATATCCAGGTATCGNGCGATGGTTTGGGTNTCCAGNAGNGCNCAGATCAACAGNACCGCATCNGCGCCCATNNGCTTNGCCTGNTAGATCTGGTANTCGTCCACAGTGAAATCNTTGCGCAGCATGGGGATGGCCATTTCCCGGCGGACGGCGCGGAAGATNTCNTCCGANCCCAGGAACCACTTGGGCTCCGTCAGGCAGGAAATGGCGTCGGCCCCAGCCGCCTGNTAGACCCAGGCAATGTCCAGATAGGGGAAGTNCTCNGANATAATGCCCTTGGAAGGGGAAGCCTTCTTGATTTCACAGATAAAACTCATTTCCGGCTTTTGCAGNCGGTCAAGGAATGCTTTCCCATGCGNAGGNNGCNGCTCCTGACAAAGGGCTTTCAGTTCCTCCAGCGGCAGATTTTCCTTGTCCGCCGCCACCCGTTCCCGGGCATAGGCGGCGATGGTATCTAAAATAGTATCCATAGCTTAGCCTTCCTGGGACGCGGCCTTGACAGCCTCCAGGGCCTCCAGCGCCTTGCCGCTGTCGATCATCTGAGCGGCCAGGGATACGCCGTCCGCGAAGCTCTCCGCCTTGCCGCCGATAAACAGCGCCGCGCCGGCGTTCAGCAGCACCGCGCTGCGCTTGTGGCCCCGCTCACTGCCGTCCAGGATAGTCCGGGTGATGGCGGCGTTCTCCGCGGGCGTGCCGCCCACCAGATCAGACTTCTGACAGCGCTCCAGACCGAACTGCTCCGGGGTGACCTCGTAGGTGTTTGTCTTTCCGTCCGCGAACTCGCAGACCAGGGTGGGGGCGCTGAGGGAGATCTCATCCAGCTTGTCCTGGCCGTAGACTACCATACCCCGCTCCACGCCCAGCTTCATGAGAACCCGGGCCAGGGGCTCGGCCAGTGCGCCGTCATAGACGCCCATGAGGATCTTCTTGGGCCGGGCGGGGTTGGTCAGNGG
This sequence comes from Oscillibacter sp., assembly GCA_014799915.1. GTDB lineage: Bacteria > Bacillota > Clostridia > Oscillospirales > Oscillospiraceae > Pelethomonas. The sequence continues at coordinate 20,409 of JAAVHD010000016.1, forward strand.
NCCCAGGATGTTGAACACGGTGCGGATGCCCAGCTCCTTACGGATAGCGCCCACGTATTTCATCGAAGTATGGTACTTCTGGGCGAAGAAGAAGCAGAAGCCAACATCCTCCAGCATCTTGACGCAGTGTTCAGGGGAGAGGTCGATGTTGACCCCCAGGGCCTCCAGACAGTCGGCGGTGCCGCACTGGGAAGACGCGGCTCGGTTGCCGTGCTTGGAAATCTTGACGCCCCCCGCGCAGGCCACAAAGGCGGCGGTGGTGGAGATGTTGAAGCTGTGGGCCCCGTCGCCGCCGGTGCCTACGATCTCCATAATATCGAGATCTCCTGCATCCACCTTCAGNGCGTGCTCCCGCATGGCGGCGGCGCAGCCGGTGATCTCGTCGATGGTCTCCGCCTTGGTGCTCTTGGTGGAGAGGGCGGCTAAGAACGCGGCGTTCTGGGTGGCGGTGGTCTCGCCGCTCATGATCTCGTTCATGACCTGATAGGCTTCCTCATAGGTCAGATCCTGCTTGTCTACGATCTTGACAATGGCTTCTTTAATCATAGTTGGGTTCCTCCTGTATCAGAAATGGATGAAATTGGAAAGCATNGTCGTTCCGTCCGGGGTCAGGATGGATTCCGGATGGAACTGCACGCCGAAAATGGGATATTCCTTATGCTGCACCGCCATGACCTCCCCGTCCTCCGTCCGGGCGGTGACAGTCAGACACTCCGGCAGGGTGTCCGGGTCCGCCGCCAGTGAGTGATAACGGGCCACTGGGGCAGGGGAGGGGCAGCCCTTAAAGAGCAGACTGGACTGGTCAAAGGTCGCGGGGGACTGCTTGCCGTGCATGAGCTGCCGGGCATAGGTGATCGTCGCCCCGAAGGCGGCGCAGATGGCCTGATGCCCCAGGCAGACGCCCAGAGTGGGGATTTTTCTGCCCAGAGCCTTTACAGCCTCAATGATGATTCCCGCGTCCTCCGGTCTGCCGGGGCCGGGGGAGATGATGATGCGGTCCGGGGCCAGCGCCTCGATTTCCGCAACGGACATTTCATCGTTGCGGATGACCCTGATATCCGGCTCGATGGAGCCCACAAGCTGATAGAGGTTGTAGGAAAAGCTGTCGTAGTTGTCAATGAGCAGTATCATAGATCCGCCTCCTTATGNGCCCGCTCCAGGGCTTCCACCACGGCCCGGGCCTTGTTGATGCACTCCTGGTGCTCCTTCTCCGGCACGGAGTCGGCCACGATGCCCGCCCCCGCCCGGATGAACACCCGGTCATTTTTCTTGTAGGCCAGCCGGATGGCGATGCAGGCGTCCATGTTGCCGGTGAAGTCCAGATAGCCCACGGCCCCGCCGTAGACGCCCCGCTTGTCGTCCTCCAGCTCGTTGATGATCTCCATGGCCCGCAGCTTAGGCGCTCCGGAGAGGGTCCCGGCGGGGAGCACCGCGTCCAGTGCGTCCAGCGCGTCCTTGTCATCCCGGATCTCACCACGGACGGTGGAGCCGAGGTGCATCACGTGGGAGAAATGCAGGACGGACAGATAATCTTCTACCTCCACAGTGCCGAATTTGCTGATTTTTCCCAGATCATTCCGGCCCAGGTCCACCAGCATATTGTGCTCAGCCAGCTCTTTTTCGTCCGCCAGCAGGTCCTTCTCAAGGGCGGCGTCCTCTGCGGCGGTTTTTCCTCTGGGACGGGTGCCTGCCAGGGGGAAGGTGTGGAGCACGCCGTCCTCCAGCTTCACCAGCGTCTCCGGGGACGCGCCCGCCAGCTCCATGCTCTCGCTGGTGAAGTAGAACATATAGGGCGAGGGGTTGCTGGCCCGCAGGACGCGGTAAGCGTCCAGCAGGGAGCCCTCGAACCCGGCCTCCAGCCGGTTGGACAGCACCACCTGGAAGATGTCGCCCTCCCGGATATACTTCTTGCCCTTCTCCACCATGGCGCAGTAGGTTTCCTTGTCAAAGAGGGGAGTGATAGGGGTGGTCAGCCGTCCGGGCTTGTGCTCCATGGGNTTGCCGTATTTGAGCAGGGCGGTCATCCGCTCCAGCTCGCCGCAGGCGGCGGGGTAGCTCTCATCCAGATCGGATGCGTCGGCATTGACGATCAGGATGATCTTCTGCCGGTAGTTGTCAAAGCAGATGACCTTGTCAAAGAGCATCAGGTCCATGTCCTGGAAGCGCTCCCGGTCCTGGGCGTCCAGCTTCAGCGACGGCTCGGCGTACTTGAGGTAGTCGTAAGCGAAATACCCCACCAGTCCGCCGGTAAAGGGCGGCAGCCCCGGAACCCGGGGGCTCCTGTACTTCGCCAGCAATTCGCGCAGGAAGGGGGCGGGGTGCTGGATCACGGTGCGGACGGTGTCCCGGTCCCGGGTTTGCAGGATGCCGTCCTTGCAGGTGACCTCCAGAGTGGGATCGAAGCCCAGAAAGGTGTAGCGGCCCCAGCCCGCGCTGTCGGCGGCGGACTCCAGCAGGAAGCAATGTCCGCTCCTGGCCCGGAGGATCCGCAGCGCCTGGATGGGGGTGATGAAGTCGGAGAGAAGTTCCCGGCTGACCGGGATGCGGCGGTATTCGCCGCCGGAGGCCAGGGCGCGGGCCTCTTTCCATGATGGATAATACATAGATTTCCTCCTTTCGGGGACAGGCAAAATAAAAACGCCCATCCTCGACTAGCAATCAGTCAAGGACGGGCGATCACTTCGCTCGCGGTGCCACCTTGCTTCGCGGCCATGAAGCCGCGCACTTTACGGAGTACCAGCATACTCCCGGCAACTGACGTATGCCCACACGTCGCAGAATACTCGGCTTTTTGGAGAAAACCTTTGACTGCGCCCTCAGCGGTCCATTTGCCGGCCTGTTTCCCGCCCGATTCCCAGCGCCACGGGCTCTCTGTGGGGGCATGACCGGTTTGATCTCCGCTTCAACGGTTTAATTGAGCAGATTGTAGCACGGCTTGCCGGTGTTGTCAAGAGGAAAATTGAGAAAGGCGGAACGGCTGGATATCAGTTGAACTTTTGCAATGGCAGAAGCGCCCCCGGGCACATATAATGGAGTGGGCGCAGGACCTTTGACGGGTCCGGCCTGATTCCTGCGCGGTCTGCGGGCCGCGCCACTGTGATAAAGGGAGGAAATTTCCCAATGCGATATAATTGTTACGACTCTAATCCCTGCGGCTGCTCGAGTAGCTGTTCCGGAGAGGAAAATAAGGTCTGCTGCATCCCCGGACCTCCGGGCCCGAGGGGTCCCAGAGGCTTACCGGGTCCCATGGGTCTGCCCGGTCCTGCGGGTGCTACAGGCGCTACGGGCGTCACGGGTCCCACCGGTGCAACAGGTTCGACCGGCCCCGCTGGTGCGGCGGGCGCGACTGGCGCAACCGGTGCAACCGGCCTGATCGGTCCCGCCGGCGCAACAGGCCCGACCGGCCCTGCCGGTGCGGTGGGTGCGACTGGCGCAACCGGTGCTACCGGTTTGGCCGGTCCTACCGGCGCAACAGGCCCGACNGGCCCTGCTGGTGCGGCGGGTACGGCTGGTGCTACTGGAGCCACNGGNGCNACGGGNCCCACAGGTGTGGCAGGCNCGACCGGCATTGACGGCGCAACCGGTGCGACNGGAGCTACTGGAGCTACCGGTCCTGAGGGTGCAGTGGGTCCGACCGGTCCTACTGGTGCAACAGGAGCGGACGGTGCTGTTGGCGCAACAGGCCCCGAAGGCCCTGCTGGGGTTACCGGTCCTACTGGTGCAACGGGAGCAGATGGTGCCGTTGGCGCAACGGGTCCCGAAGGCCCTGCCGGTGCCACCGGCCCCACAGGAGCAACGGGAGCGGACGGTGCCGTTGGCGCGACTGGCCCCGAAGGTCCCGAGGGCCCTGCGGGCGCGACTGGCCCGACCGGTCCCGAGGGCCCTGCGGGTCCGACCGGCCCCACGGCTACAAGCATATATGCACAACCCCAGAATCCCCTGCAATCAGAGCAAAAATCAAAAGATACCCCCTCTAAATCACAGAACCAGGGAGCCAATCCGGCCCCCTGGTTTTTCGTTTCGCCCGCCGCTGCCAGCACTCCTGTCAAAGCCGTCGCGCTCCAGCGTTCAACCTATGCCCCGCAGGGCATGACAGCGACGGCAATCCCCACGGGGACCAGCTCCTCTTTTGCTGGGACCATCGACGGGGGATTGCCATGGAGCGGGGCCTCCTCTGACCCCGCCATGCTACATCTGCCAGGCAGAACGTGGTAGACCCGTGGCGGGAGTTCTGACTTCCGGCTTGCACTACTCCGTTTTGAACACCGTCGCTATCCATCTTTATAGTCGCTGCTTGTGGTCTGCATCGAAAGAAGCTCTGATAGCGCGGAAAGAATCTTTTTGACCTGTAGCTGATACTCTGGTCTAATGCAGTTTAATTGGGTTACTAATGATTTTTCAATATCATTTTGGTGACTTTTTCCGAACAGAAGGTAGTCTGCGCTGACATCAAACAAATTGCACAGTTGGACAATTTTTTCTAATGTAGCGCCAGTCACGCCACGTTCTATAGCACTTAAGTGATTTGGGGTAATATTTAATATTTCCGACAGCTGTTCTTGGGTATATCCATTAAGTTCCCTAACCTTCTGAATATTAGCTCCAACTGCTATATTGAGTTCCTTCTTTTCTTGCACAAAATCACCGCCTTATAGTCAGTTTAACTAACGGTATTCCCCTTTGCCACATTGAAATCCAATTAGAAACTAACGATATAATCGTTGACTTCGTGAAATTGCGATGATATAATCAAAATGAGTATTTTAGGTTGCTCAATTCGAGAAATTATTATACAACATAAGGAGGACTCAAGATGAAGCAATGTCCTAAATGTTCCACAAAGAATGGAAACACTGCCAGGTTTTGCAATAATTGTGGTGAAAGTCTGGAAAATATAGTTGGAACATCGGAAGAATTTTCTGCTGCCGCAAATGGCTTTCTTAATAAAGCGAGCAGCTTTTTCACCGATGGAGCAAAGGATGCTATTACATCTGGAACAAAAGCAAGGAGTGTTCGAGAAGAATTTTCTCCCCAGCCAACTACTCACACTATCGAACAGCCCGGTGGTGGATGGGACAGCGCTATCTATACCGCAGCAAGTTCACACAGCGACTGGAACAGCGCAACGCACCCTAATGTTGCCACCAGCGTAACCGAGGAACACTATTCCTTCTTCCGGGACGAAGATGAAAAGACCCTCGCTGTGATCGGCGGCAACTATATTGCCTCTGATTTGGAGGGACACTACCGATTCCCATATGCAGTTCTTACAGAGAAACATCTATATTGCAAAAATGATGCAGGCAATTACGTTGTTGATACAGCGGAAATAAGAAATATAAAAGACAATTTGGTTAAAATTTCTGCATGGCCATTATGGATAGCCTTGGTACTATTTTTTTCTATAGTACTCCCGCTAATGGCATGATAACAGGAGGGCCAGTGTAATGGATAAGTTTATTATTATTTTGCTGCTTATTTCTATAGTTGCTGCGCTATTCTTTCATAGCAAAAAGGACTTCAAAAAGGCTGCCGTAATATTTCTTGCAGGTTCGCTTCTTTTTGGAATATTTGGGGGAGAAATTTATGGCTTCCTTCCTGCTGCCTTTTCTGTCATCTATGCAGCCCGCGTATGGAAAGCGGTCAAAACAACCAAACTTTTTTCGATTCAGCTTGCAGGTGGGACATTTTCTTTCATTATGGACGATTATCCTCACCAGGAGTTTTCTGATTTTGCGCAGCAGGCCTCTCTTTTGAAGGCAAGAGGAGTTGTCAATATAAGAAGTATTTCTTTCCATGGCAAAGAAGGGCCAAACACTACTTCTGTCAGGCAAAGCTATGCTCCTGCTTCCCATTATCAGGTGTCAGCTGGCGAAGAAAGGAAGCCTGGACACGGAATTCTTATTGCGGTCATAATTCTTATCATAGTTATCATTGGTGCATTTGCCATAAATGCATTAAATCATGCGGCTAATACCTGTAAAGTCAGGGATTGCGAGGATAGTGTCTATATGGACGGATATTGCCGATACCACTATAACACGCACAAAATTGATGATACAGCTAAGGATGTGTATGATGGCCTCTTTGGGAAATAACATGATATGAAAAGGAGCACATCAATGAAACCCGTGAAGAATAAAAATACCTGGAAGTTTCTGCTACTATTATTGATCCTATCTCTGCTAGTCGTTTCTTGCGGAAAGCAAGACAACCCCAAAGAGAGCACTTTGTCCGATAACACCGAAGAAGAACCAGTGATTGAACCAGTTATTGAAGCCGAAGCTACCACCATGTCATTGATGAAAACAGCGGGAACTGTCGGCATTTCTGATGGTGATGGTAAGAATATAATCCCATTTGAAAAAATGAAGCTCTATAGCGGCTACCATCTGGAAACCCAGCCTGTCAGCTATGCGTGGATCAACCTGGACAGTGTAAAGCTGGCTAAAATGGACGAGAACAGTGAGATAGGTATCCGTAAGGAAGGGAAAGATTTGACTATTTTCCTGGATGCTGGCGGACTATATTTTAATATCTCTGAGCCTTTGCCGGAAGATGAAACCATGAGTATCCGTACATCCACTATGATAGTTGGTATCCGGGGCACTTGTGGCTGGGTGCAGCTGCTTGATCCAAACCATATGCAAATTCACCTGTTAGAAGGAACTGTGGAGTGCCAGGTAACGGACAGCGCGGGTGAGATGGAGACGGTCACGGTATCAGGCGGCGAAATGGCGGACTTGATTGTCAACGGGGAGGGTGAAGCGGAGATTACTGTACTGCCCTTTGCAGAGAACTACATAGCGCCGTTTGTCCTGGAGGAGTTAGAGGCAGACCAGAAACTGTGTGAGACGATTCTGGAGGTTTCAGGGCTGGACATTCTTGACCCGCCGGACCCGGTGGAACGGTTAAGAGAAGAATATATGGATCTTATTGCTGGACGGCCACTATATAGCATTGTTTCTCCCGTTGGGCTGCACTATGCAGAATATGTTGATTTTCAAGGGGATAGCATACCTGAATTGCTTTTGATTTCTGACACAGGATTAGAAGTATATGGGGATATGCAAGGGCACATAAGCAAATATGGAGATATGTTCTTTCCAGAAGATAATTATGCATACAATACTATTTCATTAGTAAATGAGGGTAGTAATAATATCGCTGTAGAGTGGTATGGAGAAACTGGCTGGGCAGTCCGCGGTCATACATACTATGCCTTGGAAAATATGAAATTTTCTGCCGTTGATGAAGTAATTGTTTATCCATCCCCTGATGGGGAAGAAGGAATCCCTGAAATATTTACATTTGATGGTGTTGCAATTACAGCGGATCAAGGGGATGCAATTGAGTCAAAATATACAGATTATCAGGAAATTGCATGGTTTGGTATACGAGATGACACCTTTCAAGTTGGAACGAGAGAGCGTGGTATCCTTCCTGATCTTCCTCTTGATGTACAACGTAGAGTTGCACTAACAGAGGTATTAGTAAATAGTGATTCTATATATGCAAAGCTCATTGACTTTGACCAGGACGGCACGGATGAACTGCTAACTCTCAATAAGATTGGCCAATATGGTGCATACCGTTGGACAGCATATCAGTGGGATGGAACTGCACTGCAAAATATACCGCTGATTTGTGATGCAGCTGAGGGGATCACTACTGACGAAATGTACGTTGCCAGTACTGGGATTTATCGAGAAATTAAAACAGGAAAACTTTATGTCCACTATGATGGCGAGGCTGTAGGCGGTGCCTTTTCAGACTACTTTGTGAGTTTGACAGATCATATCGTTATCCCTCAGCCGTTCGATGGCTTTATTGACTCCCAAGAAATGTGGGAAGAATGGAAACCATACCTGGAGCAGCAGGAAGCTGAATACCAGGCGGAAATGTCACGTTTTGAGCCATTAGAAGAAATTGATCTTTATGAAGGAAGCGATTATTCTGCTGCTATTGAAGCGGTAAAGCAGCGTCTATTAGAGCGATAACCCCAAATGTGGAAGTCAGAAACGCCCGGTGATGCAGATTAGCATCGCCGGGCGTTTTACACAGGAAAAAAATTTTAATCGTTAAATAGGTCGCAAAGTTGCTGGATGCTCTCAATCAACGCAAAATTTGTTGCGAGATGATGCCCTGTTTCCAATAGATTCAAAATATCAGGTTCGGCACTTTTCCAACGCTTTTCCATCAAAGTAGACATTTCGCCTAACTCCTGACTGATCTCGTACCACGCCGCGCTCTGCACAGCGTCTAAAAAAGGATTAAATCTGCTTAAACAGATCGACCGTGGCACTCCTCGGGCCATATATCTGACAACAGTGTGTTCAGAACTGCCCAAGCAACTTCCGACAGCATCGGCATAGTCATCCCGCGATACTCCAAGTTGTTCCGCGCTAGAAATTAGAGCTTGTCCAAAAAGACGCTGAATCTGCCGAATTGCCTTCTTACTGTCAAAATTTGACATAAAAACACCTCCTTTCTGCCCAATCTAACTGTCATAGAGTACAACACCATCAAAAAAACACAGTCAGATTTGACCAGCAAAGAGGTCAAAACAAACGTTGATAAACAACACTCATCGTCCCCCCGGAGGGGCCCAAAACCATCAGATCACCCTCATTGAGGTGATAAGTTTATTGTAAACCTTTTACAATAAACTGTCAACAAATTTTTTTCAATAGCATTTTTCACACAATTTTATAGATACTATTTTAGCCTCAAATTGCTATCGACGTTCTCATAGGAATCTGGTACACTCAAGAGCATAGGAAGTGCACTCCTCTCAAATATAGGTGGTGGCCACCACTTGTCCAGAAGCACCAAAAGATTACGAAAGGAGTTTTCAATGTCCAAGCACATCATAACTGGTCCCGCGGCCGCTGCACTGCTGGGAAATCCCGCAGCAGCAACAGCATATGAGACCCAACTTCAAAATGATCGCATTTGGGGAGGAAAAGAGTACTCCAAAATAACTTGCATCGCCGTAAATGCCGGCGGAGAAAGTGTAGCCGTCAGCGTTCTTGGCAGTATCGAAGGACTGACACCAGAGATTGTGGCCCAGCGTGTCGGAAAGCTTGATTTTCCGCGCGTTTGCTTTGAGGACCTTACAATAGAGGTCAAGGGCGCCGAGTACAATCGTATCACGTACACTGGCACAGCATCGCGGGCAATACTTTATATTCCCCCATCTGCTGCTCCAGGAACCAAATAAAAAAACAGGGTGGTGGGATTAGGGCGACCAAAATCTCACCACCCACCGGAATAAAAGGAAAGGCAAATGAAATTTTCTGAAAAATTCAAAGTTCAAGTAACCGAATATGTCGAAAAATTAAGGGCGCTATGGACAGAAGGACAGTATTTTCAAGCTATTATCCGCATTACGGGGCCCGCCATAGTCATTGCGCTGATCCTCTTTCTTGTAACTCAGGCAATAGCTGCAATTACGAGATTTTTGCGGCTTCACTATGCACAACTCATTTTCGCGGCCTTAGTCATTTGGGCTTTTGTTGGATGGCTCGAAGGGTACAAAGAGCGCAAGCAAAAGCGGCAAATGGAGTACGCACGGGAAGAGGAACGCAAAATCCGCGTAGCTCAGCGGGATTACGCTTCCACCAAGGATGCCACTTATACAGCACAGGGAAAAATGCTGTTTTCCGTTGCGCGTGAATTGGTTGGGGTGGATATTATCCCGCCAATGCGCCCCAGCGATATTTATTCTCCTGGGCGGACAATTCCAAAGCTGAACGGCGCAGTAATTCTCTGCCAATTCATGTTGCAAAAAGATGGTGATGAAGTAGACACAGATTTCTTGCAACACATGCTTCAAACCAAGATCGACCAGCGCCTCGCAACTGGGGATTTTCCGGGGATACCAGAAGTGTTTCATTATAACGGCAGGACATACAGCGGCTTCTGTATTGACCATGTGGAGGATGGGCACGGATATGTAGAAATCTATACAGCTCTAGTCAACGAAGCTTATTGCAAGTATTGTGAAAACCGCGATTTGAGCAGGGATGTTGTGTTTTCTCCGATTGACCGCCGTGACATTGACTATTAAGGATGAGACCGATACCTTTATTTTACGATGCAAACAAGCTGAACATGGGCTTTGGTGGTCTCGCCTCCCTGATATGGTGGAACCACCAAAGATGCCCAAATCTGGTGATAATCGGTAGAAGCGGTTCTGGCAAATCTGTCTGTGCCCAAATGATGCTGGGGCGAGTAAAACGCTATGCTCCTAAAGCGGGAGTCCAGGCAACCGTCTGTGATTTCAAAAGCGAATATACATATCTCAAAGGTTGCCAACGCTACTTTGACCACGACCACTGTTTAGAGGGCTTAAAGTCGTTTGCAGCAGAGAACGAACGCCGAATTCGTGAGGGCGTGACGGAAACTGATCCGTTCCATGTGCTTTTGTTCTCAGAGTGGGGAATGTTCTGCTCCGTCCAGGAGCGCCGCGCTCGTGAAGAAGCGATTTCCCTCTGCGCTTCTTTAACAATGAGTGTCAGAGCTCAAAAAATGTCGACTTGGCTTGACCTGCAACGGCCAGACTCCCAATTTATGGGAACCGCTCGTGATAGTCTGACCCCCATCGCGCTGGGCAACCTCAGTCCGGAAGGAAAACGTATGGCTTTCCCCGACTACGTGGATATGTTGGAGCCTGTTGGCCCAAACGAGGGTTATTTCTCAGACGGTGGTCCTCCGCGCAAGATCATCATTCCGACCATCGCCAAATGGGAAAAGCTCCATGCTGATGTCAAATCATTGGTAGAGTAGGAAACTGGGCTGGGGAACAGCGGCGGGCCGAAGGCAAAAGCCGCTGCTCCCCAGCCCGCAGGGCAATAGGCCCTGTATCTAGTAGGGCCTATAACAAGTACAAAAGTACATAAATGGAAATAGAATACTATAATCCACTGGTTACAACAGAGGGGTATATTTTGACTGTCGATAAGATGATTGTTGACTACCTCATCGCTAATCCATCGGCCTTGACAGCATTGGGCCGAAAGCTGGGGCAGTTGGAAATTATGTATGCAGTTAAAGTCACACATTGGGAAAGTTACAAAATAGGGACCTTTAAGCAAAACTACACTATCGAGTTCCAGGATGGAAATAGCTTTTGGTTAGGTCAGTGCCTTAACGGAAAACGTCCCGAATTTCGCCGCATACGTTTAGAATTTAATCCGAACAAGTGCGCAAATCACAAATCTTTTCTTGATGTTTTGCAATTCGTGAATGAGCACAGTCGCTCAATGCACAGCGGAGTCAAACGGTTCGACTTAGCAATAGATATTCCAGTAGATCGCACATCAGTAAAATTGATGAAAGATCGCAGGGTATATACAGAGCGTCGGCATGGTTCAGAATGGACAGAGTACTTAGGGGCGAAATCCTCAACTGTAGGGCGCGTAAAGCTATATAATAAGCAAGCAGAAGCAAAATTAAATTATCCGCTGA
>JAAVHD010000017.1:0-25362 GCA_014799915.1 Oscillibacter sp.
ATCACCAACGACGGCGTGACCATCGCCAAAGAAATCGAGCTGGATGATCCTTTCGAGAACATGGGCGCCCAGTTGGTGAAGGAAGTCTCCACCAAGACCAACGACGTGGCCGGCGACGGTACCACCACCGCCACCCTGCTGGCCCAGGCCATCGTGGGCGAGGGCCTCAAAAATCTGGCCGCCGGTGCCAACCCCATCGTCATGAAGAAGGGCATCGCCAAGGCCGTTGAGGCCGCCGTGGCCTCCGTCAAGGAGAATTCCCAGAAGGTCAATGGCACCGACGACATCGCCCGCGTGGGCACCGTCTCCTCCGGCGACGCCATGATCGGCAAGCTGATCGCCGAGGCCATGGAGAAGGTCTCCGCCGACGGCGTGATTACCATCGAGGAGTCCAAGACCAGCGAGACCTACAGCGAGGTCGTCGAGGGCATGATGTTCGACCGCGGCTATATCTCCCCCTATATGGCCACCGACATGGAGAAGATGGAAGCCGTTGTTGACGACGCTTATATCCTCATCACCGATAAGAAGATTTCCGTGATCGCCGACATCCTGCCCCTGCTGGAGCAGATGGTCCAGTCCGGCAAGAAGATGGTCATCATCGCCGAGGACGTGGAGGGCGAGGCCCTCAGCACCCTGCTGGTGAACCGTCTGCGCGGCACCCTGAACGTGGTGTGTGTCAAGGCCCCCGGCTTCGGCGACCGCCGCAAGGAGATGCTCCAGGATATCGCCATCCTCACCGGCGGCCAGGTCATCAGCGAGGAGTTGGGCTATGAGCTCAAGACCGCCGATCTCTCCATGCTGGGCCGTGCCCGTCAGGTCAAGGTCACCAAGGAGAACACCGTCATCGTGGACGGCGCCGGCGACAGCCAGGCCATCAAGGACCGCGTGGCCCAGATCCGCAGCCAGATCGGCGTGACCACCTCCGACTACGACAAGGAGAAGCTTCAGGAGCGTCTGGCCAAGATGGCCGGCGGCGTGGCCGTCATCAAGGTCGGCGCTGCCACCGAGACCGAGATGAAGGAGAAGAAGCTCCGCATCGAGGACGCTCTGAACGCCACCAAGGCCGCTGTGGAAGAGGGCATCGTCTCCGGCGGCGGCACCGTGTTCGTCAACGCTATCCCCGCCGTTGAGAAGCTGGTGGAGGAGCTGGACGGCGACGAGAAGACCGGCGCACGCATCATTGCCAAGGCTCTCGAGGCCCCCATCCGTCAGATCGCCGCTAACGCGGGCCTGGATGGCTCCGTGGTTCTGGAGAACGTGAAGAAGGCCGCCAAGGGCACCGGCTTCGACGCCTACAAGGAGGAGTATGTGGACATGATCGCCGCGGGCATCGTTGATCCCGCCAAGGTCACCCGCTCCGCTCTGGAGAACGCCGCCTCCGTGGCCGCCATGGTGCTGACCACCGAGTCCCTGGTTGCCGATAAGCCCGAGCCCCCCGCACCTCCCGCTCCCGGCGGTGACATGGGCATGGGCGGTATGTATTGATAAACCGCTGAGATCCAATAGACGCAGGTGCTCCCGCCGGAGAAATCCGGCGGGAGCTTTTTGCCTTTGTGGTCCCCGCCAGAGGGAGGAATCCATTTGTTAAAAAAGTGTGAAAAGGCAGATTTTTTTTGACGGCTGTGGTACAATAGAAAAAACTGTCGAACCGTGGAGGGATCAGCGTATGAATGACGGCCGGTCTGAACTGGAACAAAGGGAGCCGCGTCCTGTGAGAGAGCCGGAGTATGCCCGGCGGCGGACGCCGCCGTCCTCCCGCGCCTATAGACGGCCCCGGCGGGTCAGGCTGAGCGTTTTGTCCCTGCTGATCTCCATCCTGGCGCTGATCGTCGCGGTAACGGCGCTGGTTTTCGCTCTGCGGAAGGACGGCAGGGAACCGGATGCCCCGGAGGACCTCCCTGGGGAGGACACGCCGGTCACCTTCCGGTTTGGCGGCAGAGTCCTCACGCCCATCGAGGGAATGCCCCTCAATCCCTATGACCAGACCGCCTTCGGCCTGGACGGAAAGGGCCGGGTCACCTATGAGCTGGATGGCCGGAAGGCCAGAACAGGCGTCGATGTGTCCTCCCACCAGGAGGACATCGACTGGCAGGCGGTGGCGGCGGACGGCATTGATTTTGCCATCCTCCGGCTGGGCCGCCGGGGCTACACCGAGGGGGGCCTGTTCCTGGACGAGAGCTTTGAACAGAACCTCCGGGGGGCGCTGGACGCCGGGCTGGATGTGGGCGTCTATTTCTTCTCCCAGGCTACCACCCCCGGGGAGGCGGAGGAGGAGGCGGCCTTTGTCCTGGGGGCCCTGGACGGACAGGAGCTGGCTTTCCCGGTGGCCTTCGACTGGGAGAATATTCCCGGGGATGAGGCCCGCACCGACGGCCTGGGCGGGACGGTGATGACCAGCTGCGCCGCCGCTTTCTGCAAGCAGATCGAGGCCGGAGGCTACCGCCCGGCGATCTATTTCAACCAGACCCAGGGCTATCTCCGCTATGACCTGCGGGAGCTGACGGAGTATGACCTGTGGCTGGCGGAATATGATACTGTGCCGGATTTCTACTACCACTTTGACCTGTGGCAGTACTCCGAGAGCGGCCAGGTGGACGGCATAGAGGGGGTTGTGGATCTGGACCTGGCGTTTTAAGTAAGTTCCAATTCGGCTTCGTGTTTCTGGCAAGATACATCGGATAAATATCTCCCTTTTCGGAATTGTGTGCCCACTGAAAATGGGTTATCATTATACCGATCAGTTGGGAGCTTGACGCGGGGGCTTGATTTAATGATTGCAGTTGATTTTGGCAACGGTTGTTTTAATGTTAGCGCCTCAGAACAGAATATTATGATTGTCGTAGCTCCCCAAAATGAATTTTCATCATTAGATGGCTTTATAGCGGCGGCTTTGAAATTTTTGGAATCGGATGGGAGGTTTCATGATAATTGGACCGAGAGGTATAAAAATCGCACTAACTTACTGGCTTCTGCCGATGATATAGCGTGGATGAAATCAAGATTGGACGAAATGGATCAGTGTGTAAATATTCTATATGAACCAGTAGTCAAAGCGGTAAATGTTATCCCACCCAAGTGGAATGATGTTACTTTAGGATTAGAAACTAAAAGCGAATATATTTTATACTTATGGAGTACATCAGTGTAATCTCAAATCTGCCGGATGGCCACCCAATTGCTATAAAATTAAGAAGTATATCCAATATTTCTTCCATATAAAAAAGCAGAGGAACACAAAAGCGAATTGGGAGTTAAGCAAAGGGGCGATAAAAGAACCAGCACCCGCGTGACTGCGGGTGCTGGCTTTTTTACTTTTACCGGATATCGTACACGCTCCGCGCGGAGACGTCCTTCGCCTCGCCACGGACAATCTTCACACGGCGCTCGCCGCCGTCCATGTCGAAGAAGTTGTCCTCCAGTATCACATCCGCGCCGCACTGGAGTTCCACGCTCCGGGCGTAGGCGCTGGCGGTGACCACGATCTCATCGCCCTCAATCCGGGCGGTAAGCTGGGGATCAGCAAACTTAAAGTGCTTGGGCGCGCAGAACAGGACGCTGCCCGCGCCAACCACGCCGCCCGCGCCGTCGGTGAGCTGATAGGAGTAATAGCAGTCATAGGGGCCGTACTGGGTGAAATCCTGCTCCGGCAGCCACACGGCGGTGAGAGCNGGGGCNTCCACGTCNAANCTGCCCTCCTCNATGACGGANGCGTCGGGGCGGCGGAGNGTCCAGCGNACCTTGCCGGTGAAGGGGGCCATNGTCTCGTTGCTGACATTCAGCCGGGCGGTCTTNNTGGGGTCGATGCGCTCGGTGTTGACGGAGGTNCCNTCCTGGTTGAGCAGGCCCTCCTCGTGGCAGGAGACCAGCACCGGGGCGAAGAANCGCTTGGCGTANTATTGCAGGGCCTTCCANCGGCCAAAGTAGTCGATGCCCGCCCAGCTGGCCACGGGCCAGCAGTCGTTGAGCTGCCAGATCACCGCGCCCATNCACCGGCCNCGGTTNCGCCGCCAGTGCTCCACGCCGTACTGCATGGCCTGGGCCTGNAGGAGCTGGGAGGCGTAGACCAGCTTATCCAGNTTNCNGGGGTACAGGTACATCTGGGACAGGTAGGAGACGATGCGCCCGTTGGCGGTGGAGTTGCGCTGGTGCTTCTCCATGACGTAGGANAAGAGGTTNCGNTCCTCCGGCAGGGTAAAGGANTCGATGGTCTCCATGCAGGGGAAGGACTGGAAGCCGAACTCGGAGACATAGCTGAACAGATAGTTCCGNTAGTCGGTGAAGGGNTTGAGGCCGTGCCACACGTCCCAGTCGTGGACGTCGCCCCGGGTGGGNTCATGNGGGATGTCAAAGTCGCCGCCGCTGGACGGGCTGGAGGGCCAGTAGAATGCCTGCGGNTCCTCTNCNTTCAGCACCTTGGGCAGAATATACTGATACATCTTGATGTAGTCAGACTTCTGCCGCATATTTTTCACCCATTCGTTGTCAAACGCCACAAACTGCTCCATCTCATTNTTGCCGCACCACAGCGCCAGGGAGGGGTGGCTCCGNATGCGCCGGATGTTGTCCTTGAACTCGGCAACGATGGTCTCCTCGAACTCGTCCGTCAGATTATATACCGCGCAGGCGAACATNAAGTCCTGCCAGACCAGCAGNCCCAGCTCGTCGCAGATGTCNTAGAAGTAGTCGTCNGGGTAATAGCCGCCGCCCCAGACCCGGATGGTGTTGATNTTGGCGGCACGGGAGTCCTCCAGCAGGCGGCGGGTGCGCTGGGGATTGACCCGGGGCAGCANGTTGTCCTCGGGGATGTAGTCCATGCCCATGGCGAACACGTCCACACCGTTGACGCAGTGGCTGAAGGTCTCGCCNTAGTCCTTTTTCTCCCGGGAGACGGTCATGGTGCGCAGGCCGATGCGCNTGCTCCAGNTNTCCAGNGNCGCGCCGCCGGCGCTCAGGGAGACTTCCNCCTGATAGAGCGGCTGCNCTCCGTAGCCNGCGGGCCACCAGAGCTGGGGNTNCGTNATCTCAATCTCGCAGCACTCGCCNTTGCCGGTGAACACCGTCCCNTCNGGGGCGGTGACGGAGACGGCCACCTCCGTGGGATCATCTGTGAGATGGGTAANATNGGTGTGTACCTTTAATGTGACCTTNCCGTNCNCGTGGAANTGCTCCACCAGCACGTCCCGGATGCGGGCNTTNTCNACNCCNATGATGGAGATNTCNCGCCAGATGCCCGCGTCCGGCAGGCGGGGACCCCAGTCCCAGCCGAACATGCAGTGGGCCTTGCGCAGNTTGGGGAAGCCCTCCATNGCGTCGCTGGAGCCGTCGGCGGGNTTGACGGCGTACTGCTCCCGGATGTATCNGGTGGGGGAGTCCAGCCGNANNTCGATCNGGTTCTCGCCCTCNTGGAGCAGCNNCTTNACNTCGAACTCCCANNTCCGGTGCATATTATTGGCCNTTCCGGCCTCCGTACCGTTGATATAGACCGTGGCCANGGTATCCAGGCCCTCNCAGCGCAGCAGCACCGCGCCGCNGNCNAGCAGNNCGCNGTCCACCGAAAAAGCGCGGCTGTAGTGGAAGTCGTACTCCATCAGCTTCAGCGCTTCCGTCTCGTTGTCCCGGTAGAAGGGGTCGGGGATGCGCCCCGCTGTCAGCAGGTCGTGATAGACCGAACCGGGCACCGTGGCCGGGACGGTCCCGAAGGCGCTGCCCGGGATCTCCAGGGTCCACGCGCCGCAGAGTGATAGATGCTTCATCCAGAATTACCTCCCAAATCATTCCGTCAGCGAAACCGTTTAAGGACNNGCGTTCGGCCNTGCGCTGCAGGTGNNTTCACTATACGGCAATCACTCGGCAAAGTCAATAGAAATCTCGCNGTGANGCGGGGCGGCTTTTTGGGGNNTTTTNCGNTNAANTGNCNGAATGNACAAAAAATTTGGTCAAGGTGTAAAAAAGNCCAGCGGTTTATTGACAGCNTNNCAANGGGCNGTTATAATANCNTTACGAAAACGATTTAGGAANAGCGGCATCTGGGGAGGCGTACTGTATGACGATCCGAATGATCGCGGAACGGTGCGGCTGCTCCACCGCNACCGTCAGCAAAGCGCTCAATGGAGCCGNNGACGTCAGCCGGGAGACCGCCGAGCGGGTNCGCCGGGTGGCNGCNGAGGTGGGNTACATGCCCAANGCCGCCGCCCGGGCGCTGAANACCAGCCGNTCCTACTGCTTCGGGNTGCTCTTNCAGGACGAGGGAAGCGGCGGCCTTGGCCACGNNTTCTTCGCCGGGATCCTNAATGGGTTCCGGGACCGGGCNGCNGAGCTGGGATANGACATNNTCTTTATCTCCGGCTNNCTGGGCCANCGGAAGATCGGCTATGTCGAGCACGCCCGCTACCGGGGGTGCGACGGGGTGTTCATCCCCAANGAGNCCTACGAGGACCCGGGNATCCAGGAGCTGGCCGCCAGCGGNATCCCGCTGGTCACCGTTGANTACNCCTACGAGGGCTGCGGCTCCGTCCTGTCCGACAATGTAAAGGGCATGGCGGANCTGGTCCGGTACATATACAGCATGGGCCACCGGCGCATCGCNTTTATCCACGGCGAGGACACCNNNGTGACCCGGATCCGGGTGCGCAGCTTCCGGGATACCTGNGAGGNGCTGGGNCTGGAGGTCCCGGAGGAATANCTGATGGTGGGCAAGTACTGCCGCNCCGCCGCCTNCGAGGAGGCNACCCGGCGGCTGCTGGCNCTGGAAAACCGCCCCACCTGNATCATCTATCCCGACGACATCNCCTACNTNGGCGGCAGGAACGNNATCTACCGCCAGGGNCTCCGNATCCCGGAGGATATCTCCGCCGCCGGATACGACGGCNTNGACNTCNNCNAGATGCTCCGGCCCNGNCTCACCACNNTGNNGCAGGACGCGGAGCTGATCGGGNNCAGCGCCGCCGACGAGCTGGCCCGGGCCGTGGAGCAGGGCAGGNNCTGCGTCCCCAGGCAGATCATCATCCCCGGCAAGCTGCTGCCGGGGGAGACCGTGGGACGGATCCCGGTATAGCGAATACCTTTCGGAAAAGGAGTACTCCTTTTCCGTCCTTCCTTGTCAGGAAGGACGATCCATCTGTGAGTGATGGCACTCGGGACCCGCGCGGGTCAAGCAGAGCGCGCGGGCCAAAACGCCATAAAATATAAGGAGGAAATACCATGAAGAAAAAGACCTTAGCCCTTATCCTTGCACTGGTGATGGCTCTGGGCCTGTTGGCTGGCTGCGGCGGTAATAACGATACGCCCAGCACTCCCGACACCCCCGCCACTACCGACGACACCCCCGCTACTACCCCCGACACCCCCGCCGACGAGCCCGCTCCCGCGGACGACACCACCACTGATCTGCCCCGTACCGAGACCCTGTACTTCGGCGGTCAGCAGTGGGGCGAGGTGACCAGCTGGAACCCCGTGGGCGCCAACCAGAACAACGCTATGGCGATTGCCAGCAGCGCCTCCGGCTCCCGCACCGTTATGTTCGAGACCCTCTATATGTACAACTTCCTCACCGGCGAGATGATCCCCCTGCTGGCTGACGGCGACTTCAGCTGGAACGCCGACAAGACCGAGCTGACCGTGAAGATCAATCCCGCCGCCAAGTGGAACGACGGCACCGCCGTCACCGCCAACGACGTCAAGCGCACCTTCGACGTGGGCGTGGAAATTGACCAGCCCGGCACTTATCACCCCTACATCAGCGAGATCGTGGTCAACAGCGACACCGAGCTGGTCCTCAAGGCCAACCTGGATAACCTGAACCCCTTCATGCTGGAAGACTTCCTGTCCGGTCAGTACGTGGCCCAGGCCGCGTGGATCGACACCTGCCTGGCCCGCAACAACGGCGACAAGCAGGGCTTCCTGAACGACAAGGCTGAGGATGTTGCCTTCTCCGGCCCCTACGGCCCCTACTACTCCGACAACCAGAAGGTAGTCTTCATCCGCAACGACAACTACTGGGGCCAGGACGCCTCCATGTGGGGCAAGCTGCCCGTGCCCAAGTACATTGCCCATACCATCTATGCTGACAACGCCGCTTCCGAGGTCGCCTTCAAGGCCGGTGAGATCGACGTGAACCAGCAGTTCATGCCCAACATCCAGGATCTGTGGGAGAAGGACGGTCTGCCCATCTCCACCTACTATGATCACGCCCCCTACGGTATGTGCGCCACCATGCCTACCGCCTGGTTCAACATGAATATGCCCGTGATCGCCGAGAACGTGGAACTGCGTAAGGCCATCGCCATCGCGGTGGACTATGACCAGATCATTGCCAACGCCATGACCAACCAGTCCCCCTCCTTCGCGGAGGTTCCCCGCTCCGTTATGAACCCCACCGCCGGTGAGCAGGCTCTGTATGACCACGCCGCCGTGGCCGATCTGCAGTGGGTTGGCAACGACATCGATGGCGCCAATGCGCTGCTGGATTCCGCCGGTATCGTTGACACCGACGGCGACGGCTGGCGCGAGTGGAACGGCGAGAAGGTCACCCTCCAGGTCTCCTGCCCCGAGGGCTGGTCCGACTGGAACGCCGCCCTGGAGATCGTGGCCGCTGCCGGTGCGAAGATCGGCATCGACATGTCCACTAACTTCCCTGACGCCGATACCTACTATGCCACCTCGCTGACCAACCCCAACCAGACCGAGACCGCCATCTTCATGTGGTCTCCCCCGGCCGCCGCTCCCTCCAGCCCCTGGGCCCGTGTGAACGCTCTGATGGGCAAGGACTACGTGGGTATGGAGAACAACTGGTCCGGTAACTTTGGCCAGTACGTCAATGACGAGGCCGACGCCCTGATCAAGGCGATCCCCCTCATGACCGACGAGGCTGAGATCAAGGCCGCCTACACCGAGCTGACCCGCATCTACCTGACTGACGTACCCAGCTTCTCCCTGATGTACCGCCCCGACAAGTTCCACGCTGTGAACGAGTCCGTCTGGACCAACTTCCCCAACGAGTCCAACGGCATTCCTCCCCTGGACTGCACCGACGGCTACAGCATTGCTTCCCTCTATGAGCTGGAACTCGCCTAAACTTTGATTGAAGGGCAGCGGGCTCCTTAGCGGAGCCCGCTGCCCTTCCCAATTCTCCGGGACGGAAAACATCACGCGCTTGTGAAAGCGGCAGAGTGGCTGCCGCTTTCACAAGCGCACCTCAGAAAGGAAAGGGAGTGGATCGACCCCATGAAAGGCTACAAAAAATACTTCGGGAAAAAACTTATCTGGTTCCTCATCACTCTGGTGTTCGCTATTATCCTGAACTTCCTCCTGCCCCGGCTGATGCCGGCCAACCCCGTGGCCACCATCACCGGTAAGCTGATGGGCAACTCTACCGACGCGGCCCTCGTCCAGCAGACCTATGAGCAGTACATGAGGGAGTTCGGCCTGGACAAGTCCATGCCGGAGCAGTTCCTCATCTATGTGAAGAACCTGCTCCACGGCGACCTGGGCGTCTCCTTCAGCCAGTACCCCAGACGGGTGGGCGACATCATCGTCTCCTCCGTGGGCTGGACCATCGCGCTGCAGCTGCCCGCCATCCTCGTGGGCTGGATTCTCGGCAACGTGCTGGGCGCCCTGGCCGCTTACATCAAGAAGGGCTTTGACAAGGTGCTGCTGCCTGTGTCCCTGTTTGTGAGCAACATCCCGGCCTTCGCCATGGCAGTGATCCTGCTGGTGGTGTTCGCCGTGCATCTGAAGATCGCGCCTCTGGCGGGAGGCTATAACTACGACATGATACCCAACCTGTCCTGGCCCTTCATCTGGTCGGTGATCACCCACTACCAGCTCCCGTTCTGGTCCATCGTGCTGGTCAGTATCGGCGGGCAGGCCATCGGAATGCGCTCCATGTCCATCTATGAGCTCAACGCCGACTACGTGAAGTACGCCCGCTTCCTGGGCATCAAGGACCGCAAGATCGTGGGCTATGTCTTCCGCAACGCCATGCTGCCCCAGGTCACCGGCCTGGCCATGTCCATCGGCACCATGATCGGCGGCGCCCTGGTGGCGGAGACCATCTTCAGCTATCCCGGCCTGGGCACCACCCTGATGAGAGGCGTCACCAGCGCGGACTACCCGCTGATCTCGGGCAGCACGCTGGTCACCACCCTGATGGTGCTGATGGTTACCCTCGTCCTGGATCTCATCTACGGCCTCATTGACCCGCGCGTCAAGGCCGCCACTGTGGAATAAGGGAGGGCAGGTATATGAATAATATTTTGCGTGACATCCGCCGTTCTCCCCGGTTTATGATCGGCTTTATCATCTTTCTGTGCATCCTGGTGATGTGCATCCTCTACCCGTTGCTGTCCCCCGGCGATCCGCTGGCCATGATCGGCCGCGGCACCTTCGCCGCCCCCGGCACCTACGTCTCTCTCTACGACGCCACCTCGGCCAAGACCGAGACGCTGCTGCTGGAGGACGCGGACGAGAAACGCCTGGCCGCAGCCATGTCGGATGAGGACCGGGTATCCATGATCAACTACTTTACCCTCTGCGGGATGGATGTGTCCGACCTGGACCCCCAGGACACCGACCGCATGATCGAGCTGTGGCAGGAGGTCTTTGACGAGAACGATATGCCCAAGATGACCAATGCCCAGCGCCGTGACTTCCGGAACTTTGACAAGCGGCTGAAGGAGCTGCAGGCCTCCGATACCCTGTACGTCATGGACAGGGGGGAGGACGGCGAGTATGAGGAGCGCGGCACCGTGTCTAAGACGGACTATGTGAACGCTTCCGCCGTGGCCAACACCAGAACGCTGCTGCTGGGCACGGACAACTTCGGCCGGGATACCCTCCGGGAGCTGATCTACGCCACCGGCACCTCCCTGCTGGTGGGCTTTGTGGCCGGCCTGGTGGCGACCTTCGTCGGCCTGACCCTGGGCCTGCTGGCGGGTTATCTGGGCGGCATAGCGGATGACTTCATCATGTTCATCACCAATCTGTTCACCGTTATCCCCGGCTTCGTGCTGCTGATCCTCATCTCCTCCTCGGTGGATGCGGATCTGCGCGGACCGACCCTGGTGGCTATTATCATCGGCGTGACCTCCTGGCCATGGACCACCCGTTCCGTGCGCGCCCAGGTGGTATCCCTGCGCAACCGTGACCACGTGAACCTCTCCAAGCTCTCCGGTCACTCCATGATCCGGATCGTCCTCACCGATATCCTGCCCTACGTGGCGTCCTATGTGGTGATGGCCTTCATCCTCCAGGTCTCCTCCGGCATCCTGGCCGAGGCGCAGCTGTCCATGCTGGGCCTGGGCCCCAAGACCACCACCACCCCGACCCTGGGCCTGATGATGCAGTGGGCGATGAAATACTCCGCGCATACCAACGGCTCCTGGTGGGCGTACTTCCCTGTTATCCTGGTCATCACCCTCATCTCGTTCTCCCTGAACCTGATGAACACCGGCCTGGACCAGGTGTTCAACCCCACCCTGAGAGACTAAGGAGGAAGCAATGGGAAAGAAAATGCTGGAGGTCAAGAACCTCAAAACAAAATACGTCACCCGCTTCCGTGAGGACGTGTACGCCGTTGACGGCGTGACCTTCTCCATCGAGGAGGGCAAGAGCCTGGGCATCGCCGGCGAGTCCGGCTGCGGCAAGTCCACACTGGCCCTGTCCATGATGGGCTACTACTTCCCGCCCCTGCACTACATGAGCGGCGACATCATCATCGACGGCACCAACATCTCCGGGATGAAGCCCGACGACGTGCGCAAGAGCATCCTGGGCACCGAGATCGCCTACATCCCCCAGGCCGCCATGAACGCCCTGAACCCCACCCAGAAGATCATCCGCTTTGTGGAGGACGTGATCCGCGCCCATGATCCCAAGGCGGACAAGAAAGAGATCCGTGAGCGGGCCGAGGCCCGGTTTGCCGAGCTGGGCCTGCCCAAGACCGTGCTGGAGAAGCACGCGGTAGAGCTCTCCGGCGGCATGAAGCAGCGCACGGTCATCGCCGTGTCCACCATCCTCTCCCCCAAGGTGCTGATCGCCGACGAGCCCTCCAGCGCCCTGGACGTGACCAGCCAGAAGATGGTCATCAAGATGATGCGCGAGCTGATGGAGAAGGGCTATATCAAGTCCATGCTGTTCATCACCCACGAGCTGCCCCTGCTGTACAACGTCACCGACGACATCATGGTCATGTATGCCGGCCAGATCGTGGAGCGCGGCAGCGCCAAGGAGATGGTCTTTGATCCCACCCACCCCTACTCCCACGGCCTGATGGGCTCCATCCTGGTGCCCGAGGAGGGGACCCGCGGCCACAAGCTGGAGGCCATCCCCGGCACGCCTCCCAACCTGAAGAAGCCGCCGGACGGCTGCCGCTTCGCCGAGCGCTGCAAGTACGCCAAGCCCGAGTGCCGCTTCGGCCTGGTGCCCGAGAAGGAATTCGGCGACGGCCGTATGTACCGCTGCCTCATGGGCCTTGACGAGCTGAAGGAGGTGTACAGCAATGAGTGAGCCTATGAAAACCAAGGATTTCAGCAAGGCCCCCCTGTGCCTGTCCGGCCGGGGCGTGACCAAGGTGTTCGGCCTGGGCGATAAGAAGACCGTGGCCGTGGACCATGTGGACTTTGACTTCCATGTGGGCGAGTTTGTCTCCATCGTGGGCGAGTCCGGCTCCGGCAAGACCACCCTGTCGAAGATGCTGCTGGGTCTGAGCAACCAGACCGAGGGCGAGATCCTCTTCATGGGCAAGAAGCGCGACATCTCCAGCGGCGCGAAGCGCAAGGAGTACTGGAAGGGCATCCAGGCGATTTTCCAGGATCCCTTCGCCTCCTTCAACACCTTCAATAAGATCGACACCGTCCTGCTGGACTGCATCAACATGCGCGGCGGCAAGAACCTCTCCAAGGAGGAGAAGTTCGACATGATGACCGAGGCCTGCTCCTTCGTCAACCTGAAGTTCGCCGAGCTGACCAACAAGTATCCCTTCGAGCTCTCCGGCGGCCAGATGCAGCGTTTGATGATCGCCCGCATCTTCCTGCTCAAGCCGAAGATCCTGCTGGCCGACGAGCCGACGTCCATGGTGGACGCCTGCTCTCGCGCGACTATTCTGGATATGCTGCTCCAGCTGCGCGACGAGGTGGGTATGACCATCATCTTCATCACCCACGACATCGGTCTGGCCTACTACATTTCCGATACCGTGTACATCATGGAGCACGGCAAGTTTGTGGAGTACGGCAAGGCGGACGAGGTTATCCTGTCCCCCAAGGCCGCCTATACCAAGCGCCTGATCAGCGACGTGCCCAAGATCCACGAGGAGTGGGATCTGAGTACCGTGGATGAGCTGACCGTGGAATAAACCGCTAAGGATTAGGGTTTCGGGGAACCATATTAAAAAGTTTCGCCGGCCTTTACAAAGGCCGCGGAGTCCAGGGGCAGAGCCCCTGGCCGCACTCCGCAGAGTGCGGAATTCCCCAAAAGCCGCGCCCGAAAAAAGTCTTCTCCATAGAATGATCCCAAACCTCGCGCGGCTTTCAAGCGCATTTACCGCTTACGCGGTAAACAGCGCCGGGAGTTTCCGTCAAACCTTGATCCGCATGAAAATCCAGCATTAAGAACCTGTATTTACAGCCGTTGAACGCCGTCCGGGCGGGGCCTTTGCGTCCCTCGCAGAAGAACAAAGTCCCCGCCCTCCCGGTGTACCCTGGCCGTGAATACAGGTTCAAAAATATGAAGATTGAGGAATACTTTTTCTTGAAAGAAAAAGTATCAAAAAGAACTTTAATATCGCCCCGTACACAACTGCAATTCCTAAATTTCCGCACGGTGACGATATTACACTTCTAATCGAGGAAGGTAAATTATGGATGTAAAAGCTCTTGTCTCTCAGATGACCCTGGAGGAGAAGGCCGGTCTGTGCTCCGGCCTGGATTTCTGGCACACCAAGCCGGTGGAGCGCCTGGGCGTTCCCTCGGTGATGGTCAGCGACGGCCCCCACGGCCTGCGCAAGCAGGACTCGGCGGCGGACCACCTGGGCGTGAACGAAAGCATCAAGGCCGTGTGTATGCCCGCCGCCTGCGCCACCGCGGCCTCCTTTGACCGCGCCCTGATCGGCAAAATGGGCGAGACCATCGGCGACAGCTGCCAGCACGAGCAGCTGGGCGTGGTGCTGGGCCCGGCGGTGAACATCAAGCGCTCCCCCCTGTGCGGGCGGAACTTTGAGTATTTTTCCGAGGACCCCTACCTGGCCGGTGAAATGTCCGCCGCGTATATCAACGGCGTCCAGAGCAAGAACGTGGGTACCTCCATCAAGCACTTTGCCGCCAACAACCAGGAGCACCGGCGCATGAGCTCCAGCTCCAACGTGGACGAGCGGACCCTGCGGGAGATCTATTTCCCCGCCTTTGAGATCTCCGTGCGCAAGGCCCAGCCCTGGACGGTGATGTGCTCCTATAACCGCATCAACGGCGTGTACGCCTCCGAGAACCCCTGGCTGCTGACCGACGTGCTGCGCAAGGACTGGGGCTTCGAGGGCTATGTGATGAGCGACTGGGGCGCGGTGAGCAACCGCGCGGCCGGCGTGGCTGCTGGCCTGGAGCTGGAGATGCCCGGCTCCAACGGGATCAACGACCGGAAGATCATTGCCGCCGTCAAGGCTGGTGAGCTGGACGAGAAGGTCCTGGACGTGGCCTGCGAGCGAATGCTGAATATCACCTACCGCTATCTGGATAACGCCAAGCCCGAGACCCCCTGGGATATGGAGGCGGACCACCTGCTCTCCGCCCAAATCGCCGGGGAGTGCATGGTGCTGCTGAAGAATGAAGGTGTGTTGCCTCTGAACAAGGAGGACGCGGTAGCCTTCATCGGCGAGTTTGCCGCCAAGCCCCGGTTCCAGGGCGGCGGCAGCTCCCACATCAACTGCTTCAAGACCACCTCCGCCGTGGAGGCGGCCCAGGGCCTGCCCGTGACCTACGCCCAGGGCTACAGCGTGGCCGACGACGCGGCAACCGACGAAATGATCGCCGAGGCCGTGAAGGCCGCCAGAGCCGCCAAGGTGGCCGTGGTGTTCGCCGGACTGCCCGACGCCTATGAATCCGAGGGCTATGACCGCGCCCATATGAAGATGCCCGCCTGCCAGAACAAGCTGATCGAAGCCGTGGCTGAGGCCAACCCCAACACCGTGGTGGTGCTGTACAACGGCTCCCCGGTGGAGATGCCCTGGCTGGGCAAGGTGAAGGCCGTTCTGGAGGCATACCTGGGCGGTCAGGCGGTGGGTATTGCCACCGTGAACGTGCTCTACGGCGATGTGAACCCCTCCGGCCATCTGGCGGAGACCTTCCCCGTGAAGCTCAGCGACAACCCCTCCTACATCTTCTACGGCGGCGAGGGCAACGAGGCCCCCTACCCCGAGGGTATCTTCGTGGGCTACCGGTACTATGACAAGAAGGAGATGGAGGTTCTCTTCCCCTTCGGTCACGGCCTGAGCTATACCACCTTCGCGTACTCCAATCTGCGCCTGAGCGCGGACAAGATTACGGACCAGGAGACCGTTACCGCCACCGTCACGGTGACCAACACCGGCGACCGGGCGGGCAAGACCGTGGTGCAGCTGTACGTGGGCGACCGGGAGAGCACCGTTCTGCGCCCCGTCCGGGAGCTGAAGGGCTTTGAGAAGGTGGAGCTCCAGCCCGGTGAGAGCAAAGACGTGACCTTCACTCTGGATAAGCGCTCCTTCGCCTACTGGAACACCCAGCTCCACGACTGGCATGTGGAGACCGGTGAGTTCACCGTGGAGGTGGGCCAGTCCTCCCGCCAGATCGAGGTCTCCGGCGTGGTGACGGTGGAGTCCACCGTGGAGCTGCCCCGGCACTACACCGTTGACAGCATCTTCATGGACGTTATGGCCGATCCCAAGGCGGCCAAGGCCGTTGGCCCCGTGCTGGCCGCTATTCAGGAGGCGTTTACTCCCGATGAAGATACAGGGGAGGCCTCTCAGGAAGCGGTGAGCGACGAGATGGGCATGGCGATGATGCAGTACATGCCGCTGCGGGGCCTGCTGAGCTTCGTGCCGGATAAGGTCACCGACGACACCATGGCCGAACTGCTCAAGACGCTGAATAGTTAACTCGTTTCGCTATGCGGGGGCCCCATGGAAATGGCGGTCCCCGCTTTTTTTAGAAATTTCAGGAGGCGAAATCCTACTATGCAATACGGATATTTTGACAGTGCGCGGCGGGAGTACGTGATCGAGACCCCCGCCACGCCCCTGCCCTGGATCAACTATCTGGGCAGTCAGGAGTTCTTTTCACTGATCAGCAACACCGCCGGGGGCTACTGCTTCTACCGGGACGCCAAGCTCCAGCGGCTGCTGCGCTACCGCTACAACAACGTCCCGGCGGACGTGGGCGGACGGTTTTTCTATATCAAGGAGTCGGAGGGACCGGTATGGAGCCCCGCATTCCATCCGGCGGACGCGGCCCTGGACCGCTACCGCTGCCGCCACGGCATGGGCTACACCGTCTTTGAGACGGCAAAGGACGGCCTTGCGGCGGAAATGACCTTCTTTGTGCCCATCGGGGAGAACTGCGAGGTCCAGCGAATAACGCTGAAAAATGAGACGAGCCTGCCCAAGAAGCTCCGCCTCACGGCGGCGGTGGAGTGGTGCCTGTGGAACGCGGTGGACGACTCCACCAACTTCCAGCGGAATCTGAACATCGGCGAGGTGGAGAGGGAGGACAGCGTCCTCTACCACACCACCGAGTACCGGGAGCGCCGGGATCACTACGCCTACTACGGCGTCAACGCCCCCATCGCGGGATACGATACGGACCGCGACAGCTTCCTGGGGCAGTTCGGCACCTTCGCCGCGCCTCAGGCGGTGGTGAAGGGCAAGACCGGGGATTTCCTGGCCCACGGCGGCGCGCCCATGGCGGGATTGGCCTTGGATATGATCCTGAAGGCGGGGGAGAAGGTGTCGTACACCTTCGTCCTGGGCTACGGGCAGAACCCCCGGGATCAGAAGTTCCTGTCCCCCGGCGTGATCCGGAAGGACACCGCCCACCGGGTGATGGAGAAATTCGCGGCGGATCAGGCCGTGGAGGATGCGCTCGCGGAGCTCCACGCCTACTGGGAGGACCTGCTGGGGATCTACCGCCTGGAGTGCACCGACAAGAAGCTGGAGACCATGGTGAACACCTGGCACCAGTACCAGTGCATGGTCACCTTCAACATGAGCCGTTCCGCCAGCTACTTTGAGTCCGGCACCGGCCGGGGCATGGGCTTCCGGGACAGCTGCCAGGACCTGCTGGGGTTCGTCCACATGGCCCCGGACCGGGCCCGGGAGCGGATCATCGACATCGCCTCCATCCAGTGGGAGGACGGCAGTACCTACCACCAGTACCAGCCCCTGACCAAGCGGGGCAACAGCGACGTGGGCAGCGGCTTCAATGACGACCCCCTGTGGCTGGTGGCCTGTACCTACGCCTATATCTCCGAGACCGGGGACTGGTCCATTCTGGACCACCCCACGCCCTTCGACAACGTGCCCGGCTCCGAAGCGCCCCTCATGGAGCATCTGCGCCGGAGCGTCAACTACATTATGACCCACTTAGGCCCCCACGGCCTGCCCCTCATTGGTCGGGCGGACTGGAACGACTGCCTGAACCTCAACTGCTTCTCCGAGGAGCCGGGGGAGAGCTTCCAGACCACAGGTCCCTCCGAGGGCCCGGTGGCGGAGAGCGTGTTCATCGCGGGCATGTTCGTCCTGTACGGACGGCAGTACGCCGTCCTCTGCCGGAAGAAGGGCCTCACGGAGGAGGCCAAAGAGGTGGAGGCCGCTGTCAAGACCATGGAGCAGACGGTGAAGGGCCCCGGCTGGGACGGTGGATGGTTCGTCCGGGCCTACGACGCCTACTCCAACCCCGTGGGCAGCGACAAGTGCGAGGAGGGCAAGATCTTCATCGAGCCCCAGGGCATGTGCGTCATGGCGGGCGTCGGCCTGGACGACGGCAAGGCCCAGAAGGCCCTGGATTCCGTCCGGGAGCGCCTGCTGGGACAGTACGGCGTGGAGCTGCTGGCCCCCTGCTATACCGTGTATCACAAGGAGCTGGGTGAAATCACCAGCTATCCGCCGGGCTACAAGGAGAACGGGTCCATCTTCTGCCACAACAACCCCTGGATCAGCATCGCCGAGACGGTAGTGGGCCGGGGGGACAACGCCTTCGACATCTACCGCCGGACCTGCCCCGTCTATCAGGAGGAGCACAGCGAGGTCAGGAAGGTGGAGCCCTACGTCTACGCCCAGACCGTGGCGGCCCGGGCCTCCTATCACCAGGGCGCGGCCCGGAACAGCTGGCTCACCGGCACCGCCGCCTGGACCTTTGTGAATATCAGCCAGTATATCCTGGGCGTCAAGCCTACGCCCGAGGGCCTGACGGTGGCCCCCTGTCTGCCGGAGGGGATGGGGGCGTACACCGTGCGCCGCCGCTACCGGGGGGCGCTGTACCGGATTCATGTCCGGCAGACGGGGACCTATTCCCTGACCGTGGACGGACAGCCGGTAGAGGGCAAACTGATCCCCGACGCCGGAAAGAAAGAATATCATGTGGAGGTAACAGTATGAGCGCATTTCCCGAGGGGTTTTTCTGGGGCGCGGCCTGCGCGTCCTACCAGTGTGAGGGGGCGTGGAACGAGGACGGCAAGGGGCCCAGCATCTGGGACGACTTCTGCCATGAAATGAACGGGAAACACGTCAAAAATGACGACACCGGCGACGTGGCCTGCGACAGCTACCACCGGTATAAAGAAGACGTGGCCCTGATGAAGCAGCACAATATCCAGGCCTACCGCTTTTCCATCAGCTGGCCCCGGGTGATCCCCGACGGCGACGGCGAGGTCAACGAAAAGGGCCTGCAATTCTATGAAAATCTGGTGGATGAGCTGCTTGCCAACGGCATCGAGCCCATGATCACCCTCTACCACTGGGATCTGCCCAGCGCCCTCCAGGATAAGGGAGGCTGGCTCAACCGGGACATTATCGCCGCCTTTGGCCGCTTCGCCGGCATCGTGGCAAGCCGCCTCAAGGGCAAGGTCAAGCGCTACATGACCCTCAACGAGCCCCAGTGCGTAGCCGGGGGCTATGGCGGCACCCACGGCGCGCCGGGCCTTGGCCTCGGCGGCGAGAAGGTGGCCCAGGTGTACCACATCCTGTGCCTTGCCCACAGCGAGGCCTACCGGGCCATCAAGGCCGTGGACCCCACAACTATTGTGGGCGCGGCCATCTGCGGATTTTTCACCTACCCGGAGAAGGACACCCCGGAGAACCGGGAGGCCGCCTACAAGGCCAATTTTGACCTGTCTTCCGACCAAAAGCCCTGGAGCTTCACACCCAACATCTTCCTGGACTCCCTGCTGCTGAAAAAGTACGACGAGAGCGCCCCCGCGGTCGTGCGGAAGTTCGCTGAGACCATTGACCCCAGCGACTGGGAGAAGATGGAGACGCTGGACTTCATCGGCATCAACGTCTACAACGGCGACATGGTCAACGAGAAGGGCGAGTACGTGAAGCGATATCCCGGCTTCCCGCTCACCGCCTGCAAGTGGCCCGTGACGCCGGAGGTAATGCACTACTGCGTGCTGAATATGCACCGCCGCTACGGCCTGCCCATGGTCATCACCGAGAACGGCCAGTCCTGCAACGACCGGGTCCATATGGACGGCAAGGTCCATGACCCCGAGCGCATCGACTTCCTCAACCGCTACCTGCTGGAGCTGAAGAAGGGCATCGACGAGGGCGCGCCGGTACAGGGCTACCTCCAGTGGAGCATCCTGGACAACTTCGAGTGGTCCCGGGGCTACGACGAGCGCTTCGGTATTATCTACGTGGATTACCGCACCGGCGAGCGCATCCCCAAGGACTCCGCCGCCTGGTACGCCAAGGTGATCGAGACAAACGGCGAGTGCCTGTAACCTGACCAAAACACAAAACCGGGCCCCGGAGGATCTATCTTCCGGGGCCCGTTCATTCTATAGAAATAGCTCAAGGTTTGCAGGTCCCGCAGGGCTCATATCCCTGGCTGACCAGCTCCTCGCGGGAGAGCGTGGATTCCTCCCGGTTCTCCGCCTTCATATTGTTCGCGCCGGAACAGGTGGGGAGATGGAACTTCTTCGAGTTGACGTTCAGGATGTATGTAATCTCCTGCTCCCCGGACGATGTATCAGGGGAAGTCCCCTCCAGCCAGCTTAGACCGGTAGCGTAGTCGATCTCCACCCCCGGCTGGACGTTGTAGACATAGACATTGTAGCTGACGCCCTCCCCGTTGTCCTCCACGCTCTTTGCCTCCATCACCACGCCGCTGGCCACCAGGTTGTTCCCCTCAAAAACCGGCATGACCCGGTAGAGGACGTGGTTCTCCGTCTCCTTCACGTAGTCCGCTACCATGTTCTCAAAGGGCAGCATCCCGTCCACGTTCAGATACCGGGTGCCGGTAATAAGGTTCTGCTTGTTGGCGTTTTCGCCGGAGAGCTGGTAGCCAATCAGATGGCACCGGTTATACAGGTACTTCCCGTCCACGCAGTCGTACTTCACCGTCTGCCACCCGGTGGGCTTCACCTGCCCGATGGACCCCCGCTCCTCTGTTGGCATCAGATCCACGCCCACGCAGGCGAGAGCCGTCCCGCAGCGCCCCAGACTGTCCAGATCGCTGTAGAACTCGTAGGACTCGGTGGTCAGCTCCCCCTCCAGGAAAGTGGGCTCGTTGTTGTTCAGCGCCACATAGGGCTCGCCGGAGTAGGCCGGGATACTGTCCAGATAGATGCCGGACATGCTGGCGCTGTGGGGCTGCTGATACACCTCGCAGCCCGACAGCAGCAGGCAGACCAGCAGCGCCAGCAGGCTTATCGTCTTCTTTTTGGTCATACCAGGATCTCCTTTGTAATACACGCATGGCTGGCCCCAACAAAATCCTCCTGCCGCTTCACGGACCACCCCACCAGGGGCTGGGGAAAGCCGGGCGGATCGGAGGGATAGCGGCGGTTCCAGTGGTAGAGCAGAATCATCTCCGCCCTGTCCAGATAGGGCACGGGGTCCACATCTTCAAAAAAGCAGAACTCCCCCTCAGCAGCCCGGAGGTAAAAATCCTCCGCTACCCGGAGATTTTCCGGCGCTTCCGAAAACTGCTTGCGGGAATATTCGTTCATCCAGACCGCCCGTCCCCCGGCCTCCCGCAGGAGGTCCAGCCGCAGGAGGCGGTCCTGGCTCTGCCGGCGGTGGTTAAAGAGCATCCCGCCCCGGTCATCGATACAGGCAACAAGAATCATAGCTTACTCCGCTAATTCAAAATCCCACTGGGGATCATTGGTGATAGTGATCTCCCGCAGCCGCCCCAGGCTGTCCGGCTGAAGCAGACAGAGGAAAGCAAAGCCGTCGTCATTCCCCAGCAGCAGGCATTTCTGTCCCCGAACGCCCTCACTGCTCAGCACGCCCACCGCGCACCGGTCCATCCCGACAGCCGCCAGGTCGCCCTGCACCACCGCCAGCAGCGCCAGGGCGTTCTCCTGCCCCTCCTGCCGGTTCTCCAGGAAGGTACATACGCAGTCGCTCCGCACCAGGGGCCGCAGCCGCTGGATGCCGCCGTCCCGGAAAAAGGCGGTCAGCGCCGCCAGATTGTGTACCTCGTCGTACACGATCCCCCCGGCGTACTCGCCCACCGCGCAGTCCCCGGAGAGCACGCACAGCGCGGACACCACTGTCCCCGGCTTCACCAGATCCCGCTGATTTTCCGCCACCAGCTCCATGGGGTGGCACAGCTCCACGTCCCCCATGGGGGTGGAAACGGTGACGCTGACAAACTTGGTCAGGGGCTCCATGCCGAAGTAGGTCTCGCCCACCTTAGCGTCCTTCACCGTGCCCTGGAGCAGCACTGTGTCCCGCTGGGCCTCCACCACGTCTTTACTCTCGCCCGCGTCGTAGGAGATCCGCAGGGGGAAGCCCACCATGTTCAGACACAGCTCGTCCCCCTCCCGGAGGTCCGGCAGCACGTCGGCGCACAGCAGATCCACCACCGCCATATCGTCTCCCCCGTCCCGCTTGACCAGCACCCGGCGGCTGAGGGGTCCGGCGGTTTCCTCTGTCACATCTTTCACCACCCGGCAGACCCACTGGCAGTTAGAGGCGGCGTGGGTGTCCATGCCCAGCAGCTCCTCCTCCCCGCTCTCCGGGTCCAGACGGGTGCGGATGACCACGGCGGCGTCGCCGATCCGGTCATAGTAGTAGTCCCCGCCGTAGCCGGGAATCCGTCGCCCCTCGGCCATAGCCAGGCTGGCCAGCCGGAAGGCATCCTCCGGTTTGGCAGTGAGCTCCGTCAAACCGAAGCTGTCCAGTCGCATCGCCATCGTTACACCTCGCAGTCCACGGCTACCCGGTCAGTACGGATAGCTTTGCACAGTGCGGATACTTCCACGTGCCGGGGATCGTGCTTGTAGGTCTCCAGATCCTCCAGGGTATCAAAGACAGAAATGAGCACCGCGTCATAGTTCCCGAGGGCGCAGTTGATCCCCACCTCCTGCTCCCGGATCTGGGGGATCACCCCATAAAGGCCCCGCAGGCCGTCCAGAAATTCGTGCATTTCCTTCTCCGTGCCGGGCTTGAATTTCCACATGACGATGTGTTTGATCATGGTCTGCCGCTCCTTTGATCGAAAAAGTTGCTTTTATTATATCCAATTACCGGAAAAAAAGCAAGGCCCCGGAGACGGTGTCCGGGGCAGAGGAGATTTTTGTTGCATTCCGGCAACTGGTGTGGTATGCTGAGAATAGGAAAGATTGATCTTTCAGCGCTGCCAGTATCGTGGTTGGCGGTTGGCCCCTATAAACGGGGGCTGCTTCTTGCCCCCTGACTTTACGAAAGGGGGGCTGCTCAATGGTAACTTATACTGATTTGTTTACATACAGTTTAGTCATCATCGGCATTATTGGCCTCTTTATCGCGGCTGATAGGAAAAAGAAGTAACCGCCTGCGGCTCCCAACCAAAGCGGCTACTTCTTTTCAACGTTGAGGGCTGACCGCTTACCGGTAGCGCCCTTTCATATTCTTATATTATAGCCGGACCATTCCTTTTGTCAAGGAGGAACATACATATACCGTGATTTTCACGGTGTTGGTGATGATACTGCTGACCACAAAAGCGTGTTGACCGCCCGGAAGCCACCCGAGCGGTCAGCGTAGATTGACCGTATTGTGAGAGCTAACCGTCAGTAACAGAGCCCTTCTGTTATTTATTATACCCACCCGCCTCTGTTTTGTCAACCACGAAACGGAGGTGATTCACGCCTGTTTCATAAATTCGAATCCAGCAACCCCATAGGCCATATAACGGGCCGATGAGGACATCGGCCCCTACAGAGGCNCCAATTTTGTAGGGGCCGGTGTCCTCACCGGCCCGTTTCCCGCCCCTAAAACCTGCATCAAAAAAGAGGACCGGGTGCGCAAGTGCCCGGTCCTCTATAACCTTATCCGGAGTGACCTCCGGTTGGTCTGTGTTGTTTACTCCGCATGGAGCAGGGGGTTAGGCGGCCTGAGCGTCGTCCTGACCATCGACCTGATCGCCGTCCTGGCTGTCNCCGTCCTGGCTGTCGCCNTCCTGGCTGTCNCCNTCCTGGCTGTCGCCNTCCTGGCTGTCGCCGTCCTGGCTGTCANCATCCTGGTCGTCGTCCTGCTGCGGCGCGGTAGAAGCAGGAGTAGTGCNGTCAACATCCAGCGTCACATCAAGCACGCAGACAACGTTGTCGCTCGCAAGCATCTCCTCAAGACTGGTAGAGTTGTTCGTACCGTCAGTTACCACATAGGTAAAGTCGATAGAACCNCCGTTCGGNCCAACNTTAACATAGAAAGTGTTGAAGAAAGTGGTTTCATCCATCTGATAGACACGATTGGTAACAGAAGTCATGTGCTGGGCATTTCCATAAACGCCTTCGGTCTTCTCGAACACNTAGTAGTGATACTCACCGACCTTTGTCTCGGGCACTTCCACACCGAAACCGATCCAGTACTTAGCCTCACCGCCGTCAGCATTTGTATGCTGCGTGATATTATCCGCAGACACNGTCACGCTGGCGCGGGGGGCATCGTTCGCCACAGTGCCCGTCAAAACAGGAGTGGAGACGTTGGGATTTGTCGCCAAAGTGCTGGTCTGATCNGTGCCGCAATTCTCATCATGCGAACCCTGCGCATGCTTGTGGTCATGCAGAGGAGCCCAGACGATACGGGGGCCGTTATAGGTAGCAGGGGGAGGNGCAACATCGTCAAAGGCGGGGGTATTTTCTTCCTCNGTAGCATCGTCCGCATCCTCACCGTCGTCCTCGTCCTCGGCATCCTCGGAGTCCTCTTCGTCCTCGTCGGAAGCGGAAGTGTCGGTAACGGTGATGTTGGCAGCGCCGTCGCCGGTGACGGTCAGCTCGCCGGTGGCGTCGGTGACCTCGCCGGTNATCTCGGCGTTCGCGCCCACTTCCAGGGTAGCGCCGGTAGCGGTCTCGGTGTTGGCAATGCCGCCCTCAACCTTNCCGTCAACCTTCATGGTGCTGTCGGGAGCGGCGTTGGTCACGCTGCCGGAAACGGTAGCGGTCTCAGCNACCTCGGTGGTAGCGCCGACGGCGGTCTCGGCGGTGGTCATATTGCCGGACACTTCGCCCTTGATGCTCACAACGCTCTCGGGNGCGGCGTTGGTCACATCGCCGGTGACCTTGGCGGTCTCAGCTACGGTCACAGTGGTCTTNTCAGCGTTCTCGGTCACGGTGATCTCGGCNGCAGTACCGGCGATCTCNACGGTGGCCTCGGCGGCGTCAACGGTNACNATACCGGCGTTGGCNGTCTCCTCGACCTTCACGCTGGCNGCGGCCAGNACGACNACCTCNGCNGCCTCGGTNGNGCCNTTCAGCACGACCTCAGCGCCAGCGGCGTCAGGGGACACAACGATACCGACNGACAGCTTGGCGTCCGTNACGGTAACGGTGCAGGGNGCGTCNACCAGCACCAGNCCNTCGACATCCTCGGTNATCTCGGTGTCGGTGGTGATGANNNGGGCGACTTCNTTNTNTTCGTACGCTTCNGTTGCTGCGGCCAGTGCGGTAGTGGGCAGCATACCCAGTACCAGNCANAGGACCGTCAGCAGGGACAAAAGTTTTTTGCGCATGTTTTTTCCTCCTATTAAANATTTGTTTTTANTTCTTACCCGTCAGGCGGGGAAGAAANCAANAGGGAGTTACCACGGAATTTTTATTCCGTGGTNTTTTCAANGAAACGGGAGAAAACTCNNATTATTTTTTCATATNAGGTTGCACATTTTCAGNCAACNATNCGGCCAAATTTTTTGA
>JAAVHD010000017.1:25367-51178 GCA_014799915.1 Oscillibacter sp.
AAAAATTTGGNNGATTTNNTATGTAAATTTTCCCGNATNACTCTTGAAATTTCTTTNCNGGTATGNTAAGATACGGNCAAGTTGAATGAGGATTCAACTTTTTTACCACGGAATAAAAATTCCGTGGTATTTTTTATACCACCAGTTTCATCTTCTCCAGCTGCCGCCGGTGGACTTCTCCGGTTTCCATGGTATAAATCCGCGTGGTATTGACGCTGGCGTGGCCCAGAATGTCGGCCAGCCGCACGATGTCCTTTTCCAGATCATAGTAGGTCCGCGCGAACAGATGCCGCAGATTGTGGGGGAACACCTTCGATTCCGCCACGTTTGCCGCCTGACAGAGCCTTTTCATATCCGCCCAGATGTTGCTGCGGTCCAGCGGCCTGCCGCCGCGGGTGATGAAAACGGGGCCTGCCGTGATTTTTTGCGCCTTTGCGTATTTCAGCAGCACCTTTTGCAGCCTGCCCGGCAGAAAGACGGTCCTGGTCTTGCCCTTGTTGGTCACGTCGGCGCGTCCCCGCCGCACGGTCTCCACAGTGAAGAATTTCAATTCACTCACCCGGATCCCGGTAGAGCAGATGGTCTCCATCACCAGCAGCAATCGCTCATTCTGCTTTCCCTTCGCCGCCGAGAGCAGCCGCCGGTACTCCGCCTGACTGAGTTCCCTCGTCTCGTCCCGGAAAATCTGCCGCTGGATCTTTACGGATCTCAGTTTGCAGTCCGTCAGCCCCAGGAACGCAAACAGGCAGTTGAGCGCGGCGATGGCCCCGTTCACCCCGGCGGGGGTGCGCTTTTCGGCCAGCTCCTCCTTATAGGCGCGGGCCAGCGTTTTATTGACCTCCCGCCCTGCAAGCCAGTCTGTGAACCGCAGCGCCTCCCGCCGGTACTTTTCAATGGTGGCGGCTGTCTTTTCTCCGGCGGTCAGATAGCCGGTAAATTTCCGGACCTGTTTTTCTGTGATCGTCATAATGATCCCCCTTCATATACGTACCTATAAGTTTTACACAAAGGGGCAAATTGTTGCACAAAAAATGGCAGCTTTTCTGAAAAATCTCCTTGCGGCCCTCCCTGTCCTATGGTAAAATGGAGAAAATAACCATTACAGGAGGAGAAGCTGCCATGATTTATGAGACCATTCCCATTCTCGTCCCCGGCGCGGACAGCGCGGCTGAGCTGACCGTCTACGCCCCCGGCAACTTCCCCGAACTGGGACCTGACCGCCTGCGCCCCGCCCTCATCATCTGTCCCGGCGGCGGGTATCACTGCCTCTCTGACCGGGAGGGCGAGCCGGTGGCCCTGCGCTTCGCGGGGCTGGGCTTTGCCGCGTTTATCCTGCGCTACCACGTCGCGCCCCAGGCCCGGTGGCCTGTGCCCCAGCAGCAGCTTCTGGCCTCCATCGCCTATGTCCGGGACAACTGGGAACGCTACCACGTCGATCCCCATGCGATCATCGTCATGGGCTTCTCCGCCGGAGGACATCTGGCGGGCAGCGCGGCCCTCATGTGGAGCAAGCAGGAGATCTACCGGCCTCTCCGCCGCCGGTCCTCCGTCTTCCGCCCTGATGGGGCGATACTGTGCTATCCGGTGGTCACTGGCGGTGAAGCCGCTCACCGGGGTTCCATGGAGAACCTGCTGGGAGAGCGGCACGACGAGCTGGTGGAGCTGGTGTCCCTGGAAAACCGGGTCACCAGACAGGCCCCACCTTTCTTCATCTGGCACGCCGCTGATGACACCTGTGTTCCGGTGGAGAATGCGCTGCTGCTGGATCAGGCCCTGCGGGACAAGGGGGTGGCGTCGGAGCTCCATATTTACCCCAGCGGCGGTCACGGGCAGTCTCTGGCGGATCATACGGTGTACGCCCCTGGGGAGGACTGGCGGGTTGCTGCGCCCAGCTCCGTCTGGGTGACCCACTGCACCGCATGGCTCCACCGCCGCTTCGGCGATTACGCTGTCGCGCCCCACCCGGACGAGCAGATAAAGCCAAAGAGAAGAAGTAAAAAGCGTTAAAAGTTTCGTCCACCTTTTCAAAGGTGGCGGAGTCCAGAGGCAGAGCCTCTGGCCGCACTCCGCAGAGTGCGGAATCCCCCAAAAGCCGCGCCGAAAAAATCTTCTCCATCGCACAATCCCAAACCTCGCGCGGCTTTCAAGCGTATTTGCCGTCTGGACGGCAAACAGCGCCGGGAGTTCCTGTAGAACGTTGAAAACACCCGGGAAACAGCAAAACTGCTGTCTCCCGGGTGTCTTTGTATGTGGGTAGATTTTGTGTGTAACGTATTCCAAATGCGAATCAAATGTCTACGGGAACTCCCGGCGCTGTTCACCGCTTCCGCGGCGAATGCGCGCTTAGGCCGCGCGAGGTTTGGGATGGTTCTACGGAGAAGATTTTTTGGCGCGGCCTTTGGGGAACGGGGGGAATTTCGCGCCCCGTCGGCCGCCCTTCGGGCGGCATAGGGCTATGGCGGCCGAAGGCCGCCCAACGCCTGCGGGGCGCGACCAGGGACTCTGTCCCTGGACTCTGCGGCCTTTGTAAAGGCCGGCGAAACTTTTTTATAGACTGTCAGGCGTGTACTCGCCAAAACCCTCCCCCAGCACTTCGTGGGCCTCGCAGACGATGATGAAAGCGCTGGGATCGATCTCGGTGACGGCGGCCTTGATGGCGGCGATCTGACTGCGCTTGAAAGCGCAGAGGACTACCTGCTTCTCATTCCCGCTGTAGCCGCCCCGCCCGTCCAGCAGGGTGATCCCCAGATCCATATCCAGCAGCCGCTGGGCGATAGCCCCGTTCTGATTGCTGATGATATAGGCGATCTTGGCGTTGATGGAGCCGTAGACCACCGCGTCCATAGCAAGGCTGGAGATATACATAGCGATGATGCCGTAGAGGGCGTTGTTGATGCTGCGGAAGGTCAGGGCGTAGAGGGAGATCACCAGTACGTCGATGCTCAGACACAGCCGCCCGATGGAGAGATTGCGCAGCTTGTATTTCAGCAGCCGTGCCGCCAGCTCCGTCCCCCCGGTGGTGCTCCCCACCGTCATCAGCAGTCCCATGGATATCCCCAGCAGCACCCCGCCATAGACGCACGCCAGCAGCGGCTCCATGGCCTGGAAGGTGTATACCGCCGCCAGCGCGTCCAGGAACAGGGAGCTGACAGTCATAGCGTACAGAGAGGAGATCAGCAGCTTCACCCCCTGCTTGCGCACGCCGATATAGAACAGGGGGATGTTCAGCACAATAGAAGTAATGCCGATGGGCAGGACGGGGACAAAGTGGTTGAGGATCTGCGCCACACCGGTGAAGCCGCCCATAGAGATGTTGTTAGGCTGAAAGAACCAGTTGAAGCACAGTGCGTACAGCGCACAGGCCAAGGTGATGATCCCGTACTCATACAGCCGCCGCAGGACCGGATTTTTGATCTTCATAGGCATCCCTCCACCGAAATAGCGGGACCCACAGATCCCGCCGTTTGTATTATTCATCTAATTATACATTTTATCCGGCGGATTGGCAAGAGGGAAGTTAATAAGAAAAAGTGGATAGCAAAAGGGGCGGCGATGTGGTAAAATCTTGTCGGTATATATTCAAACGAGATGCGGCGGAAACGCTTTACACAAAAGACTGGAGAAAGGACGTAAGCAGCATGGTTGAATACCCAAAAGCGGTGGATTTCCAAAAGGCAATCTTTGTGGGGACATGGGGGGATTCTCAGATCCCCATATATGACGTCCCCTCGATGCACGCACTCAACCAATTGGTAGGCTATGTAAAGCACATCAACGCCGGTAAGGGAACGGTGCTCTATCGGGGGCAGTGCAGGCTGTACGAGCGTGTTGTCCCAAGCATAAAGCATGACCCGGGGCGGCTGGCGGCGAACGAGAAGCGCCTGAACGATTCGATCGACGCGATCATCGGAGAGAACCCGTGTCTGAAGTTTTTTGGATTACGGGGAACAGAAGTAGAGGGTTGGTCGTTGTACCAAAGACTTGTCATTGAGGCTGTTTTGCAGCATTATGGCGCAAAGACGTACAGTGTGGACTTTGTTGACAACCATTGGACCGCCCTTTGGTTTGGTCTCTATGAGTGGAATGCCGCAAAGAATGAATACATACTGCGAAATAATTCCGGCAAAGGCGAAAAGAATGCCCCTATTGTTCCAAGTGAGGAAACCAAGAGGAAGCCATACCCCAAAGAACCGACTCTGGAATCTATCACACTTGACGGGGACAAGCTCCGGGAGCTGCAAGAGCACGCAAAGCAGGGCTCCATCACATTTGATGAACTGGTCAGGAGGAATATAAACAGACGCTTTGACGGGGAATACCGCAATTGGAAAAGGATCTGCGAAGGTATTTCCCAATACAATGAGAAGCTCGACCGCATGGAAGCCTCGGACCACCTGTTCCTGTTTCTGTATGTAGCGGAGACAAATGTATCCAATCTCCACGGGGTGTATCTGGGAGAAAACTGTTATACAATAGATCTTAGAAAATCTCTGCCCTCAACATTCCTGCGGCCCTGCTCCCAGCACGGGTGGATCGTCAGGGGCAAGAGCGCGGACTATGATTTCAATTCCGGTATTTCCTGTGTCATTCGGGTGAATATTGATCTTGCAAAAGAGATGCTCGGGCAGGGGACGCTGCTCAGTCAGGAAAACTTTTTCCCTGATGAGACGATAGACCAGGGATATAATATCCTTCTGGAGCGACAGAAGGGTTCAAGATTGGAGTCAAAATTTCCCAAACTGCTGCCCCCGGAAATGATCACGGATTTTGGGCCGAAGATCAAATGATCTGCCCATGAAAAAAAGGGAAGCCGGCAAATTTCATGTCGAAATTTGCCGGCTTCCCTGCAATATACGGTTATAATCGATTTCCTGGCGCCCGGTATCCGCCCCTCGCGTCCCCCGTCTCCTCGGCCGCGAGCCCAATCCGGTTTGGCGGCGTTGCCGCAAAATTCGCCCGCCATAAGGGCGGGCGAAAGGATGGGTCGCGGTCGAAAGCGAAGAAGTCCCTCCCATAGTGCAGTTTTCGCCGTAAGGCGGAAACGGAACAGTGGGAGGGATTTCTGAGCTGGTCCGAGTGGCGAGGCTCAAACTCGCGGCCTCGTGGTCCCAAACCACGCGTTCTATCAGCTGAACTACACCCGGTCGTCTGCATTTCCTGCGGACTATCCTTGTAGCTCTCTATTATACACATTTTTCATCGGTTGTCAAATGGTCTGTGGCCCATAACAGGGAAATCGATTTTTACGCAATGTCTCCAAAATTGATCCATCTGTGTAGGGGCGAGCATTGCTCGCCCGCTTCTAAAGGGCAGAAACGCGCTGGCGATACCTCGCATAAGCCCTTCGATTTGCGGGCGAGCAATGCTCGCCCCTACAGGGATACATCAATTTTCAGATGCTTCATCTCAAAATTGATTACCCTGGCCCATATCCCAATGGCGGCTTGAAATTGAATATTGCCCATGATACAATCAGTGCGGCAAAACGGCTATTGTAGAACATGAAGCTGCAAGAGATTATCATAAAGGAGAGGAATATGAATATAAAAAAAGAACTTGAAACGAAAACAGGCATCGCAGACGGTATATATCTGAACAATATTGAAATTGACCCACTTGCGATCAAAGCAATTATGATAAATGAAGTTGTCCCCGCCGACCCCTTGCAGGATTTTTATGGGACCCCGGACGCTGATTATCTGAAAACAACCATCCCTCTTATGCAGGGGGCGGGAGCAGAGGTTGCTTCCATGCAGGACATATTGCAAATGGGCATCTATATCACAAACGCCGTAAAGACCCCAAAGACAGAATATACCATAGAAAAAAGCAGCATCGAAAACAGCTTACCGTATTTAGAAGCCGAGCTCTCTCTATTCCCCAATCTAAAGGTCATCATGCTCATGGGTGATGTAGCAAAGAAAGCCTTTAACATGATCACGAAAAAGGCAACAAGGAAAAATGTGATCCCCGCCATTGCCACCTATAAATTGCGGAGCAGCGAATTTTATTATGAGGGTATCAGAGTCATGCCGTCCTACATCATGACAGGGGGAAATATTTTGATTGAAAAGTCAAAAGTAACCATGGCAGCCGAGGACATTGCTACCATGTTAGAGATCATCAAGTAACGTGCCCGCCGCTCGGAGAAAAGACCGCCCGGCCCCTGTGGGGGCCGGATTCCACCATTTATACGGTACTTCTGCCGAATAAAGGTTAAAAATTGTTAGGATTGCGGGTTGAAATAGGACAAATCATGGTATACAATAAGCAGGCTGAAAAAGTATAATCCAATCTGAAAAGAGAAAGAGGTCTTCTGCTTGCAGAACGAGAAATTAAGAAACGTAGCCATTATTGCCCACGTAGACCACGGCAAGACCACCCTGGTGGACGAGATGCTCAAGCAGGGCGGCGTCTACCGCGAGAACCAGGAGGTCGTGGATCGGGTCATGGACTCCGGCGACCTGGAGCGTGAGCGCGGCATCACCATCCTGGCGAAAAATACCGCCATCCAGTACGGCGACACCAAGATCAACATCGTGGACACCCCGGGCCACGCCGACTTCGGCGGCGAGGTGGAGCGCATCCTGAAGATGGTCAACGGCGTTATCCTCCTGGTAGACGCCGCTGAGGGCCCCATGCCCCAGACCCGCTTCGTGCTGAGCAAGGCCCTGGAGCTGGGCCACCGGGTCATCGTGGTGGTCAACAAGATCGACCGCCCGGATCAGCGCATTTACGAGGTCATCAACGAGTGCGGCGACCTACTCATCGACCTGGACGCCACCGACGAGCAGCTGGACAGCCCCATGCTGTTCTGCTCCGCCCGGAAGGGCATCTGCTCCTACCACCCGGAGGACCTGGGCACGGACCTGAAGCCCCTGTTTGAGACGATCCTCAACTATATCCCCGCACCCGAGGCGGACGTGGAGGCCCCCTTCCAGATGCTGGTCAGCTCCATCGACTACAACGAGTTTGTGGGCCGCATCGCCATTGGCCGCATCGAGCGGGGCACCATCAAGCAGAACCAGGAGATCGCCGTCTGCAACTACCACGACGCGGACGCCGCCCCCAAGAAGGCCAAGGCCGTCAGTATCTACGAGTTTGACGGNCTGAGCNNGNACNNCNGTCACCGAGNCCNNCGCCGGCNANATCATCGCCATGAGCGGCATCGGCGACATCACCATCGGCGACACCATCTGTGCCGTGACCGATCCNGAGCCCCTGCCCTTCGTNAANATCTCCGCCCCCACCATGGAGATGACCTTCTCCATCAACGACTCCCCCTTCTGCGGNCGNGAGGGCAANTANGTCACCTCCCGCCAGATCCGGGANCGCCTGTTCCGTGAGACNTT
Organism: Oscillibacter sp.; assembly: GCA_014799915.1. Lineage (GTDB taxonomy): Bacteria > Bacillota > Clostridia > Oscillospirales > Oscillospiraceae > Pelethomonas. Next base: position 32,720 of record JAAVHD010000017.1, read on the forward strand.
GAANGANGTCTCCCTCCGCGTCACNGAGATCGAGGGCGCTATGGACGCCTTCAACGTGGCNGGCCGNGGCGAGATGCACCTGTCNATNCTNATCGANACCATGCGCCGGGAGGGCTANGAGTTCCAGGTCTCCCCGCCCCGNGTGCTCTANCAGGAGATCGACGGCGTGCGCTGCGAGCCNATTGAGCGTCTGGTGGCCGANGTGCCCCAGGACAGCGTGGGCGCGGTCATCGAAAANATGGGCTCCCGGAAGGGCGACCTCACCGAGATGACCCCCGTAGGCGACCGCATGAAGCTGGAGTTCCTNGTNCCCGCCCGNGGCCTCTTCGGCTACCGCAACGAGTTCCTCACCGANACCCGNGGCGAGGGCATCATGGCCTCCGTCTTNGACAGCTACGCCCCCTANAAGGGCGACCTCAGCCGCCGGAANACCGGCAGCNTGATNGCCTTTGAGACCGGNGAGTCCATCACCTACGGCCTTTTCAANGCCCAGGAGCGCGGCGCGCTGTTCATCGGCGCNGGCGTGCCCGTGTACGCCGGCATGGTGGTGGGCGTCAGCCCCAAGCAGGAGGACATCACNGTCAANGTCTGCAAGAAGAAGCAGCTGACCAATATGCGGGCCAGCGGCAGCGACGAGGCCCTGCGCCTGGTGCCCCACCGCATCCTGAGTCTGGAGCAGTGCCTGGAGTTCCTGGCGGACGACGAGCTGCTGGAGGTCACNCCCAAGAGCCTGCGCATCCGCAAGCGCATCCTGGACCACGAGAAGCGCATGAAGGCCCTGAAGGGCGGNAANAANTAAGTCCTGCGCCCGGTAACGGAGCTNNATTCAACGGAAAAAATAACAAAACGGTAACAAAAAGCGGCGAATGATACACTTTTGTATATCATTCGCCGCTTTCAATCGTTTGNTTGATTACTGNNTGTATTTTTGCAGGCGGGCTTGCAGGCCGGTTCCAATTTCCGGGCAAATCCTACAAAATCCAAAACAAACCGCAGANNATTCCNTCCGGCAATTTTTTGGATTTCTCCTATTTGCACATAATTCTCAGAAAAATTTCTGGTNATTTAGCCGGATATAATTCTGNATTNNGGTTGACATAAATTTNGCNGTAATTTTAAGTACGGATAGTTTTACACATTATCCACAGAGTTTTCCACAACAATTTTTCCCCAGCTATCAAGGGCCTAAAATGGTTTTCAACAGGAAGTGGAAAACCCGCAAACGCCAGTTTTNCNNCTCCGGAATCCGTGAAGCTTGTTNACATAACGACATGTTTTGCATTTTCCCGGCATTTCCACGTCTTTCCCGCCTGNATGCGTCANACCGCCTCTCCCCCGGCGAACCGGATGGCCCCCAGGGCCAGCTCCAGCGTGGGGTCNGTNANCGGCAGNTCGATCCCGTACAGGGTTACCGCCAGAGGCAGCTCCGTACAGCCCAGGATCAGCGTCTCCGCGCCCCGGCGCAGCAGNTCCTCCATNGCCNGCCGGGCCTCCCCGGCGTCGTAGTCCCGCCNCCCNGCCTTCACNCCCCGATAGATCATGTCCATCAAAGCCCGCTGNCCCGGCTCCTCCGGGGTCAGCAGCCGGATGCCGCTGCCCTCNAAGCACCGCTGATAGATGCCNGTCTGCACCGTGCCGTCAGTGGCCAGCAGTCCCGCCACCTGCACGCCCCGCTCGCCCAGCGCCTGAGCCGTCAGCCGGATCATATGCAGCACCGGCACNGATACCGCGTCCTGCACCGCGTCATAGAAGTGGTGCGCNGTGTTGCAGGGCATCACCAGCACTTCCGCCCCCTGCCGCTCCAGTCCCTGCGCACTGGCGGTCAGCTCCGGCACCGGGTCCGCNCCGCCNTGGAGGATGGCCGCCGTGCGGTCNGGNATGTTGGTNTTGCTGTCGATGAGCACCCGCAGGTGNTCCTGNTCGCAGGAGGCCCTGGTGTGCAAAATGATNTTCTCAAACAGGTCGGCAGTAGCCAGTGGNCCCATGCCGCCGATAATNCCGATGNTTTTTTTCTCCATATAAAACGCCCTCCTCTGCCCGTAGTGTACCACAGGCGGAGGAGGGTTGCAAGAGGCGGCCGCATCCGGCCGCCTCTCCATTTTTACTGCGCCACCAGCTCCCGCTCCCGCATCATCTCCCGCAGCTCCGCCAGGGTCTCCACCGCGTCACAGGCCCCGAAGTAGTACCGCTGTCCCGCCTCCGGGATGGGATACCCCGCCGTCCGGGGCGACAGGTCCGCCAGCGCCTGACTGTATTCCGGCGTCTTAGCCAGGACCGCCAGCCGGTAGTTCTCCCCCGCACTGGCGAGCCACTGGGGCACGCGGTCCGCGGAGACGCATACCAGCTCCCGTCCGGGACAGGCCGCCTCCAGTATCGCCAGCAGGGCGGAACAGTGGGCGGCGGGGCAGTCCCGGATCTCCTCCGCCAGCCACGCCAGCTGACCGTCCGCCAGCCGCCGGAACCGCTCCAGTCCGGTGAGCCGCGCGAGCCTGCCCAGGGCCAGCGCCGCCGCCCAGCCGTCGGAGGGAGCCTTCTCCCAGTCCAGCTCCGCCATCCGATCCGCCAGCCCCACCGCCTCCTGGAGGTATTCGGGGGCGAACTCCGCCTCATACAGCCCGATCAGCGCCAGACAGTAGAAGGCGTAGTCGTCCAGCTGTCCGTCAATATCCGGCTCCTCATCCCGCCAGCGCAGCCACAGCCGCCCGTCCGGCTTGGTCAGCCGGGTTTTCAGGAACTGATGGGCCTCCTGAGCCGCCCGCAGGTACTTCTCCTCCCCCAGCACCCTGTCCGCCTTGACCAGGGCGGAGATCATCATGGCGTTCCATGCGGTGAGCACCGCCTCGTCCCGCCACAGTGACCCCGCGGCGTGGGTGCAGGCGAATCCGCCGCCGGGCAGCCGCAGCCGCCGCAGGGCGTAGTCCAGCGTCCGCCGGGCGGTCTCCCCGAAAAGGGGCCGCCCGGTCTGGGCATACGCCTCCAGATAGGCGCAGGATAGCAGAGCGTTGTCGCTGAGGGCCTTCTCGGGATAGGGGGACTGCCAGTCCCCGCAGGCGCTGTACCGGAAGAACCCGCCGCCCTCCCGGTCGAAAATATCCCCCCGGGCCATTTTGGTCAGGGTGATCTCCGCCATTTCCAGCGCGCCGCTGTCCTCCGTCCGCCGGGCGTATTCCAGCAGGAAGAGCAGCTCGTGGGCGGGCGGGAATTTGGGCGCGGTACCGAAGCCGCCGTTTTCCCGGTCAAATTGCCGGGACAGCTCCTCCGCCGCCGCCCAGAGCAGATCGGGGAATGTTTCGCTTTGCGGGCGGTTCCCCTCCGCCGTAAATGTGTCTCTCATCCGTCTTGATCCTCTCCATTATTTTTGCCGAAACGGGATTGTTATAGGAATAGTATGGACAAAAATGAGGAAAAGATGAAAGAAACCCTGCTGTCAAATTCCGGACAGCAGGGTAAAATTTTATACTAATTCTCAACAGAAAATAGACATGTGCTTTGTAGGGGCGGATACTATCCGCCCGTTCTGACGGAACTGTCGGAGGTATTGTGCGGGCGGATGATATCCGCCCCTACAGAATGCCTATCCATTTTTAATTGAGGATTAGTATTACGTGTTTTTCTTGTTGATAGGCTGGCGGATCAGCAGCCGCCCCAGCGCCTTCCCGTCAAAGGGACAGATGGGGTAGAGATACCCCCGCCCCAGGATTGGCTTGGTGCTGGCCAGCAGTACGAGCCATGCCAAAATTCCTCCCACCAGCCCCCACACGTCAAACAGGGCTACCAGGATGAGGAAAAGCATTCTGGTCAGTTTCAGCGCATACCCCAGCTCAAAGGATGGCTGGGCGAAGTTGGCAATAGCCACGAAGGCCATATACACCAGGACCTCCGGCACCAGCCACCTGGCCTGCACCGCGAAGTCCCCCAGGATCAGCGCCCCCAGCATACTGAAGGAATTGCTCAGCGCGTCCGGGGTGTTCAGCGAGGCCAGCTTCAAAAGGTCCACCACGAAGTCCAGCAGCAGCAATTGCAGCAGCAGCGGCACGCTCCCCGGCTCCTCAGGGACGATGAAGGACATGGCCTCCGGCACCCGGGCCGGGTCCTTCACCAGCAGATACCACACCGGCGTAATGAACAGCGCCAGCAGCATCACAAGGATGCGCAGCCACCGGAGGTAGGTCCCCACCAGAGGCGGGAAGTAGTAGTCGTTAGCCTCCTCCATGAAGTCAAAAAGCGAGGTGGGCAGCAGCATGACGGAGGGCGAGTTGTCTACCAGCAGTACGATGTCCCCCTCCATGATGCAGGCGGTGGCGGTGTCGGGCCGCTCGGTGTAGCGGACCTTGGGGAAGGGGTTGTACCACTGGGGCTTGACGATGGCCTCNGCCACGCTCTCCTGGCTCATGGNGATGGANCNCACGTCNATGGCNTCCAGCTTNTNCCGCAGNGCNTCCAGNTCNCCNTGNTTNACCTGGTTGTCCATATANGCNANNACCACGTCNGTCTGGCTNCGCCCNCCCACCTTGTGGTNCTCCAGNGTGAGGTGGNNGTCCCGGATGCGGCGGCGGAGNAGGGCGGTGTTCTGCACCATGGTCTCGGTGAAGCCGTCGTGGCTGCCCCGGAGGACCTTGCCGTCGGANGGCTCCTCCACNCTGCGGCCGGGGAATTTTTTCGCGTCGATCATGGCGCAGTAGTCAAACCCCTCCAGCAGCAGGATGGTCTTCCCGATAAAGGCCCCGGTGAGGATCTTATCAATNTTGTTCTCGCAGTCCACCTCGCAGAAGGTGACGCACCGGTCNATGAACTCCTGCATNTNCTTCGACCCCTGCCCCAGCGCCGCGCCCTGCCCCAGCAGGAAGGAGGTGATCCGCTCGATCACCCCGTCGTCGCCGTAGCCGTCTACCACATAGAGCCGGCCCTTCCACTGGCCGATATAGAGNTCNCGGTTGATNACGTCNTANTTGCGCCCCACCCCCAGCAGNTCGTCCAGCTTTTTTTGATTTTCCGCGAGACTTGTTGTCANTTGACCCATGGACNTTCCTCCGCAGTTCTTTATTCTGCGGTAGTATNTNCNNAAANGAAAAATTTATCCGGGATGCCCAGCCAAAAGCCCGGCGCGGGANATTTCACAAGCACCGGCAAAAAANANCCCAAATCTCCATTGACAAACGGCGNAAATTCTTATACAATTTGACTAGTATTTCCCATAAATTGATGATCTGTTTGGTCATCATAGAAAAGAAGGAGCGATCAGTTATGAAAATTTATGTGACCGAAGATTATCANACCATGAGCCGGAAGGCGGCNAACATCCTCTCCGCCCAGATTATCCTCAAGCCCAACAGTGTGCTGGGNCTGGCCACCGGCTCCACGCCGGTGGGCATGTACAAGCAGCTGGTCACCTGGTACGAAAAGGGCGACCTGGACTTCGCCGAGGTCAAGACGGTCAANCTGGANGAGTACGTGAATCTGGAGCCNACCCACGAGCAGAGCTANCACTACTTCATGGAGCACCATCTCTTTGACCACGTGAACATCAACCCCGCCAACACCAACATNCCCGACGGCCTGGCCNCNGANCCCAAGGCGGAGTGCGACTGGTACAACCAGGTGATCCGTCAGCTGGGCGGCATCGACATCCAGGTNCTGGGCATGGGCCACAACGGCCANATCGGGTTCAANGAGCCCGGCGACGCCTTTGAGCTGGAGACNCANGTGGTGGACCTCACGGAGCGNACNATCCAGGCCAANTCCCGCTTCTTCGCGTCCCNGGACGACGTGCCCCGGCAGGCCATGACCATGGGCATCAAGTCCATNATGATGGCCCGGAAGATCCTGCTGATGGTCAGCGGCGAGGANAAGGCNGATGCCGTNAAGCGGGCGTTCTCCGGNCCCGTCACGCCTCAGATGCCCGCCTCCATNCTCCAGCTCCATCCCTACGTCACCCTGGTGGGCGACCGCGCCGCACTGAGCAAGCTGGTGGAAGATAAATAAAACAANCANNGNANAATNAAAANANCACGGCCCCGTGGGGACACGGGGCCCTACAGGAGCGATCCCCGTAGGGCCCGATGTCCTCATCGGGCCGTTTTNCGTNCAACAGAGGATTCNNGGNATAGAAAAACTCCGGAAGCNATGCTTCCGGAGTTTTTCTATGGTTTGGAGGATCAGATGAAAAAGAAGTCTTGTCACTTGCAAGATTAAGGATACTAGAAGGTTGTTAACAAAACCAGCATAGATTGTTACAAAAGTCTAAAATCTGAAAAAACTTTTGTCACTGCGCGTCGATTGTGGAGATCCGGCTGGAAATGGCNTCCAGAACGTCCAGCANGGCGCTCACCGTGTCCAGGGAGGTGAAGGTGGTGACGCTGTTCTCGATGGCCAGGCGGCGCATCTCNAANCCNGCGTTCACGTGCTCNGCCGAGCTGGGGTCCCGGGTGTTCACCAGGTAGGCCACCTTGCCGCTGCGCATGGCCTCGGTGATGTCGGCGGGGTCCTCGGTGTAGTCCCGCTTGACGCGGGTNCGGATGCCGTGGNCCTTNAGGAAGTCCGCCGTGCCGGTGGTGGCCTCGATGTTGAAGCCCAGACGGTAGAACCGCCGCACCAGGGGCAGNGCCTCCTCCAGGTCCTCCACGCTGATGGACAGCAGCACCGTGCCNTGNTCCTGGAGNTTCATCCCGGCGGCCTGCATGGCCTTGTAGAGGGCGTAGGGCAGGCGGTCGTCGTAGCCGATGGCCTCGCCGGTGGACTTCATCTCCGGGGAGAGNTAGGCGTCCAGGCCGCTNANTTTGCTGAAGGAGAACACGGGCACTTTGCAGTACCAGCGCTTNTTCTCNGGNGGNTACAGNTCGGTGATACCCTGATCCTTCAGACTCTCGCCCAGAATGACCTTGGTTGCGATATCCGCCAGGGAGTAGCCGGTGGCCTTGCTGAGGAAGGGCACCGTCCGGGAGGAGCGGGGGTTGACCTCGATGATGTAGACCTTTTCCTCCCGGTCCACAATGAACTGGATGTTGTACAGACCCACGATGCCGATGCCCAGCCCCAGCTTCCTGGTGTAGTCCAGAATGACCTCCTTCACGTCCTGAGAAATGGAGAAGGTGGGATACACGCTGACGGAGTCGCCGGAGTGGACGCCGGTGCGCTCCACCAGCTCCATGACGCCGGGAACGAACACATCCGTGCCGTCGCAGATGGCGTCCACCTCGACCTCTTTGCCGATGATGTATTTATCCACCAGCACGGGCTTTTCCGCGTCCACCTCCACGGCGGTTTTCAGGTAGTGCCGCAGCATAGTCTCGTTGGCAACGATCTCCATGGCCCGTCCGCCCAGCACGAAGGAGGGACGCACCAGCACCGGATAACCGATCTCCCGCGCCGCCCGGACGCCGTCCTCCAGATTGGTGACGGCCTTGCCACGGGGCTGGGGGATGTCCAGCTCATGGAGGACCTTCTCAAAAATCTTCCGGTCCTCCGCCCGCTCAATGGCCTCGCAGTCCGTGCCGATGATCTTCACTCCGTGATCCCGGAGGGGCTGGGCCAGATTGATGGCGGTCTGCCCGCCCAGAGAGGCGATAACCCCTTCCGGCTTCTCCAGCTCCACGATGTTCATCACGTCCTCCACCGTCAGCGGCTCAAAGTACAGCTTGTCAGAGCAGGTGTAGTCCGTGGAGACAGTTTCGGGGTTGTTGTTGATGATGATAGCGTCGTAGCCGCTCTGCTTGATGGTCTGCACAGCGTGGACGGTGGAGTAATCGAACTCCACGCCCTGCCCGATGCGGATAGGGCCGGAGCCCAGGACGATGATCTTCTTGTTTTCAGAGACGATGGACTCGTTCTCACTCTCATAGGTGGAGTAGAAATAGGGCACGTAGCTGTCAAATTCCCCGGCGCAGGTGTCGATCATCTTGTAAACCGGGAAAATGCCCAGCTCCCTGCGTTTCTCGTACACCGCCCGCTCGGTGCAGTTCCACAGCCAGGCGATGGCCTTGTCGGAGAACCCCCTCCGCTTGGCCCGGCGCAGCATGTCCTCGTCCCAGGGACGGGCCTTGATCTCACTCTCATAGTGGACGATGTTGCTGATCTTGTCCAGGAACAGCATGTCGATCTGGGTAGCCGTGCAGATCTGGCCCAGGTCGGTGCCCCGGCTCATGAGCTCAGCGATGGCGAAAATGCGGTCGTCGGTGCCCAGCTTGATATAGTCGAGAAGCTCCTTTTCATTGTAGTCGTTGAACTTCTCCATATAGATGTGGCCCACGCCGCCCTCCAGAGAGCGGATGGCCTTCAAAATACTCTCCTGCAAGGTCCGGCCCACAGCCATGACCTCGCCGGTGGCCTTCATCTGGGTAGACAGACGGTTGCTGGCGGAGCCGAACTTGTCAAAGGGGAACCGGGGCATTTTGGTGACCACGTAGTCCAAGGCGGGCTCAAAGCAGGCGGGGGTGTTGGCCAGCTGAATTTCATCCAAGTGCATCCCCACAGAGATTTTCGCGGACACCCGTGCGATGGGATACCCGCTGGCCTTGCTGGCGAGGGCGGAGGAGCGGGAAACACGGGGGTTGACCTCGATCACGTAATACTGGAAGGACTGGGGGTCCAGCGCGAACTGGACGTTGCATCCGCCCTCGATTTTCAGTGCGCGGATCAGCCGCAGGGCGCTGTCCCGGAGAAGATGGTACTCCTTGTTGGTCAAAGTCTGGCTGGGCGCCACCACGATGGAGTCGCCGGTATGGATGCCCACCGGGTCGATGTTCTCCATGTTGCAGATGGTGACGGCGGTGTCGTTGGCGTCCCGCATGACCTCGTATTCAATTTCCTTGTACCCCTTGATACTCTTTTCCAGCAGCACCTGATGGACGGGAGACAGCTCCAGAGCGTGCTTCATCATCTCCCGCAGCTCCGCTTCGTCTCCGGCAAATCCGCCGCCGGTGCCGCCCAGGGTAAAGGCAGGGCGGAGAATCACCGGGTAGCCGATCTCCTCCGCAGCCCGGACGGCCTCCTCCACGGAATGGGTGATCTCGGACGGCACCACCGGCTCGCCCAGCCCCAGGCACAGTTCCTTGAACAGCTCCCTGTCCTCGGCCTTCTGGATGCTCTCATAGCTGGTGCCCAGCAGTTCCACGCCGCACTCGTCCAGAATGCCCTGCCGCTGGAGCTCCATGGCGAGATTCAACCCCGTCTGCCCACCGATGCCGGGGACAATGGCGTCGGGACGCTCGAAGCGCAGAATTTTCGCCAGATACTCCACCGTCAGCGGCTCCATGTAGACTTTATCCGCAATAGACGTATCGGTCATGATGGTCGCAGGGTTGGAGTTGGCGAGAATGACCTCGTACCCCTCCTCCCGGAGGGCCAGACAGGCCTGGGTTCCCGCGTAGTCGAACTCGGCGGCCTGCCCGATGACGATGGGGCCGGAGCCGATGACCAGAATCTTTTTCAAATCCGTTCTCTTAGGCATGGCGCTTCCCCTCCTCCATCATCTGAATAAACCGGTCAAAGAGATATCCGCTGTCCTGAGGACCGGGGGCGCTCTCCGGGTGGTACTGCACGGAAAATACCCGGTCAGCGGGGCAGGCCAGCCCCTCCACAGTGTTGTCCAGCAGATTGATATGAGTGACCTCCAGCCCCGTGCCCGCCAGGGACGCGGCATCCACGGCGAAGGAGTGGTTCTGGCTGGTGATCTCCAGCTTGCCGGTGGAGAGGTCCTTCACCGGGTGGTTGCCGCCCCGGTGGCCGAATTTCAGCTTGTAGGTTTTGCCGCCGTAGGCCAGGGCGATCATCTGGTGGCCCAGGCAGATGCCGAAGATGGGGAATTTCCCCCGCAGCTGGCGCACCAGCCCGATCACCGGCGTCACGTCCTCCGGGTCGCCGGGGCCGTTGGAGAGGAACACGCCGTCGGGCTCCATGTCCGCAATGACCTGGGCGGGGGTGTCGTAGGGCACCACAGTGACATTGCAGCCCCGCGCGTTCAGGGAGCGAACAATATTCAGTTTAATGCCGCAGTCCACCGCCACCACAGTATACCGGTGATTAGACGTGCGGGAGTACCAGCGCTTCTTGCAGCTGACCTGGGGCACCTGATCATGGCGGAGCTCCGACGCATTCAGCCGCTCCAGCGCCTCAGCCGTAGGCACATCCGCGCCGGTGAGCAGCGCCTTGCAACTGCCCTCATCCCGGATGGCGCGGGTGAGCTTCCGGGTGTCNANNCCNTCGATGNCGGGGATNTTGTAGTCCTCCAGNATTTCNGANAGGGTNTTNGTGTAGCGGAANTTGCTGGGGATATCGTTGTACTCCCGGACCACCAGNCCGCCGATGGTGGGGATCTTGGTNTCNTAGTCCTCNTCNGTGACGCCGTAGTTGCCGATGATGGGGTAGGTCATGACCACNAGCTGTCCGGTGTAGGACGGGTCNGAGACNATCTCCTGGTAGCCCACCATGGAGGTGTTGAACACCAGCTCNCANACCCGGTCCCCCTTNGCCCCGAAGCGGCAGCCGAGATATTCGCTGCCGTCGGGCAATACGATCTTGCCGTCATATTTTCGGATCATCCGNGTTCCTCCTTAGTATCTGAAAAGAAGCCTTAATTTATATNTGAGGTATCCTTACACAAAAATGCACCAGTTTACGCCGAATTTGTCCGTCAGTGTAAACTGACAGGGGCTGTAATCGCAGGGGCCGACAGGGGAGCAGTTCACAGCTCCNTCTTTNAGCACNTCGTATGCCCGTCTGACCTGNTCNTCGCCGCCGTCCCCAAAGTGAAANCAAAACTGCATNGTATTTCCAGATGCAGTATCCTCTGCCAGCTCAGATACAGCCAGTATNTGGCCATAAGCGTTCAATTCGGCGTGCATATAGCCGCCGTTTTCATCCGGGTAAGCGCAGAGGATNTCTGCATCAAAAGCGTTTCGATAAAATTCTACCGCCTCAANGCTTCCCTTCACATACATCTGCATCATTGATCTTAACATGGTTGGCATGGTGGATGGGCCTCCTGTCTGGATTTTTAGGACAATTTGCTTTTGTATGCCGCTTTCGCTTGCTCTGTNTATTTCTTNACAAATGCACNCTTTGCATCCGTATANCCATCCCGGTCATGCTCNNATTTTTTCCANAGGGAGAGNTTCAGNNTNTCATANTCCNCNGCNAGNGCGGGATGNNCGTTCATATAGTCCCGNAAGTACAGNTCATCGTGATCGCCGTCATAGCGCAGATGGATGTGGAAAACCCGCTCCGCAAAGCCCTGACTGGTATAGCCTTTGTTAAGAGATATCCTGTTTTCTGCCGCACACATACAAATATAGCCNNTNTNTACCAGAGTATCTTTTATAGCNGCCATAGAGATATCGGGCGGGATCTCNATAAGAATATCNACAATAGGTTTTGCCCATATATTAGANATCGCAGTACTNCCAATATGATNGATCTTNATATTNTGATCCGGCAAAAGNNCNGCAATAGCCNGNTTNTCCTCCTCATACCAATCCTGCCAGCAGCTTTTGTGCTCGGAAAGGANAATAGGNAACAANTCCCACAGTTCTTCCAGCGTCATTTCGGACAANGGNTTATTCATACGGCCCTCCGCCCTAAAAGAAAAGCCCGGCACACACGGACAGCGGCGCGGTCCGTGNAGCCGGGAATATCGAAACNATTGCCAGAACTGTTCTGGCCGAACGCGCCGCCGCCNGCAAAAGCGTATTTCACCAACGCCGGCGCCTCCCTTCTATCCTTACAGTTTATCAGTGAAAACTATGGCACAGATCGGGGCATAAGTCAAGACAAATCGGAAAAATCCGCGCGATTTATGGAAGTTTCATAGTGGGGGAACGGAAAAAGGGGAAATAATCTGTATGATTATCTCTTGCGTTTCAAGGCGGAAAATGTTAGCCTAAAAGTAAGTTTTCAATCGAAAAGATCTGCCTGCGACTGACGGGATAGTGGGGTACCACGGGGGAACAGGTTAGAGCGTGTTCGCCGTCCGTCTGGGCAGTCCGTTTTCCACANGGGAAGGGGCTGTCCATATCTTTTTTGATTTTTTGATTCGGAGGAACAGTCTATGAAGAAGGTCGGCATCGTGATGGGCAGCGCCAGCGATCTGCCCGTNGTCCGCAAGGCCGCCGATACGCTGAAAGAGTTCGGCGTACCGTGTGAGGTCCATGTCTATTCCGCCCACCGCACCCCCGACGAGGCGGGGNCATTTGCCCGCACCGCCAGGGAGAGGGGNTTCGGTGTNATTATTGCCGCNGCCGGGATGGCGGCCCACCTGGCTGGGGCCATTGCGGCGAATACCACCCTGCCGGTGGTAGGCATCCCCATGAAATCCAACGCATTGGACGGCGTTGACGCCCTCCTGTCCACGGTACAAATGCCCTCCGGTATCCCGGTCGCCACTGTTGCCATTGACGGAGCCGTCAACGCCGCTTTGCTTGCCGTGCAGATTTTGTCCGTGGAGGACAAAAATCTGGCGGCAAGGCTGGATAAGAAGCGGGCTGACGGGGTGAAAAAGGTGTTAGAAGCCAATGCGGCGGTGGAGGCAGAGTTTAAGGCCTGATCCCATGCCGCCGCTGCGCGGCGGCCCCGGCTTAAATCTNATTTTAGATTCGCCCCTGCCGGGGCGGGGGACGNGGGCNNACTTTTCCCNCGANGGAAAAGTNNCAAAAGNTCGCTTAGGAAACTACGTTTCCTAAGNACCTTCCTGAATTACGGGGGNTATTATTTGCGCTACGACGTAACGGGTTTGNTTCTACCNNAGTGCCTACCCACATGCTCGGTGCCTTGCGTCTACCCGTTCGCNCTANNTNAGCCAGCAGCANAATCNGNTTCTANTCNNACTACCTGGCCACCGCCGAGGACGATTTCATACACCATCCATTTTACGCACAATCCTTGTAGGGGCGCACAGTGTGCGCCCGCTTCTCAAGGACTACTGTGCGTGTCGTTAGAACGGGCGCACACTGTGCGCCCCTACAGAGATTTCTGTTAGACGACAAATCATCAACCCCGCACGCCGGGAGCTCCCATCGTGTAATACGGTAGGGACCGAATCAACATCCTAAAATAGACCCACCGCAGCCGAAACCGCTAACAAATCCGATTTAGCCCGGACAGACTACAGGATCAGCGCAAAAAATAAACTCCCCCGTAATAAAATAAGGGATTCTTAAACCGTAGGTTTAAGCGCGTTTTTGCCTACTTTTGTCGCGCGGCAAAAGTAGGCCCGGGGTCCGGGGGCGGGCAGCTCCCGGGCTGACGGAAGAAAAATCCCCCATGCCGCGCGAAGCGCGGCAAAGAAGAAAGAAGGTGCCCCCTTGGAAGACATCCAAATCATTGACCTCTACTGGAAAAGAAACGAAACCGCCATCACAGAAACCGACACGAAATACGGCGGCTTCTGCCGCCGCATTTCAAATAACATCCTCCATAACCCCTGGGACAGCGAGGAGTGTGTCAGCGACGCCTACACCCGCTGCTGGGACACCATGCCGCCCCAGCGGCCCATGAGCCTGCGGGCCTACCTGGGGGCCATTTTGAGGAACCTCTCCATCAGCCGCTACCGCGCGGAACACGCCCAGAAGCGGTTCGGCGGAGCCGAGCTGCTGCTCAGTGAACTGAGCGACTGCATCCCCGCACCGGAAAATACCCAGCGGACTGTGGAAGCCGGGGAACTGGGGGAATTGATCAGCACCTGGCTGCGAAAGCAGGCAACAGAGGACCGGGTATTGTTTGTCCGCCGCTACTGGAACGGCGACAGCGTGAAGACCCTGGCGGCGGAAATGGGCCTGCGCCCCAACGCCCTGACAAAGCGCCTTCTGCGCCTGCGTGAAAATCTCCGCCGGGAGCTGGAAAGGGAGGGGGTCAGCGTATGAATCCGAAAGCAGAAATTTTCTTTGACGCCATCACCCTCCTACAGGAGGACATTGTGGAGGAAGCCCAGGACTACCGGTTCCGGAGAAAGCAGTCCGGATGGAAGAAGCTGGGCAGTCTGGCGGCCTGCCTGGTGCTGATCGCCTCTCTCAGCCTGCTGATGCTGCCCAGAGGCTGCGGCGGCAGCGCACCTGCCGATATGAACACCAGCGGCGCACCGCCGATGCAAAGTACCGACACCTGCGCCCCCGCCGACGAACCGGCCTCCAGCGAGCCTATGCCCGAGCCCGGGGAGGCCCCCGAGACACCGGACGGCGGCTATGGACAGATTGGGACATTCCAGTTCACTGCCATTGTAATTGAAACCTACGAGGATTCCATTCTGGTGGAGGATGCGGGAGAACAGATCATTGTGTCCACGGCGAATCCGGAACTCCCCGAACTGGCTGTGGGAGACCGAGTGCGCATTACCTATAACGAAGGACCGATCCTGACGACTGATCCCCCCATGCTTTCTACAGTTGTGTCCATTGAAAAAATCGAAAATGAGGGCTAAAGGAGAAACACCATGCTGGACCTGCACCGCCTCTGCCAAGATATGAGCGAACTGAGGTCCCCCCTCCGCCGGGAGGCGGAGGGGGTGATTGGGCGCATCGCCGCCTGCCTGGAGCATCCCGGCCCCCGGACGGCGGCCCTGCTGACGCTCTGGCGGGAGGACTTCCGGGTGATCTACGGTGAAGTCTCCCTCTCCGCCCATAAGCGGCTGGACCCCGAGGCCCTGCTGCACGCCTACGGCATAGCCCCCGGCGCGGAGGAGCACCGGGAGGCGCGAATGCGGACGCTGGTCTTCGCCATCCAGACCTACTACAGCCTTCTGATCAAAACCGCCGCGGCCATCATGCTGGGGGATAATCTCCGGGACATGGCTGACGTGATCCTGGGAAAATTCGCTGAAAAACGCGGGATCACCAACTACTGCGGCAGCAGCTATTACGAATGGCCCCTCCACGAGCTAAACGCCGGAATGGACCGTGTACTGGAAATCGTGACCGAACAGGTCACCCGATACCAAACAGACGGCCCCAACAGGGCCGTCCAGACGGGGCGCGACGATCTCAAGCGGCTCTACGAAGCCCTGATCCCCACCCAGCTCCGCCATGCCCTGGGAGAGTACTACACGCCCGACTGGCTGGCGGAGTACACGCTGGCGGAAGGGATCGCCCTCAGCGGGCAGGATATCCGGGAGATGCGCCTCGCGGACCCCGCCTGCGGCTCGGGGACGTTTCTCCTTCAGGCCATCGCCCAAAAACGGCAATCCGGGTGCAAAGCCCGTGAGATCCTGTCCACTGTCCGAGGTTATGACGTAAACCCCCTGGCAGTGCTGACAGCCCGGACCAACTGCTTGCTGGCACTGCCGGAGCTGACAGAATCCGGGGAACCGATAGAGCTGCCGGTATACCAGGCGGACTCGCTGCTGCTGGACGCGGACACGGAAAAGGCGGACCTGGTAACAGGGAACCCTCCCTGGGTGAACTGGGAATACCTTCCCCCGGCCTACCGGGAGCGGTGCCTGCATCTGTGGACCAGATACAATCTGGTCAGCGCCAGAGGTCCGGCGCTGAGCTTTTTGAAAGAGGATATTTCCGTATTGATGACCTGCGTGGCGGCGGACCGGCTGCTGGCGGCGGGCGGGAGCCTGGCGCTGGTGCTGCGCCAGGGGGTATTCAAGTCCGCCCGGAACGGGGCGGGCTTCCGGCGGTTCCGGCTGCCGGACGACACAGGACTTAGAGTCCTCCGGGTAGAGGACCTGACAAAATGCAAGGTGTTCCCCGGCGCTGCTGCGGATGCGGCACTGCTTTTCGCCCGAAAGGGAGAGAACACAGTCTATCCCCTCCCCTACACCCTGTGGGAGAAGGTAGGACGGGGCCCCATCGACCCCTGCGCCCCCCTACCCCAGGCGATGGAACGGGTATCCATCCAGCAGCAGCAGGCATCCCCCGCTTCGGCGGAGGACCCCACCGCCCCCTGGCTCACCGCCCCGGCGGAGGAGCTGACAGGTCTGGCTTGTCTGCTGGGCAGCAACCCCTACCGCGCCCGGACCGGCGTGTTCACCGGCGGGGCCAACGCGGTTTACTGGATGTCCGTCCATTCGTCAGAAAACGGCCTGGCCCAGGTATCCAATGTTACCGCCCGCGCCAAGCGAAAAACCGCCCAAGTGGAAACCGAGATCGAAACCGCCTACCTCTATCCCATGCTGAAAGGCGGCAGCATCCGCCGCTGGCGGACCAGCTATGACACCTACCTCCTCTGCCCCCACACAGCCCAGTCCCGACAGCGCCCCATACCCTGGGAGCAGTTGGCAAACGAGTGCCCCCGGACTGCCGCCTACCTGACCTCCTTCCGGGAGCTGCTGGACCAGCGAAAGGGCTTCGCCGGCTGGGAACGCTTTATCCAGCAACAGGAATTTCACTCTGTCCTGCGCGTAGGTGCCTACACCTTCGCCCCCTGGAAGGTGGTGTGGAAATACATCGCCTCAGAGTTTGTCTGCGCTGTAGCGGGAACAGTGGAGGACCCATACCTGGGCATGAAGCTGCTGCTCCCCAATGAAAAAGTGATGTACGTGGCCACAGAGAGCGCGGAGGAGGCATACTACCTCTGCGGCGTGCTGTCCTCCACCCCCATAGCCCGGTGCGTGAAGGGCTACATGCGTCCCACCAGCATCTCCGTCCACGTACTGGAGAAGCTGCGTATCCCGCGCTATGATCCCTCCGATCCCATCCATCGGGAGATCACCCGCCTCTGCCGTGAGGGACACAGCGCACCGGATACCGCACCATATATCCGTGAGATCGACCGCCTGACAGAAAAGCTCTACGCCCCCTGAACAGAAAAAAAAGCCCGCGCCGAAACCCCGGCGCGGGCAAACTGGATTTTTTCATCAGTTGGCGAGATAATTTCTCACCAGGATCTGCAGCAGCTCGTCCCGATCCACCTTGCGGATCAGGGTACGGGCCTGATTATGGTTGGTGATATAGGTGGGGTCCTCGGAGAGGATGTAGCCCACGATCTGGTTGATGGGGTTGTAGCCCTTCTCCTCCAGCGCCTGGTACACCGTCAGCATGATCCGGTGGATCTCCGCGTCCTGATCGATCACAAAGTCAAATTTCCGGGTATAATCGTCCACTCCCGCACCACCTTCCGATAAGATTATTCTTTTATAGTATACTCGATTTTTTCCTATCTGTAAAGAGAAAAAACAGAATGTTACATAGATGTAATATTCGACAAATTCCCTGTTAAGCGCCTTTTCCGAAAAAAATTGTGAAGAAACAGGTAAAAACAGCTTGACTTTTTTCCTCTTTCCGGTATAATAATAGGGCTTGCAATATGCAGGCTATCCTTGCTCCCAGCGGAGACTGGGGGCCATTTGTCCAAAAGGAGGTGCAACCATGGCAAAAATCAATGGCAATTACGAGGTCGTGTACATTATCGATCCTGCCCAGGGCGAGGAAGCGATCGCCGCCACCGTCGAGAAGTTCAAGGCGCTGGCCGAGAAGCACAGCTCCGTGGTCGAGGTCGAGGAGTGGGGCAAGCGTAAGCTGGCCTATGCGATCGACTACAAGACCGAGGGCCACTACGTGCTGATGACCTTCACCAGCGATCCCGAGTTCCCCAAGGAGCTGGACCGTGTGCTGGGCATTACCGACGGCATTCTGCGCTCCATGATCGTCTGCAAGGACGAGTAAGAGAGGGGAAAGACCACAGATGTTGAACCGCATTATCATCATGGGCCGTCTGGTGCGGGACCCGGAGCTGCGGACCACCCAGTCCGGCATTTCCGTCACCAGCTTTACCCTGGCGGTGGATCGGGACTTCAAGAGCCGGGAATCCGGGGAGAAGAGCACCGATTTCATCGACGTGGTGGCCTGGCGGCAGACGGCTGAGTTCGTCTGCAAATACTTCGCCAAGGGCAGCATGGCCGTGGCGGAGGGCCGTCTCCAGATCCGGGATTGGAAGGATCGGGACGGCAATAACCGCCGCAGCGCGGAGGTTGTTGCCGATAATGTTTATTTTGGCAGCAGCAAGAGGGAGAGCTCCTCTGGCGACAGCTACGGCAGTCCGCCCCCCTATGGCGCTCCGGCGTCTTCCGGGTACGGCGGAGGACGGGGCTACGGCGCCCCGGCGCCCGAGCCGTCCGGGTTTGCGGAGATTGACGATCAGGACGGAGACCTGCCCTTCTGATTCACGAAGCGCACTTCTCTGCCGCCGCTGGGCGGCGGCACCTGCTTTAATCTGCGGCCCTGCGGGCCGCGACCGCTTCCCATCTGCACTTTAGCCCGGGACCTGCGCGGCCCCGGACTCCGCGCCTTCTTTTGTCACGCGACAAAAGAAGGCAAAAACGCGCTTAAACCTACGGTTTAAGAATCCCTTATTATTACGGGGAAAATTGTTTTTTGCGCTGATCCTGTAGTCCGTCCGGTCTAAATCGGATTTGTCAGCGGTTTCTGCTACAATGCGTCTATTTCAGGATGTTATCCTGGCCCCTACCGTATCACGCGATGGGAGCTCCCGGGGTTCTGGGAAATAGATGGACACTCCTGGCGGTGGCCA
>JAAVHD010000018.1 GCA_014799915.1 Oscillibacter sp.
AGAATCCGCTTCTATTCCTACTACCTGGCCACCGCCAGGAGGATCAATCTATTTCTCAGCACCCCCGGGGAGCTCCCCACGCGTGATACGGTAGGGGCTGAGACGACATCCTGAAATAGACGCATCGCAGAAGAAACCACACCGGCAGTCCGGTAGACCGGACGGACTGGAGGATCAGCGCAAAAAACAATTTCCCCCGTAATAAATGAGGGAGTCCAGAACCGTAGGTTCTGGCACGCTTTTGCCTACTTTTCCCGTGGGGGAAAAGTAGGTCCGGGGTCCGGGGGCGGATAGCTCCCGGGCTGACGGAAGAAAAATCCCTCCTCGCGCCGGAACGGCGCGAAGAAACCACTCATAAAACCCCCTCCCCTCCCATATACTCCCCCGGGAGGCGGTATAAAAATGTTAGGCTACATCATCTATACGGAAGAAGGGCCTAAGCGGCCCGAGCTTGGAGAAAAGCAATTAGCCGGGGGAAATTTTGTTACCCTGTCCCTGAGGGCGGCGGCCCGCCCCAACGGGCCGCTGGCCCTCTACCGCGCCCGGCAGGGCGCGGGAATGCTTCGGGAAGCGGGAGTAAGGTCCGCTGTATTCCCGGTGGATTTCCCCTATACGGCGCTTTTCATCCGCCAGGGGATACTGCCGGTGGATACGCTGCCTCTCCGGCGGGCGATGGCCGCGCCGCTGACCCGGCGGCGGCTGGAGGCCGGGGGCTTCTTACCCACCCAGGCCGTGGTCGCCATCTCCGGGGACCGGGCCGTGCGGGAGGTCACGGAGTGCGCCAAGGCCCTGGCACTGAGCTACCGGTATGTGCTNTTGAGNGCCCGCGGCGGGGAGAATTTNGCCCGGGATCTCCGCCGGGAGTACGGNATCTCNCTCTTATTGGAGCCGTCGGCGGACCAGCTGGACCGCGCGGACGCNCTNGTGCTCTTTGCNCCGNGGACGGACCTGNCGCTGGATAATCCCATTTTCTACGCCCTCTACCCCGGCGGNGAGGCGGGGCGNGGGAGACTGCCCCTCTGCCTTCCGGCGGAGGCCGCCGCCCAGGCGGAAACCAACTGTGATCAGGAGCAGCTCGCCGCCGCGCTCTACGCTATGGGNGCGATCGCGCTGGAGACCCTGCTNGCCGAGACGGGAAGCTGATAGGGAGGNTNGCCCCTGCGGAGGTGCGTTGAATAGTAAATTCCTGGTTGACAGAATGGGAAAATACCGATATAATTGCGNAGAATAAAGNCTTAAANCAGTATTATGGAGCCGTGTACCCGGGAGGGGCCCGGCGGCCTGTACGGAAGATGGAAAGGATCACAAGATGAGTACGAAAAAAGAGTTCAAAATGAGCCAGTCCCGGTTTGACGAGCTGCAAAAGGAACTGAACTACCTCAAAACCACCCGCAGCGACGAAGTGGCNGAGATGATCAAGGTNGCCCGGGGNTTCGGTGATCTGAGCGAGAACAGCGAGTACGACGAGGCGAAAAACGAGCAGGGCAAGCTCTACTCCCGCATCGGCGAGCTGGAGAACGTGCTGCTCCACGCNGTCGTCATCGAGGAGGGCGACATGCCCACCGANCAGGTGACCATCGGTTCCACTGTCACCGTCACCGCCGTGAGCACCGGGGCCAGCCGCAGCTTCAAGATNGTGGGCAGCCAGGAAGCCGACGCCATGCACGGCATCATCAGNGAGGATTCCCCCTTCGGNAAGGGCCTCATGGGCCACAAGGAGGGCGAGACCGTNACCGTCAACGCCCCCGCCGGGGAGATCCAGTACCGCATNGATAAGATCGAGCGGTAAACGCACGTTCAGGCTACGAAAGAGGAGAGAANNATCATGGCAGAGAAGAACAACGCGCCCGAGGTCCAGCAGGACCTCAGCGAGATTTTGAGGGTNCGCCGGGAGAAGCTGTCCACCCTCCAGGGCGAGGGCCGGGACCCCTTCCAGCAGACCAAGTTTGTGGTCAGCCACCATGCCCAGGAGATCAAGGACAATTTCGACGCCCTGGAGGGCACGGAGATCANNATTGCAGGCCGNCTNATGAGCAAGCGGGGCATGGGCAAGGTCAGCTTCTGCGATTTGCAGGATAAGTCCGGCCGCATCCAGCTCTATGCCCGGAAGGACGAGATGGACGAGGAGGCCTANAACCGNTTNAAGAAGTACGACATCGGCGANATNGTGGGCGTAAAGGGCGAGGTCTTCCGCACCCAGCGGGGCGAGATGAGCGTCCGGGGCCGGGAGATCACCCTGCTCAGNAAGTCCCTGCTGCCCCTGCCGGAGAAGTTCCACGGCCTGACGGANAANGAGACCCGCTACCGCCAGCGGTACGTGGACCTGATCGTCAACCCGGAGGTCCGCCGGAATTTCGAGGTGCGCAGCGCCTTTGTCAAGTANCTGCGNAATTTCCTGGATAACCGGGGCTATATGGAGGTNGAGACGCCGGTGCTGAACACCATCAGCGGCGGNGCCACNGCCCGGCCCTTCATNACCCACCACAANACGCTGGATATTGANATGTACATGCGCATCGCCACGGAGCTGAACCTCAAGCGGCTGATCGTGGGCGGTCTGGAGCGTGTTTACGAGGTGGGNCGCATCTTCCGCAACGAGGGCATGGACACCAAGCACAACCCNGANTTCACCACCGTGGAGCTGTACGAGGCTTNNGCNGACTTCAACGACATGATGGANCTGTTNGAGGANCTGCTCAGCGGNGCGGCCAAGGANATCTGCGGCGGNTATCAGGTNCAGTGGCAGGGNGANGACATNGACNTGACCCCCGGCTGGCCCCGGCTGAGCATGGCNGAGGCNGTNNAGNAGTANCTGGGCGTGGACTTCATGAGCATCACGGANGATGCCGANGCGGTGGCNGCCGCCAANGGCGNNGGCGTGGACATGGACGGCGTGGAGCCCACCTGGGGNCATGCGCTCTANGAGTGCTTNGANCAGAAGGTGGAGGAGAAGCTGGTCCAGCCCACCTTTATCACCATGCACCCGGTGGACGTNTCCCCCCTGGCCAAGCGNTCCCCCAAGGANCCCAGNGTCACNGAGCGGTTNGAGCTGTTCATCTGCCGCAGCGAAATGGGCAACGCCTTCTCCGAGCTCAACGATCCCATTGACCANCGCCAGCGCTTTGAGAAGGAAGTNGCGGACCGCTTGAGCGGCAANGANGAGGCGGGCATGATGGANGAGGACTTCCTCACCGCNCTGGAGTACGGTATGCCNCCCACNGGCGGCCTGGGCATCGGNATCGACCGGTGCGTNATGCTGCTNACCGGCAGCGATTCCATCCGGGATGTCATTTTGTTCCCCACCATGAAGCCCCTGGACTAAGAGGGCGGNCTCTATGATCAAGGAAGTCAACTGCCTGCATTTCCTGTATACGAATCAGTCCAGTACGGGGCATATCCAGCTGGAGAGCAAGCTCCAGTTNGTGGTCCAGAACCCCATTGACTCCCGGATTCCGGAGCGGGCCATTGTGGTGAAGTTCTTCGGCAGCGGAGACGAGGAGCGGGTGAAGCTGGAGTGCGTGTGCCGGGTGGTGTTTGCCTTTGACCGGTTCATCCCCGACGGGGAGGAGCTGGTCCGGCGCTACCAGGTGGACGCCTACGAGGCCATGGCCGAGCTGGTGGACCGNACNCTGAAGGCGATGGGCCAGAACCCCATTGGCCTGCCGGAGATGGCAGAGTAGAGAACATGAAAAANTTTACGGGCCGGGGATNATATCCCCGGCCCGTGTGCTGTTCCTTTTACAGNAGGCGTTCANNCCCTGTGAATAACCGCGCAGTCATAAANGCGTATCCGNCAGAGCCTGCTTCAGCCGCCCCTCGCTGGNGGCCAGACGGGCCTCCGCCTCCGTNCTGTCCANGCCGGTGAGATACATCATGATGGCNGNCTTCACTTGCCCGTNCGCCCGCTNCAGGTANGCCGCAGCCTCCTCCGGCCCGGCTCCCGTGGCGGAGACGATGATCCGCACGGACCGGTCCCGCAGCTTCCGGTTGGAGGCCCGGAGATCCACCATCAAATTATTGTACACCTTCCCCAGCTTGATCATGACGGCGGTGGAGAGCATATTCAGCACCAGCTTCTGGGCCGTTCCGGCCTTCATCCGGGTGCTGCCCATGATGACCTCCGGCCCCACCACGGGGGCGACGGTCACGTCGCAGAGCTCCCCCAGTTTAGAACCGGGGTTATTCACCAGCGCGATGCAGACCGCTCTCCGCTCCCTGGCCGCTTCCACAGCGCCCAGCACGAAGGGCGCGCTGCCGCTGGCGGTGATGCCCACCAGCACGTCCCGGCCGGTCAGCCCGATCTCCCGCACCAGGCGGGCCCCTGCCTCCCTGTCGTCCTCGCTGCCCTCCACAGCATTGCGCAGGGCGGTATCCCCGCCCGCGATATAGCCCTGGATCATCTCCGGGGAAACGCCATAGGTTGGCGGACATTCCGACGCATCCAGCACCCCCAGCCGCCCCGAGGTGCCGCAGCCCACGTAGAACATCCGGCCCCCGGTCCTGAGTGCCTCATAGGCCAGATCCACTGCCCGGGCCAGGCTGGGCAGCTCTTTTGCCACGGCCTGGGGGACCTTGGCGTCCTCGCTGTTGATCAGGCGCAGGATCTCCTCCGTCCCGCACTCGTCGATGCGCAGGGTGTTGGGGTTTACCGTCTCCGTTGTCAGACCTGCCAGATAGTGATCCATTGTCCCGCTTCCTTTCTTTGTATCGCTGTAGAATGTCAAAACGAGGATAGCATCCGCCCGGAAAAATGTCAACGAAAAAGTTGCGGCGGCCTGTTGACCTTTCTCCCCGCCCACGATACAATAGCAGAAAGAATGTGAACTAAGAAAGGACGTGGGAGCTATGGTACGGTATGGAGTGGACCGGATAGGGGAATACCGTGATCTGCTCAGCGGCGGCAGGGTGGCGCTGCTGACCTCGGTGACGGGCAGAAGCAGTAAGAATGTGGCGACGATCGACCTGTTGGGGCGGATATGCCATCTGACCGCCCTGCTGGGGCCGGAGCACGGCGTGCGGGGCGACCAGGCCGCCGGGGCCCTCACCGGCAACAGCGTGGACCCCGCCACGGGCCTGCCCGTGTACAGCCTTTATAGCGCGGACAGCAAGCGTCTGCGCTCGGAGATTCTGGATAAATTCGATATTTTGGTCTACGATATGCAGGACGTGGGCCTGCGGTTTTATACGTTTCTCTCCACCCTGTGCTACATGGTGGAGGACTGCGCCGCTGCGGGAAAGCGGCTGGTCGTTCTGGACCGTCCCAACCCGCTGGGAGGATCTGTCGTGGAGGGCGGCGTGCTTCAGTCCGCGTTTCAGAGCTTTGTGGGCTGCCGCCCCATCCCCACCCGCTATGGCCTGACCGCCGGGGAGTTTGCCCGGATGGTCAACGAGCGGGAGCGCCTGGGCTGCGACCTGCACATCGTCCCCTGCGATGGCTGGCATGGGGAGATGTTCCCCACCTGGGGGCAGATCTGGCAGATGCCCAGCTTGTCCCTGCCAACCTTCGAGGGGACCGCTCTCTATGCGGGGACCTGCATCTTCGAGGGAACCACCCTCTCGGAGGGCCGGGGCACGGCGGCGCCTTTCCGTATCATCGGCGGTCCCGGTATTGACGGGGAGAAGATGGTCCGGGGGTTTTCCGATTTGAAGCTGCCGGGCGTTGCTTCCACGCCGGTCTATTTCATCCCCACCACTTCCAAGCACCAGGGCGTTCCCTGCGGGGGCCTCATGCTCCATGTGACGGATCATCAGGCTCTGCGGCCGGTGGAGCTGGGGGTGCGGCTGCTGGACCTGTTCCAGCGGTACTATCCCGAGCAGTCTGCGTTTCTGCCGCCGCCCAGGAGCGATGGAACTCCCTTTATCTCTCTGCTCACCGGCTGCGGCGATCTGGCGGCGGGATGCGATAAGGATGCGCTCCTGGCGCGTTGGCGGAGTGAGAGCGCCGCCTTTGCCCAAGAGAAGACGGCGTACCACCTGTATGAGCGGACATGAGGGAGGACAGGTCATGAGATTTGTCGCAGGCATTGACGGCGGCGGGACCAGTACCAGGGTGGAGTGCCGGGATGAACAGGGTGGCGTGCTGTGCCGGAGGACCTTCGGGCCGTTCAACATCAACAGCACCGGCGAGGCAAGATTTTCCGCGCTGCTTACTGAAATAACGGACTTCCTGGCCGGGATGGGGACCTGTATTGCCGTGTGTATCGGCGCGGCGGGGATCAGCAATCCCAGGGTACAGGACCTGACGGCGCAGGCCATGGAGGGGGCGGGCATTGCCCGCTGGCGGCTGGTGGGTGACCACGAGATCGCGCTCTACGGCGCGCTGTCCGGTGAACCGGGCTGTGTTCTCATTGCCGGGACGGGGTCCATCTGCTGCGGGAAAAATGCCAAAGGCGAGTTTGCCAGAGCCGGAGGCTGGGGACATCTCATAGACGACGGCGGCAGCGGCTACGCCCTGGGGCGTGACGCAGCAGCGGCGGTGGTCCGCCAGTGGGATGGCCGGGGAGAGGATACCCTTCTCACAGAGCTGATTGCCGGAGAGCTGGGCCTCCGGTCCCCTCAGGCACTCACCGCCTGGATTTACGCCGGGGACAAGAGCCGTCTGGCCGGTCTGGCCCCTCTGGTAGGGCGGGCCGCTTCCGCCGGGGACAGGACCGCCCTGCGGATCTACCGGGAAAACGGCGAGGAACTGGCCCGGCTCGTCTGTGCCGTGACCGCGCGGCTGGGGCTTATGGCCTGTGACGTCGCTCTGCTGGGTGGACTGCTGGAGCATGATACGTATCTGCGTACATCTCTCATCCGGTGCCTGGCGGAAAAAGCGCCGGAACTGCGCTGCGTCTCGCCCAGGCAGGATGCGCTGGCCGGGGCGGCCCTTCTGGCTGCGGAATTGATTTGATCTCGTCCTCTCGCCGTGGTCTTGTTAAACTTTGATATTGACGAATTGAGAAAAAAGACATATAGTATAGGATAGAATTGTGGTTCGCCGCCGGAGGGCGGCACAGAAGGAGGAAGCCAGATGTATTTTATTACAGGCGCTGTAGGATTCCTTGCCTGCATTATTTTTATGGTCCTGATCATCCTGTTCGCTATTAAAGGAAAATCCTGCAGGGTGCCCCTGATCGCTTATTTCCTGTCGATCCTGCTTTTCCTGGGCAGCGGTTACCTGTTCACCAAGACGGACCCCAGCATCGGCGGCGGTGGCTTTGTGGACTTCCTGTTGCGCAACAACACCGTCCCCCCGGACCTGTACGGCGAATGGAAGGAAGCGGTGGACTCTGACTCCTACCACGGGATCTACATCAACGGCGACACCATTGAGATCTACTGGGTCTCCGATGGCGGACGGAGCCGTTCCCTCTATTGGGTGGGCAGCTTTGACGCTCCCCCCGACGGCACTGAGCCCTACTCCTGGGAGTCCGTGAATGACAGCTCCCAGACTTCTGCGGCCCTGGTGGCCTCCGGCGAGACGACAAAGACATTCACATACGAAAACGGCAAGCTCACCTATTCCGCCAGCGTCCTGGGTGTGACCACCACAGTGGAGGCGGAGAAGCAGTCCTGGGGCTACTTCGGTCCTCTGGAGGCGGAAGGGGAAGTCGAGCAATAATCATAATGAAGAAAGTCCCCCGGTCCTGTGACCGGGGGACTTTTTGTACATTTTTCACTTATAAAAAGGCATCACATTCTTTTATCCCCATTGGCCGGTCCGTCCAGCACCGTGCCGTCCTCAGTGAACCGGGACCCATGGCAGGGGCAGTCCCAGGTGTGCTCCTGGGCGTTGTACTTCAACGCGCAGCCCATGTGGGGACAGCGGGGCACGGTGGGAGTCAGCAGATTGACTGCCGATTCCAGCATATTCGCCGCCAGTTGGGGCCGCAGAATGGTCCGGGAGGGGGTATATATCTGCTGATGCTGATTATCCCGCCCCAGCACCAGGTCTGTCAGCAGCTCCGCCGCCGCCATGGCCCCGGTCATGCCCCACTTGTTGAACCCGGATGCTGTATAGAGTCCCGGCGTGCGCCTGCTGTACTGCCCCACGTATGGCGCACCGTCCAGGGACATGCAGTCCTGTGCCGCCCAGCGTCCGGCCTCTTTTGCGTGGGGGTAGTACCGCCGGGCCATGCGCTCCAGCTCACGCCAGCCGCCGCCCTTTTTGCCGGTCCGGTGACCCCCGCCGCCCAGCAGCAGGAGGTCGCCGTAATTGCGGAAGGACATCCCCGTTTTGGAGGTGTCCACATACATCCCGCCCATGTCCGGTCCGTTTTCCAGGGCCAGCACGTAGGAGCGGTGCTGATAGAGCTTGAGAAAATATCCCCCGTGGTTGGTGATGAAGGGAAAATGGGTGGCAACAATGACTTTCTCCGCCCGGATCGTTCCCCGCTCCGTGCGCACCGCCCCCGGGGCCCACTCCAGAGCCCTTGTATGCTCGTATGCAGGCAGATCTCCGGCGAGGGCTGCCAAAAATTTCAGCGGATGAAACTGCCCCTGTCTTGGGAAACAGACCGCTCCAAGGGTGGGGAAGGGCAGCGGCAGCTCCCGGACGAACCGGGCGGGCGCGCCGATCCTTTCCAGGGCTTCCATCTCATTTTCCAGCTCTGCCCGCTTGTCCAGGGAGTAAACGAAATTGTCCTTCTCCTGAAAATCGCAGTCGATCTCCCGGCACAGCTCCCGGTATTTTCCCAGCGCGGCCTCCTGGGCCTGCCAATAGAGCCGCGCCGCATCCACCCCGAACTCCCGAACAAGCCGGTGGTAGATCAGCCCGTGCTGGGACGTGATCTTGGCCGTCGTGTACCCGGTGGTCCCGCCGCAGAGGCGGCCCGCCTCAATCAGGGCGCAGTCCGTGCCCCTCCGGCGCAGCATCCAGGTACACAAGAGCCCCGTGATCCCGCCGCCAATGACCAGTATGTCGGTTTTCAGATCGCCCTCCAGCGGCGGAAACTGCGGCAGACTCGCCGTCTTGGTCCAGATGGATTCCATACCGTGCATCCCCCTCTTTCAAGGATAGTATGCACGTTTTACCGCTGATTATTGAATCAATACGCCAGAAACAGGTCCATCCGGACCCGGCCCGCGTCTACTATCACCTGGGAGGCGTCCACCATCTGGCCCACCAGGGCCAGCTCGCTCTCCTCGCTGTACTGGTCCTCACCGGGCAGCTCGCCGTAGGTCTCCACCACCGCCGGGTCCCGGAATACGGGCTGGAGCAGTTTTGCCATGTGCTCCATGCGCCTTTGATGCTCCGGGGAGAAAGCCGACTCCATATGCAGCCGCAGACCGCTGTCCTCCTTTGTCAGCCGCATGTCGATCTCCCGGCTGCCCGCCAGAAGCAGAGCGTGGCTGAGCTCGTTGACCACATGGTTCATCCGGCGGCGGGCCCGGTACATACGTTTTTTCATATTGTTCAGTC
Source organism: Oscillibacter sp. (assembly GCA_014799915.1). Taxonomy (GTDB): domain Bacteria; phylum Bacillota; class Clostridia; order Oscillospirales; family Oscillospiraceae; genus Pelethomonas. The sequence continues at coordinate 9,404 of JAAVHD010000018.1, forward strand.
CTCCATTGGCTCCGGCGACATGGACTTGATAATGGGGATCAGCAGGATGCACACCAGTCCCGCCGCGAAGCCGTTATTGTATAGATTCATCCCCCCGTGGAGGATGCTGGTATTTTGCACGATCGTCATGTGAATAAACCCGGCCACCATGCCCCAGCCCCAGCCGAACTGTCCCGCGATAGGGGCCAGACAGGTACACAGCAGGGTAGCCAGCAGCACGCCGGGGGATGTAATGGGCACCGCCACCAGCAGCAGCGCCGCCAGCACCGCCCCGGCCATCACCGGCAGCACGTTCTTCGGGTGCTTGCCGAAGGCCCCGAACCCGGTCATGGCAAAGATGCAGCACACCAGCGGTCCGTTGAGCCGCACGCCGTAGGGATAGAGGGCCAGCAGATAGGCAAAGCCGATGCCGCCCACCAGGGCCATATTCACCAGTGTGGGTCCCGGCCCATCCAGAATGATAAAATCCGCCACCGCGCGGCCGGAGTGGTGGAGGATGTGCTTGTATGCGCCCCAGCTCCGGCAGCCCATGGCTATCCCCGCGCCCAGCAGCCCCAGCAGAATGAGGGGCACCATGACGCACAGCAGTCCGTGCCCGCCCCGGCTCCAGCTGATGCCGGAATCAAAGTCCACGCCCGTGCCCTTGAGGACGCTGGCGATGCCCAGCCCCAGAATTCCGGCGGCAAAACCCACGTTGTAGAGGTTGTAGCCCTGGTGGATTCTGTTGGTAAACCGGGCAATGGCCGGAAGCAGGAAGCCGATGACCAGGCCGCAGGCCGCCATGGAGAGCCACCGTACCCCGGGCCGCACCCGCACCAGCAGAAAGCTGACCATGGGGGCCAGACAGGTGCCGTAGAGGGTCAGATAGACATATTTGGCGAAGGACTCCCGCTTATAGAGGGCATGGAGCCAGCCGCCCACCACAATGGGGGCGATGTTGAGCAGGTTCTTCCCCAGCAGGGAGAAGCCCCCCATGAGAAATAGGCAGGCAAAGGCCGCCCCGGTAAAGGGCAGCTTCATCCACCGGATCAGCATGGTGCAGAGAAACAGCACCACTGCCGCGTTCAGCAGCGCCGCGCCCACGCCGCCGGTGACCATAGGATCGGTGATCAGCCCTGTCTCGCTGACCTGGATCGCCCAGAAGCCCCGCAGCAGGGACAGGTCCGGCTGGGCCAGTATGGCAAACAGCAGGAGAATCCCCGCCAGGGCCAACAATACGCGGTGCAAGTGGTCACTGAGAATCTGTCGGTTGATCGTCTCCTTTACCATCGCCGTCCTCCTTTTTTCACGCCTCCCATCCTTCTGATTTCTATTTTACGGTAGATCGTATGGGCTGTCAAGGCGGAATTGGCGGGAGCTCTTGCGAAAGCGGGAGATTTGTGCTATGATAATACTGTAAGTGCGGATCAACGTTCGACGGAAACTCCCGGGCGCTGTTTGCCGCGTAAGCGGCAAATGTGCTTGAAAGCCGCGCGATTTGGGATGGTTCTATAATGAAGAATTTTTTGGCGCGGCTTTTGGGGTGTTTCGCGCCCTGCGGGGCGCGACCAGGGACGCTGTCCTAGTGGGCCGCCGCAGGCGGCCCGACAGCTGGGGCGGCCATAGGCCGCCTAACGCCTGGACTCTGCCACCTTTGAAAAGGTGGACGAAACTTTTTATGTTTTGCTGAGAGCTTGATCCGCATTCCAACGAAGGACCGGTCAACCTTCTGATCTGCCGCCGCGCGGCGAAAGGAGATAATATGCACGTCTATGAATCCGCAGAGGACTATCTGGAAGCGATCCTGGTGATCGGACAGCGGCGGAGCGTCGTCCGCTCCATTGATATCGCCAACGAACTGAATTTTTCCAAGCCCAGCGTCAGTGTAGCCATGAAGAAGCTGCGGGAGAGCGGCCATATCGAGATGGACAAGGACGGCTTCATTCATCTGCTGCCCTCCGGGCGGGAGATTGCCGAGCGCATCTATGAGCGCCACCGGACGCTGACGGATTTCTTCGTCTACCTGGGGGTCAGCGAGGATGTGGCCTCCGTTGACGCCTGCAAGGTAGAGCACGATCTCAGCGCCGAGACCTTCGCAAAGATCAAGGAGCACGTGCGCCGGACCATGGGGGATACGGAACAGCCAGAAAAGTGAAGCTTGCCCGGAGGATCGTGCCGCAGGACGATGCGGGAATTATCCTGTTTGCGTAAAAAAGCGCGGGGCCCAAAAGGGCCCCGCGCTTTTTTACGGGATATGCCGCGTCAAATGGCGGTGACGTTCACCGCGCGCAGCTTGCTGCTGTTCTTGGGGTCCGGCTCCACCTCGTAGGTGACCTTCTGCCCCTCGGTGAGGGTGCGGTAGCCGGTCCCCTGGATGGCGGAGAAATGGACGAATACATCGCCGCTCCCGTCGTCATTGGAGATAAAGCCGTAGCCCTTTTCAGCGTTGAACCATTTTACAGTTCCGTTGTTCATCTTGATCTGCCTCCTAAGAATTGTAATAAATGCAAAGAAGCCTACTGCGGCAAAGCCAAAAGACGGACGGGTTTCGCCTGACGGTGACTAATTTGTACATTTTCGAGCACTCTCTTACAATACCATCCGATGGAGAAAATGTCAAGGGAAGATTGACCAAATTTTCCTGATCAATCCAGATGAACAGGTTTTTTCGCTTCGTTCCGCTTCCGGGCGTTGGTCCGGCCCTCGGCTTTGATCTCGCCGGCGGCGATGAGGGAGCGCTTGGTCAGCGCGGGACCGACCAACTCATACACCAGCACGGAGAACAGCACCACATTGCGCACCACCGTCCCATCGGCCAGCTGCTGAGCGGTCAGGGCCATGCCCAGGGCCACGCCGGCCTGGGGCAGCAGGGTGATGCCCAGGTGCTTCTTGATGCTTTCGCTGCATCCGGTGGCGGCGCAGCTGCCATAAGCGCCCAGGTACTTGCCCAGGGAGCGGAAAACAATATACACCAGACCGATGAGCAGCACCAGGGGATTGGAGAGGACGTTCAGGTTCAGCTCCGCGCCGGACAGCACGAAAAACAGCACAAACAGGGGGGCCGTCCAGCTGTCCACGCGGCCCATCAGCTCCTCGGAGAAGTCACAGATATTGCAGAACACCGTGCCGGTCATCATGCAAACCAGCAGTAGGCTGAAGCCGCAGCGGATGCCGCCCACCTCAAACTCCACCATGGACAACCCAACCGTCAGCAGCACGAAGCCGATAGAGATGGACAGACGCTTACTGCGGGAGAAGAAATACTTTTCCACCCGGAAAAGCACCCATCCCGCCAGACTGCCCAAGGCCAGGGAGAGGACGATCTCGATCAGGGGCTCTACCAGGACGGTGACGATGCTGATGGCCCCGCTCTCCAGAGCGGAAGCCACGCCGTAGGACGCGGAGAACAACACCAGGCCCACCGCGTCGTCGATGGCTACCACCAGCAGCAGCAGCTTCGTCATGGGGCCGTCGGCCTTGTATTGGCGTACCACCATCAATGTGGCCGCCGGGGCGGTGGCTGCGGCAATGGCGCCCAGGGTGATGGCGGAGGAGACAGAGATCAGGGAAGGGTTAATAAAGTGCAGCGCCACCAGGGCCACGTCCACCAGGAGGGTGGTGAAGACCGCCTGGGCGATGCCCACGGTGATGGCCTGTTTGCCCATGTGCTTGAGCTGCTCCAGGCGGAACTCATTGCCGATGGTGAAGGCGATAAAGCCCAGGGCCACCTGGGAGATGATATCCAGGCTTGCCACTTCCTCCGGCGTGTTGAATCCGATGCCCGAAAAATTCAGCGCACCGATACAGTAGGGGCCCAGCAGCAGTCCGGCCACCAGATAGGCCGTCACGGCGGGCAGGTTCAGCTTCTTGGCGAGACGGGACATCAGCAGTCCGCCCACCAGAGCGAAGGACAGTGAGATTAAGACTTCCATAGGAATACCTCGTGATCTACATATGTTTTCAAGCAGAGTTGAATATAGCACTTTCGACCAAAAACTGCAAGTGGTTTTTGTTGAAAATATACACAAAGTTTGGAACTTCCGAGCGTGTGGAGAAAGAAAGGATTGACAGGAACGGCTGCCGCTTATATGATAGTACAGAACTATTTTTAAGCCGGGTGAATACATGAACGACTATTTTACCATACATTTAGAGGATGACCAGATCCGGGCCATCAGCAGCATCGGACTGGCCCACCTGGGGGACGCGGTGTATGAGCTGCTGGTCCGCTCCTGGCTCTGCGCCCACGGCAGAGCCACCGGCAAGGGACTCCACCGCGCGGCGGTAGAGCTGGTGCGGGCGTCCGCCCAGGCGGCGCGGGCGGAGAAGATCCTGCCCCTGCTGTCGGAGGAGGAGCTGGCGGTCTACAAGCGGGGCCGCAACGCCCACGTCCACACCATCCCCCACAACGCCAGCCGCTCGGACTATCTGAAGGCAACCGCCCTGGAGAGCCTGCTGGGCTGGCTGTACCTGCGGGGGGAGAAGGGCCGGATCAACGAACTGTTTGCCGTAATGATGGAGGAGGAACAGGATGCCACTTGATGCGATATGCCTCTCCGGCGTAGTGAAAGAGCTGCGGGAGAGTATCCTGGGCCTGCGGATCGAGAAGGTCCAGCAGCCCGCGCGGGATCAGGTCATTTTGACTCTGCGGGGCAATAAAAAGCTGCTCCTCTGCGCCGGGGCCAGTCAGGCCAGGGTGCATCTCACCAGCCTGGCCCGTGAGAACCCCGCCGCGCCGCCCATGTTCTGTATGCTGCTGCGCAAACACCTGGTGGGCGGGCGGCTCGCCGCGATCGAGCAGCCTGCCCTGGAGCGGGCGGTGATTTTTACCCTGGACATCGTGGACGAGCTGGGGGAACCGGGTCGGCGGAAGCTGGTAGCCGAGTGTATGGGCCGGTACTCCAACCTGATCCTTCTGGACGGCCAGGATCGCATTATTGACTGCCTGCGCCGGGTGGACATGGAGATGAGCGAGAAGCGGCAGGTCCTGCCGGGGCTGTTCTACCGCCTGCCCCCCGCCCAGGAGAAGGCGGACCCGCTGGCAATTGATCCGGAGGGTTTTGACCGCCTGCTGTGGGAGGCGAACCCGGACCGGGAAACCAGCCAGTTTCTGCTGGACAGCTTTTTCGGACTGTCCCCTCTGGTCTGCCGGGAGATTGCGGACCGGGCGGGGGGAGACATGCCCGTCGGTAATCGTGCCGCCGCACTGAAAGACGCCTTTTTTACCTGGCAGGAGCAGGTCAATGCCGGGGAGTTCCAGCCCTGTATGCTGTCCAGGGACGGTAAGCCGTCGGATTACTCCTATTTTCCCATCCAGCAATACGGCGGAAGCATGGAGCGCCAGAGCTGGGATGCCTTTTCCCCCATGCTGGACGCCTTTTATGAGACGCGGGAACAGATTGAGCGGGTCCGCCAGCGGGGCCAGGATCTCCACCGGGCCGCGTCCAACGCCCGGGACCGGGCCAGGCGGAAGCTGGCTCTCCAGGAGAAGGAGTACGCCCAGACCCAGGACCGGGACCGCCTGCGGGTTTCCGGCGAGCTGATCACCGCCAACCTCTACCGCATGGAGCGGGGCCAGACGATCCTCCGGGCCCAGAACTACTATGATCCTGACTGCGCGGAAATCGAAATCCCCTTGGACCCGCTCCTGACGCCCCAGCAGAACGCGGCGAAGTACTTCAAGCAGTACAACAAGGCCAAGACGGCGGAAATTTATCTGACCGAGCAGATGGCCGCGGCCCGCCGGGAGCGGGACTGGCTGGAGAGCGTCCTGGACGAGCTGACGAGAGCGGAGACGGAGCAGGATTTTCTCGATATCCGCCGGGAACTCCAGGAGGCGGGGTATCTGAAGGGCGTGGCTCCCGGAAAGAAAGGACCCCGGCGTGGCCCCAGTCGTCCCCGGGCCTTCCGCTCCAGCGGCGGCTTCCGGATCCTGGTGGGCAGGAGCAACACCCAGAATGACCAACTGGTCCGGGAGGCGTTCAAGTCGGACTACTGGTTCCATACCCAGCGGATTCACGGCTCCCATGTGATCCTCTGCACCGAGGGCCAGGAGCCGGACGAGCGGTCCATGACTGAGGCGGCGACCCTGGCGGCATACTTCTCTCAGGGACGGGAGGGCGGACAGGTGGCCGTGGACTACACCCAGGTCCGAAACGTCAAAAAGCCCAATGGGGCCCGGCCCGGGATGGTGGTCTACGATCCCTATCAGACCGCCTATGTCACGCCGGATGAAGCGCTGGTCAAAAAGCTGGAAGAAAAATAAGCGAGAGCCGCCCCAATCAGGGCGGCTCTTATTTATAGGATCAACAGCAGACCCAGGGCAATCAGGAGCTCCTCGTCCTCGCCCTCCCGGAAGAGCAGGACGATCAGCAGGAGCAGAATAAGATCACTGGTGTCGATGTCCTTTAAGTTGAGCTTATCCAAAATGCCGGAGAGGATGCCCTTTCCGCCTTTAGGGGGTGGGTGGCCTCCGGGCGGCGGGGGTGGAGGCGGCGGTCCGTCACCGTACCCGGGAGGGGCGAACGGCGGGGCCTCCTCGACGGGAATGCGCTCATACACACCCGCGTCATTGCGTATGTACCGGTTATACATTTTGATCACCCATGGACAGCAGAAGCTTTTTCCCTATGTGGATCATATGCGCCGTTTTCGCGGCCCGCTCCACCTTGTCCCGCCGTTCCGGCTTCAGAAAAGGGCGCAGGGCGTAAAGCAGCTGCATCCGCTCGTCATTCCCGCCGCCGTTCAGCTCTCCGATAAGCGGCAGAATCCGCTGGATCATCTTGGGATCGATCTGTCCCAGCAGGCCTGCCAGATCCCCCAGTCCGCCGCCCTCCCCGTTGGTGCTCCCGGCGTTTCCGGGCGGCGGGGGTGGAGATGCTTCCTCACTGTCGGACGGCTGGGTGTCTCCGCCCGGTCCGCCCAGGTTCAGGGACTGGGCCAGATTCATGATCTGGCTCATGGCCTCCGGGTTGGAGAGGACAGAATTCAGTTTTTCCTCAAATTCGCCCATTCTGTCCCTCTCCTTTCCGAAGATTTTCTGTTATTTTTGCCCAAAGCTGTTTCCCAGCCTTTGCAGGAGCTCCGCGCCGCCGGGCGTGGAGGTGATGGATTGGATCAGCGCTTTCAGCTGAGTGGTGTCCCCCTTGGCAGCACTGGACGCGATTTTTTGCAGGGACGCCTCATTCGTGCCCTGGGTCAGCATATTGGCCAGCTTTTTGGCGTCGGGGGAATTGACGATCTGTTCCATCATCTTTTTGTCGCCCAGCGCCTGCTGGAGCTTGGATTGATTGCTTTGACTCATACCGTACCCTCCCGGTTTGGTTTCCTTCCAGTATATGTGCCGGGAATGAAAAATGTTCCCCTCTCCCGCGCAGGGAGGGGGGAACCAGCTCTTTTATGAAAATGTCGTCAGCGATTACTGCTTCTGAATTCCTTTATGAGAAGAATATCTTCCAGATCTTTTTCCCGGCCAAGTTCTTCTTTCATCCTTATCATCCCGTCAATGGAGACGACCGGCAGCCCTTCCAATAAAATGACTTTATCTTCAATCCAGTTTTCAAATATCTCAATTTGCTCAGAAAAAGCAATTTTCCTGCTTCCATCATGAAGAACTTCTACATGATATCCTTCGCTTTCAAGTTTATCCGCCATTTGGGAAGTACAGCCCAAATCAATATCCCGCGTCGTCTCTTTGATCCCATGCAATACCATAGCCGCGCCTGACGTTACCCAATATTCATCAATATCAAACGCCGTTTCGTTCAATAAGCATATGATTTCTTCTCTATGTAACATGAAATCTCCTTTTATGGCGTCTGAACGGCTGGTCATTGCGCCTGGGCTGCACCGTTCCAGTGATCGCACCAGGGACGCAGGGTGCAGTTCTCGCAGTCCGGCCTCCTTGCCACGCATACTGCCCGGCCATGGAGCACCATCCGGTGGCAGAAGTCGTTGCTCTCCTCCGGCGGGATGCACTTGCGCAGCTGCATTTCCACCTTCAGCGGGTCCTTGCTGCCGTCGGTGATCCCCAGGAGCCCTGTGATGCGGATGCAGTGGGTATCGCAGACGTAGCCCTCCTTACCGTACACGTCGCCCAGGATCAGATTGGCGGTTTTCCGTCCCACGCCAGGCAGGCGGAGCAAGTCCTCCATGTTGTCCGGCACCCTGCCGCCGAACTCCTCGAGCAGCATTTTGCTGGCGGCGACGATGTCCCGGGCCTTGGCCCGCCAGAAGCCGGTGGAGTGGATGATCTCGCCGACCTCCTCCTCGGTGGCATTGGCCAGGGCTTCCAGGGTGGGGAATTTTGCGTACAGAATGGGGGTCACCATGTTTACCCGCGCGTCGGTACACTGGGCCGCCAGGCGAACGGAGAACAGCAGCTCATAGGCTTTTTCCGGGTCAAAGGGCAGGGAGCACTCCGCGGCGGGGTAGAGATTCTTCAATTCTTCAATAATGGCCGAAACGGCCTGCTGGTCTTTCATGTCCATCACCTCCCGGCTATTGTATCATACTTTTCGACGGTTTGCGATAAAAATATCTGTCCATTGGTGAAAAAATATGATATGATGGGAGACGCAAAGGAGGGAGATGGATGGAGCTTTTCACAAAGCGGCTGCTGATCCGGGAGATGACTGCGGACGACTGGCAGGCGGTCCAGCGGATCGTAGAGGATTTCATCCACTCGGATGTAGCAGTCTATGACTGTGCGCCGCCGGTGGACGAGCTGCCCCTGCGGCAGTGGATCGCGAAAATGGACCAGATGCTTTTTGCGGTGTTGCCCCGAGATACCGGGGAGCTTATCGGATACATCTGCTTCCACGGAGACAGCGAGAACTATGACATGGGATACTGCTTCCATTCTGACAGTCACAGGAACGGATACGCGCTGGAGAGCTGCGGCGCACTGCTGCGGCATATGGCGGAAACACGGGGGATTGGGCGGTTCTCCGCCGGGACGGCACTGGAGAACCGTTCCTCCGCCCGCCTTCTGGAGCGGCTGGGCTTTGTCCTTGACGGGACGGAGACGCTGTCGCTCCACAAGGACAGCGAGGGTAAGGACATTTCCTTCACCGGAGGGAATTTTTCCTATACGCCGCATCCAGGAAAAACGGATTGATTTGCGGCCGGAACGTGCTATAATGGAGAGGATCAAATTTTCCCACAGGAGGGACGCCTATGAAAATGCTATTCAAGCAGCGCTTTTTTTCCTGGTTCGACAGCTATGATATATATGATGAGAGCGGCAATACGCTCTTTACCGTGGAGGGTAAGCTCAGCTGGGGCCACTGTCTCCACATCCTGGACGCCGGAGGCCAGCATATCGGCACTGTCCAGGAGCGGGTGCTGACCTTCCTGCCGCAGTTCGAGCTGTCCGCTTATGGGGAGTACCTGGGATGTCTGAAAAAGGAATTCACCCTGTTTACGCCCCGGTTCACCTTTGATTGCAGCGACTGGGAGATCGAGGGGAGCTGGACNGAGTGGGACTACTCCATCACCAGNCCCAGCCAGGGNCTNGTGGCCGTNNTNGGCAAGGAGCTGTTCCAGTGGACNGANACCTANNTCATCGANGTGGAGGACCCNNGCAACGCCCTGTGCGCNCTGATGGTGGTCCTGGCCATCGACGCGGAGAAGTGCAGGAGAAANTGAGATGAAGATCGAACCCATTGAGACGGACCGCCTCTGCCTGCGGGGCTTNGCTCCGGCGGACGCCTCCTTCGCCCTGAGCATCTGGAATGACCCGGAGATGGGCGAATACCTCCTGGACGAGTGCATGGAGACCGTCAGCGACGAGTATTTCCGCCAGATCCAGGCCCTGGGGGAGGACCCGGAGTGCTGCTACCTCATCGCCGAGGACAAGTCCACCGGCGAGCGCATCGGAACATGCAGCTTCATCCCCGCNGANGGCGTGTACGATATTGCCTACTGCGTCCACAAAAAATTCTGGCGGCAGGGCTACGCCACCGNGATGGTGGGCGGCATGATCGNCNACGCCAANAGGCAGGNCGCGAAGAAGATNACCNTCGTCATCAGCAGCGAGAACCCCGGNTCCAATGCCATNGCCAGGAAATTCGGTTTCCATGTCGCGGAGACCCTGATCGAAAAGAAACGGGGCAGCGGCCGGGAGTTCACGGACTACAGGTACGAGTTGGAGCTTTGACACCGGCAGAAAGGAGCGACCTCACATGGACCAACCCTTAGCGGACCGCATCCGGCCCCAGTCGCTGGANGANGTGGTGGGACAAAAGCATCTGCTGGGTCCCAACGCCCTGCTGCGCCGGTTNATTGAAAANGGGACCAACGCNAATATGATCTTCTACGGTCCCTCCGGCACCGGAAAGACCACCATTGCCAACATCGTCGCCAAGCGGACCCACCGGACCCTGTANAAGCTCAACGCNACCACCGCGTCTTTGCAGGATGTGAAGGGCATNATCGGGGAAGTGGGGACNTTNATGGCCCCCGGNGGNGTNCTGCTGTACCTGGACGAGATTCAGTATTTNAACAAAAAGCAGCAGCAGTCNCTGNTGGAATTCATGGAAAACGGGTCCATCACTNTGATCGCGTCCACGACGGAAAACCCGTATTTCTACGTCTACGCCGCCCTGCTCAGCCGGAGNACGGTNTTCGAGTTCAAGCCCGTCACCGCNGCCGANGTGCNNCCCGCTGTGGAGCGGGCGTTAGCGCTGGTGCAGGAGGACAGCCCCCTGCCTCTGGAATGGGAGGAAGGCGTGCCGGACTATATCGCCCACGCCTGCGGCGGGGACGTGCGCAAGGCCATGAACGCGGTGGAGCTGCTNTANGAGGCGGCTCCGGCGGAGNACGGNANNCTGNTGCTGACCGTGNNCGANGCNGAGCAGGTGTCCCAGCGCAGCGCCATGCGCTACGACAGGGGCGGCGACGCCATGTATGATCTGGCCTCGGCGCTGATGAAGTCCCTGCGGGGCAGCGACCCNGANGCGGCGCTGCACTACCTGGCCCGGTTCCTGGAGGCCGGGGACCTGATCACGCCCTGCCGGCGGCTGCTGTGCTCCGCCAGCGAGGACGTGGGNATGGCNTACCCCCAGGCGGTCTCCATTGTGAAGGCCTGCGTGGATAACGCCATGCAGCTGGGNCTGCCGGAGGCGCAGCTGCCGCTGGCNCAGGCGGCNATCCTGCTGGCCACCGCGCCCAAGTCNAATTCCGTTGTCAACGCCATTAACGCGGCNTGGAGCGACGTGAAAAAGGGACGGACAGGGNCCGTCCCCAGAGAGCTGCAAAACGTCCACGCCGACACCACCGGGCAGGAGCGGGAGCAGGGGTATCTCTATCCCCACGAATTCCCCGGACACTGGGTCAGGCAGCAGTANCTGCCNGACGAGCTGGCAGGGGTTTCGTATTANCAATATGGGGATAATAAAACCGAGCAGGCGGCGCGGGCGTACTGGGAGAAAATCAAGGGAGANNCTTAATANACCCAGTTATTCACCGTCCCGTCAGTNATNAAATATCTGANTTCTCCCGGCTCCTGGACNGGNCCCAGGTTCTGGATGATCTGGAGNTTGATCTTCCGNGTGTCNGGGCGGATNGANTTTATGTAGACCGACACCGCGTCGCCGGGNAGCACGTCTCCCCGCCANTCCGCGAGNCCCGACAGGTTGGGGGNCAGTTCGATGAAGATCCCGTACTCNTTGACGCCCCGCACGATGCCGGGGACNGCCTCGCCGGGGGCGAAGCCCGCCGCGTTTTCCAGCCAGGTGCCCAGCAGCTCCTTGTGGGTCAGATAAAAGCGGCAGGCGGTGGAGTCTATNTCGGTGACGGCGGCCAGGATGTCCTGGCCTACCTGGAANCGGTCCGANGGGTGNGAGACCCGGGAGACGGAGAGATTNTCCAGAGGGATCAGCGANGTGACNCCGCAGCCCAGGTCCACAAAGGCCCCGAANCTCTCCAGNTGNGTCACCCGCGCGGGCAAAACGCTGCCGGGGGCACTGTGNTCAAGGAGGTAGGTGATGGCCTGCTCCTGGGCCGCGCGGCGGGAGAGGGTGAAGCGGGGCTTGCCGCCGCCGTCGATCTCCATGCCGGTGATGGTGAAGCAGGTGGGCTTGCCTACCCGGGACAGGACGGCAATGTCCCGCTCCGCNCCGCTGATGGCGGGATGGATGGCGTCTAAGCGGGGGATGGTCCCCTCATAGCCGCCNAAGCGGATGGTCAGGTCCCGCCGGGCGTCGCAGCGGANGGCCAGGCCCTCCAGGACCGTCTGGTCCTCCATGGCCTGACGNAGGNCGCTGAGGGGNTGNTTTTCCGGAAACAGAGGGCCTGCGCCCTCCGGTAGATATTCGTTTCTGCGCATGTGATACACCGTCCTTGTTTTTCTTGGTAAGACAGTGTATGCGGCATGGTGCTTGACCGTTGAGGATGAGAGGTGATTTCTTGCTGGAGCTGAAGTTAAACGACCGGGTGGAGCTGAAGAAACAGCACCCCTGCGGGGGGAAGACCTGGGTCGTTCTGCGGCTGGGGATGGATATNAAGCTGCGGTGCGAGACCTGCGGGCATGAGTTGATGCTCCCCAGGAGCAAGGCCGAGAAGGCNATNAAGAAAATTTTGAGTGAGGAGGCTGGAGGAAAATGAGTCANAANTGGGTTAAGATNATTTCCCGGGCGATCATTATTATTTTGGTGGTTGCGATGCTGGTCGGGTTGATTCTGCCGATCTTTGGATAATACATAATTGGCGGCCCTGCGGGGCCGCCACCGCTTTTTTTGGCTGCGATGCCGCAGGGGAGTTATCTTTGCCGCCTTCAGCGGCAAACGGTAAATTCTTCTGCCCTTCGGCCCGGGGGCTCCGCGCCCCCGGACCCTGCGCCTTCTTTTTGTGCGAACAAAAAGAAGGCAAAAAGTCGCTTGAACCTACGGTTCAAGACTCCCTCATTTATTACGGGGGTAATTGTTTTTTGCGCTCATCCTGTAGTCCGTCCGGGCTACCGAACTACGGGTGTGGTTTCGGCTGCTTTGCGTCTATTTTAGGATGTTGACTTGGTCCCTACCGTATTACACGAGGGGAGCTCCCCGGAGTGCGGGGTTGATGATTTGTCGTCTATCTACAATCTGTGTAGGGGCGCACAGTGTGCGCCCGTTCTAATGTCATGCGGTGCACTTCTTGAGAAGCGGGCGGACAATGTCCGCCCCTACGGGTGCATCCCGGATTGTGCGCATATGCCCTTTGGAAGCGGGCGAGCAATGCTCGCCCCTACAGGGATGGTGCGTAGAATGGATGGTGCATGAAATCATCCCCTGGCGGTGGCCAGGCAGTAAGAATAGAAGCGGATCCTGCTGCTGGCTTCGTTAGAACAAACGGGTAGACGCAAGGCANCGAGCATNTGGGTAAGCACTNCNNTAGAANNAAANCAGNTACGTCGTAGCGTAANTAATAACCCCCCGTNATTCAGGAAGGTCCTTAGGAAACGTAGTTTCCTAAGCGAGCTTTTGCTTCTTTTCGCTCGCGCGAAAAGAAGGCCCCCGCCCCGGCGAGGGGCGAATCTAAAATAAGATTTAAGCCAGGGCCGCCGCGCAGCGGCGGCATAAGAAAGGGAGCCGCCCGCCGGGCGGCTCCCAATTTTTGATTACTTCTTTGCCAGAGCTTTCTCCAGCCAATCCTTCCCATCCACAAAACGGGAAACNATATAAGAAACAACATAGTCGCCTGCGGCGTTGATCATGGTTGCCGGAGGATCNACCAGGTTGCCGATGGCAACCAGAATGGGGAACGCCATCTCCATCTGNTTGGGGAAGAAGATNGAGCAGATGATATACTCACCGATGTAGCCGCCGCCGGGTACGCCGCTCATGCCCACGGAGGAGAGNACGGCAACCAGAACGACCTTGACCAGCATCCCGATGCCCTCGAAGGGCACACCGAACACNCCCATAACAAAGGCGATCTTCAGCACNCAGGAGAAGCAGGAACCGTCCATGTGCATGGTCGCGCCCANNGGCAGNACCATGTCGCTGACNTCCTTGGAGATACCGGTATCAGCGGCCTCCTCCATATTNGTGGGGATGGTGGCCACGGAGGAGCAGGTNCCCAGGGAGACAATGGCGGGCTTGGCGATATGCTGGAACATGGTCTTGATGCCGTGCCTGCCGCCGCCNAACCAGGCGAAAAGGGGCCAGGCGGTGATGATATAGACGAAGCACAGGGGATAATAGACCAGCATGGCGCGGCCGTAGTTGGTGATGACCTCGGAACCGTAGGTGGCAACCAGGTCGGCGAANATGGCGAAGAAAGCGATGGGGGCGTAGTAGGTCACGATCTTNACAAATTTCAGCATCACGTTGGTCAGATCCTCCAGNAAACGGCCCACNGGGGTGCTCTGTCCGCCGTTGAGGTTCACCGCGAAGCCAAAGAGCAGNGAGAAAACGATCAGCGGCAGCATGGCGCGGCGGCTCAGCAGGCCGACGAAGTCGCTGGAGGTGAAGAAGTTCACGATCAGCTCGCTCATGCTGGCGTACTCGCCCATTTCCTCCGTGGGGATCTCGCTCCACGGGGTCAGAACTGGCGGGAAGACGCGCATCAGGATATACATNATGACGGCGGCGATGGCTCCGGTGACAACGAAGGTTGCCACGGTGACGCCCATGATCTTACCGGCGCGCTTGCGGCTCTTCATGTTTGCCACAGCGCTGGAGATAGACGCGAACACCAGGGGAACCACGATGCAGAACATCATGTTGATGAATACGGTGCCCAGGGGCTTGATGACCGTGGCTCCGCTGCCGGAGATCATACTGCCGTCTGCATCACGGGCGGCAGGGAAGATCCANCCCACGATGCAGCCCAGAATCATGGCGGCCAGCATAANGGCAAGGAAAGCGTAGTTCTTTGCGATAGATTTTTTGTTGAGTTCAGCGCTCATTTTTTGTTCCTCCTAAAACAGATAACATATTATATATGAAGGTCCTCGTCGCGGACCTCGCCTTCACAGACGATGTTGGTGGGGCCGGTAAGCCAGATGGCTTTCACCGTTTCGCCGTCCCGGTCGATGGTGACCCGCAGCTCGCCGCCGGGGACCGTGACCGCTACGTCCTCGCCGCTGACCTTNCCCATCAGGGTCAGAGCCAGNACCACCGAGCCGGTGCCGGTGCCGCAGGCNTAAGTGAAATCCTCCACGCCCCGCTCGTAGGTCAGCTCCGTGATCTGGTCGGGNCCGGTGATCTCATAGAAATTGACGTTGGCACCCTTAGGGAAGGCNGGATTCCAGCGGAGATCGCGCCCCAGGTTCCGCAGGTCGGCCATGGTCTTCTGGCTCAGACCGGGATAGGGGACGGCGGCGTGGGGCAGGCCGGGGGTCCCCAATTCAATATAGGAGCANGGGTGGAATTTNCCNTGGGCCTCCACCGGGTANTCCAGACGGATGACGCTGGGGTCCGTNAGGCGGATGCGGTAGTTCCGCTGGTCGATCCGNCGGCCGGTGACAAGGCCGGAAGGAGTTTCCACGGTTTGCGTCTCTTTCGCCAGACCGTTTTCATAGCCNTAACGGCAGATGCAGCGTGCGCCGTTGCCGCACATCTCGCCCAGGGAACCGTCGGAGTTGTAAAACAGCATCCGGTAGTCGCCGCCCTGGGTGGNAGCCTCCACTACCATCAGACCGTCGGCCCCTATGGAGAGATGCCGGTGGCAGAGGGTCCGGGCAATGGAGGGAAAGAGCTCGTGATCCAGATGTTCCTCCAGGTTATTCAGGATGATGAAGTCGTTGCCGGCGCCNTTCATTTTTGTAAAACGCAAGGGTCGGCCTCCTTTCCTATATCTAATAAGAAGAATATACCATTCCTAATCAAAAGTATATAGGGAAAATCCACATTGTAAATCCCAAATCCTGCGAAAAAGTATGTGAATTGTGTTCTCAACCGGCTGGGGCAGAGGAGGGGCGNGAGGAATTTTGGAAAAATTTTGATTTTTTTGAAAAAAGGTGTTGACAAAGTGGTTTGGCAGTGGTATATTAAGCGAGCTGTCGCCGAGAGGCGCGGTTGGCTCNGAAGGCTTGAAAAAGTTTTTTGAGAAAATCGAAAAAAGGGCTTGACAAAGGCTGGAAGCTGTGGTAAACTAATCAAGCTTTCGGCGAGAGGCCCGCTGGTAAGCGAGTACGAAAAAAGATTTTGAAAAAAGTCGAAAAAAGTACTTGACAAACCAGGAAGCCTGTGGTAG
>JAAVHD010000019.1 GCA_014799915.1 Oscillibacter sp.
AACTCAACCCCATTGAAAAGTTCTGGGCCTGGCTAAAACGCTTTTTACGCAAAATCCTTCCCACAGTTTCTTCTTTCGATGATGCCCTCTTTACCGCTTTTCAACTGTGGTGACTATAAATTCTGCAAAAAGAGAGGTCGGCAAATTTCTTGTCGAAATTTGCCGACCTCATTGGTGGAACCAACTCCGAAGCGCTCGAACCTTTTTTCCGTTTCCGCTCATTTTTGAGCGCAATATCAATATCGCCCCACAAAACCTCTTTTTTATCATCCCCGTACCATGCCGACAAAACAACCCTATCGTCATAGACAAAAATCTTGTCAACGAAATAATCCAGCAGATAGTCCCTCACTGCCGGGTCGTTAAGGTCGGCGTTCTTGTACTCGTCAAAAAAGTGCTGAATGCTGACCTCGTTTTTCGTTATGGCGCGTTTGATTTCTTCCGCTTCGATGGCTTCTGTCAATGCCTTTTTCCGGCCCTCCAGTTCCATAAGACGTGCCTGTGTTGCCTCGGAGAAAATGCCCTGCTCTATCGCCCGCACAAGATTATTCAGCGCCTTTTCGGTTTCCGCCCGTTCTGCTTTCAGTCCTTCGATATAGCCTTTGTCCTCATGCTCTCTCTTATAGTACGCCGCCACATCAACCGCCAGGGACGCAAGCAATTCATAATCATTCAGGCATCGCGACAGTATAAAACAGGCTATGCCCTCAATTTTGCCCTTTTTCACATACTTCAGCGAGCACTTTTTCTTCCTTGCCGTGCCGCAGGCGTAGTAATAATACGTTGCCCCGCTGTGGCCCGATGTACCGGAACACCCCTGCATGGGCGTTCCGCACTTCCCGCAGTAAAGCTTTCCTGTCAGCCAGAAGCGCGGGGTATCGTCCGGGGTCAGGCCGTTCGCGCGCTGGCCGCCCTGCCGCTTGTTCTGTATCAACCGCTTTTGCGCGGCTTCAAATACCTCCTGGGAGACAATGGCGGGCATACCGTCCGGCGTGACAATATCGCCATAGCGGTATTCCCCGATATACGCGCGATTGTTCAAAATATGTGCTAGAGAATTGACGGTAAACGGCTTTCCGCGCACAGTGGTCATGCCCAAGTCGTTCAGCTCCTTTGCAATATCCACCATGGGCTTTCCGGCGGCGTAGTCCTCGAAAATTTTCCGCACAAAAGGGGCCGTTACCGGGTCAACGACATAACGCTGTCTATCCTTGCCAAACTCCGGTGCGGGCTCTGCCGCATAGCCAAGGGTCTTGTGGCCGTTGTAAAGGCAATTCTGCGCGTTGTAGAGGTGCCCGCGCTTGATGTTGGTTCTCAACTGGCGCGAGTAATACTCGGCCATAGATTCCAGAACGCCCTCCATCAGCGCGGATTCTGGCGCGTCCCCTGCTATCGGCTCCGCGATATAGTGGATGGTGCAGCCAGCGTCCCGGATATACTTTTTTGCAATGGCTAAATCATACCTGTCGCGCCCCAGCCTGTCCGTTTTCCAGATGATAAGCGCACCGGGCTTTATCTTGCCAATCTCGGAAAGCATCAACTGAAACCCCGGCCGCTGGTCGGTGGTGCCGCTGATAGCCTCGTCTTTATACTCTTTGATAATTTGCAGGCCGTGTCCGGCGGCGTACTTCTGCGCAGCGTCCCGCTGCTGCTGGATGGAAGCGTCAGACTGTGCGTGGGACGAAAACCGATAATACGCTATCGCAAAATCGTTATTGTTCGGAACAAATTTCTTAGCCATTTCTTTCTTCCTCTCCTCAAAAAATGTGGAATGAACGGACCGGGGAAGTATTCCCAAAGGGGGGGCGTTCAGCCCCTCTTGACTACAAAAAAGCACTGGAGCGTGAGACTGTCAAGGCCGCCGCAGGCGAGGCGAAGCCGATGCCTTGACAGTCTTGCGCTCCAGTGCTAACGTTCCCGGTCAATCGGTTGATCGTTCATATTATTGATCGTTTGTGCCATAATGTCAATGCGCTTTGAAAAAGAATCCCCTGTACTCAAAGTGAGTACAGGGGATTCTTTTTGGAGTTTTATTCGTAATAGCTTACGTGATAGTTGTTGTCGTTCATCGTTGTTTTGGGGGCTTTCAGTCCGTTGGTAGGATCGAGGCGGATCCACTCGCCGTCCGGCTCCATACCCGCGCCCAAGGCGGTCATGTTCAGCTTTCCGGTTTCGGGTTTGACAGCGACCCACGCATGGCCGTCTGTTGTGCCGTCGCTTAGCTTCATGGTGCCATGAACCATCCTGCACGGCACGCCGACACTGCGAAGCATAGCAACCATTAGGGTAGCATAATGTTCACAGACGCCCTTTTTGCTCGTCATGATAAAATCCGGGTTGAGGTTACGTCCGCCATTTACAGCAAGCTGGCTTTCACCTTTTGCGACACGATCCTTTTCACTGTTATACAGGGCTTTATCATATGTAATGAGCTTGGCAACATAGTTGAAAATTTCGGTGATCTTCTCAGCATCGGTCGTACAGTTCTTTGCCAGTTCAAGGGCCTTGGCGCAGGCGATGGGTGCGTTCTCATAATCAGCCTTAACCGACGAAAGGAGCATCCAGGCATCAGGATCAGTTATGTTGGCGCTGAATTTTGTGCAAAGATGCTCGCGCCAGATGGCGTCAGCCTCTTCGTCCGTCATGTTCTCGTTAATATCGTCATCGAAGTAAAGCATCTCGACAATAACGGCATAGTCACGGCTTCCAGCAGTCAAGGGAACCTTCATCCACTTACCAAGGCACTGGTCGATGTTCAGATACCAGTTCCTCTGTTGGAGTTTGCCGTCCTCGACCCAATAGACAGTACATACGGCATGGTCGACTACGTTTTCTGTCCACTTGACACGAACATAGCCGTCATTGGCTGTAGACCAGTCGATTTCAGCCCAGTCATAACCGATGTAGCTGTCGCCCAAAACATTGGCGTCGGCGCTGGTTTCAAATCTATCAAGGAGTCCATCGTCGAAATCATTTCCATTGCCGCTATTTCCGTTAAGATGAATGATAAGGGGGTTATCAGGACTTGCATTATCGATATGCGCTAAAATGGAAGCAATCGCGGAATCATCAAAACCATTCGCTTCCAACATAGCGCGGACTTCGTCCGGGTTGCTGCTGGTGATGGCAATATCAGCCGGTTTGTTGTTCGTGGTGGTATCATCGCCTTTGATTGTGCTCAGCAAAACCGTCTGAGTCGTTCCATCCCAATCCACCGCAACGCCCAGCATATTGCTGACCGCACGAACGGGCAAATAAGTGGTGCCGTTGTAGGACACGGGATAGACCGTATTCCCGGCGGCATCCGTCATAGTCTGGACTTCTCCGCTGTACTTCACGGTGATGCCGGGATTAAGCTGGGCGGTGACGTCCTTTGACCCGCTGGGAGCATCGGAAACAGGCACCGCTTTGGGGGCGGCGGCTTCGCCGTCACTAAGCTGGACCGTCTGCGTGGCCCCGTCCCAATCCACCGCAATACCCAGCACATAGCTGACGGCACGAACGGGCAGATAGGTCGTACCGTTGAATGAGATGGGGTAGACAATATTTCCAGCAGCATCCGTCAGCGCCTGCGTCTCGCCGTTGTAGCTAACGGTAATGTCATAGCTAAGCTGTGCCTTGATTTCTTCTTGTGCTTCCGTTGCGCCTGCATTGACCATAAGGCTGCAAATCATCGCCAATGCAAGCGCCAGTGATACGAACCTTTTTCCACGCTTCATAAATTATCCTCCTGTCGTGCCGCTGTTGGCGGCTGTTGTTCTCAGCGGTACTTACCCGTGGGGGTGGTACTCCCCTTCCCGGCCCCCGCAGGCGTTCCCGCCGAGACAACAAAAGCGGCGCAGGGATATAGTCCCTACACCGCTAAAAAGCTACACACAACTCCAGCAATCTCCCGCTTGATACTTGATAATCGTGGGGAAAACCGCTATAATGGATTTTGGGTGCAGTAATTCTGCTGTGTGGGACGCCAACTCGTCCTGCATAGGGGCGTGGAGGAGGTAGGATTCCTCCGCGCCCTGCCTTTGCTTTTGTGTCTCGTGTATGTATTATAACCTACTGCCCGAAGGATTGCAAGCAAAATCCGACAACTTTGGCTATCCGCTCAGGCTTATTGCCGGGAGCAGTAGGCTATATTACCGGGAAGGGCTTATACCGCATCAAAAAGCGGACCGCGCCCTTCGGGCGCAAATTACCGGGGTCACAGAGAGAAAAGGGGTAAAACAGGCGCATTTTTCCCGGACCTGTGACCGAATATTTTACCATCGGCCCAAAGGGCCGCCTGCGGGGCTTTGCCCCGCTTTTTTCTGGCTCCGAGGCTTGTCCGAGGAGCCGGCGCGAATTTTGGCCGCAAAGCGGCCTTTGGGCATCCTTGGTCAGTCCGCAGACTGACCAAGGGCAAGCCGGAAAACCATCGCACAGCGATTGTTTTCCGGCGCAGTAAGGGCCCCGAAACGTGGAGCGTTTCGGGGTGGCCGGGGGAGCGAAGCGACCCGGCCAGCGGCCCCGGCTATGCCGGGCACATGGATTCAAGACGCGAAGCGGATTGCATCCATGTGTCGCCGCCCCTTATGCCCTTTTCGTTGCCGCATAGTGTTTACGCTATGCGGCGCTGACGGGTGGCTGATTTGCCGCCGTTTGCCGCTGATTGAGCCGCATTTTTAATTTCCACATTATGCCCCTTTGGGGGCTAATAATTGTGGAAATGCTTCCACACTGTGGAAACGTGCGGCGGGAAGCGGCTTTTTTAGTGGCATGTATTTCCACACCTTTTGCCGCAAGGCGTGTCATGTTGGAAAATACATGCCGCAGGGCGGTTTTGTCCGTCAGAATTTCCCTTTTCCGCCGCAGCGGGGAAAATTTTTCATTCCAGCTTCCGCCCGGTAGGGGCCCCCTCTTAGGGGGGGATAACCGGGCGGCGTCTGCGCAGCGGACGGCTGGGCCCAAATAAAAAGAACCTGGGACGGCGTACCGTCCCAGGTTCTTTTTTCAGCGGCCATAGACCGCCGTGCGGTAGACAAGCGCGAACACGTTCTTTGCAATCAGAATCTCAAAGTTCGCCACTTTTGATTTTGGTGGAGGTGAGGGGAGTCGAACCCCTGTCCGAAAACAATTTCACGGGATTTTCTCCGGGCGCAGACGGTCATTCCGGGAGGCTAAATCCTCCCTGTTCCCCTTCCGGCAGGCAGGCCGTCACGCCTGCCGGTCAGGTGAGAGTCATGATGCATGGCACGGTCAACTCTTTCCGTACTCACGTTCACCGCTAAACGACGCCTTTCCTGAGCCGCGGTACTCTCAGGTCAGACGGCCGCGCCTAATCAGGCAGCAGCAAGAACAGTTCTATTGTTGTTCTTTAATTTATAAAGGTGCCCGTTTTAAGGTGGCCAGGCGCCACCGCCCGCTGATCCCGCTTCCTCATCCCCGTCGAAACCGGTACACCCCCGGATATCCGGGCTGAGCATAGCACAGCCCGGGAAGGAAACAAGTTAAGGTAACAGCCCGTTACTTCTTCTCCGGCTCCGGGTACTCCTCTCCCTGGGTGTCAACCCGGATGGAGGCGATTACCTGAGGCTTCTTGGGCTTGTCGTCCATCATGGAGCGAGGCACCCGGGAGATCTCCACGGCGGCTTCGGCGTTCTCCGTGATCTTGCCAAAGGCGGCGTACTGGCCGTCCAGATGGGGCGCGGCGTCCACCATGATGAAGAACTGGCTTCCCGCGCTGTCCGGGTGCATGGACCGGGCCATGGACAGCACGCCCAGCGTGTGCTTCAGATCGTTCTTCTCAAACCCATTGCCGTAGAACTCCCCCCGGATGGAATACCCGGGACCGCCCATGCCAGTGCCGTCCGGGCATCCTCCCTGGATCATAAATCCGGGGATCACCCGGTGGAAGGTCAGCCCGTCATAGTAGCCGCTGTTGGCCAGGGCAATGAAATTATTCACCGTGTTGGGAGCCTTCTCGGGGTACAGCTCCCCCGTCATCACCTGGCCGTTTTCCAGCGTAATGGTCACAATCGGATTGCTCATGGTATTTTTCTCCTTCTATTCTACCGGTTGTAGGATTTCATCGCCCGATCCATGTCGCGCTTCGCGTCCCGTTTAGCGATGGCGTCCCGTTTGTCGTAGTTCTTCTTACCTCTGCACAGGCCCACTTCCACCTTCACCCGAGCGTTCTTGAAATACACGCTCAAAGGCACCAGGGCATACCCGTCCTGCTGGGCCAGGGCCTGGAGTTTATTGATCTCCCGCTTGTGCATCAGCAGACGGCGGGGCCGGACCGGGTCCTTGTTGAAGATGTTGCCGTGCTCATAGGGGCTCACGTGCATCCCGTGAAGGTATATCTCTCCATTCTTGGCAATGCAGTAGGCGTCCTTCAGATTCAGCGTCCCGGCGCGGATGGACTTGACCTCCGTGCCATAGAGCTCAATACCCGCCTCATAGCGGTCCTCCACGAAATAATCATGGTGGGCCTTCCGGTTCTGGGCCGCGATTTTGATCCCTTTTTTCTCTGCCACGGGCATCTCCCTCCTCTCGGGTGCGCAGTAGTTATAATATAGCACATTTTCCCACGTTCCGCAAGCGGTTTTTTGTCGTTTCTGAACATAATACTGCCCATGAGGGCAAGACTGCAATTTTCATTTGCTCAGAATATGTACTCGCCAAGTGTAGTATACGAAGTGGGGCCAACCATAAACATGGCAGCCCCGCTTGTTTGAAGTATTTATTTTTCTTCTGGTTTCCACTGTGTGTACTCTGGGTGGGGGTCACGAGAAACAATTATTTTTAGTGTAGTTGTTCCATCATAATCAGTAAAGAGGAATAAATCAATAATGAGACAAAACAACTCAATAATTTCAATCCGTTCTGAACCAGCATAGCTGACATGATAAGTGCTTGGCCTCGAATTCAGGATTTTAACAGGTTCTTTTGAGTATAAAGCGATCTGTCTTCCATTTTTTAACAGTGAAAATTGTTCATTTTTATGTATTGACACACAATAGTGGTCATCATAGAGGATAAAATCTCGCATGGCCTTTACCCATTTATTTTTCGTGTAGCCAACTTTTTTGTTATCCTCAAATACAGTATATTGTCTTTTCAATAGAAGTATCAATGCGAGAGAAATAAAGAAAAAAAACGGTGTCCAATTTAAAAAAAAGTCAAAACACAAATGATACATGGAAGACACTTTTTTATAAACCAAATCATGCGATTTGTTTCTGTAAATCGTAATATTGGTTTATCATGTTGATAAATCACAATTTCGTTCCTAGCGAAGCCAGATGTATATTTTGCAGTACCAATTAAAATGTTATCACAAAAAAAGCGTTGATTTTTTGTTGATTCTTCTTTATAGATTGTAGTCTGGGCCATAGGAGCATTCCTCACTCAAAACCTACAGAAAAGCCACCACCAACTAATGCAGAGGCCTTAACTTTAAGTCCGTTATTTTCTTCGTTCCAATTACACTCTGCCCCGAGAGCAAATAATTCTCCAGATGCACCAATGATTGTTTGAATGGGAAGATTACCCTCTTTGTATGAGAATTGAACCGTCAAAATATTCACCTTCCATAATGTTCCAGCATTTATTGCATATTATATCACGGAAGTTCAAAAATCAATAGCATGGAGGATTTAAATGAAAAAGAACTTTTTTGTCGTTTCCGAACACAGCCACTTGACAGCGCCGCCATCAGGTGTTATAGTAATTTCATAACTACTATATTTTTATCAATAGTTTTTTTAATAGTAGTCAGTGAAAGGGAGGCTCCTATGAGAAAAGATTACATGACACAGCTGTCGAGATGGGCCAGGTGGATGCTCCCCTGGCAGGAGGCTTCGGACGTGATCGCCGACTATCACGACATCATAGCCATCCCGCCCCGGTCCATGGAAGAACTGATCCGGGACTTGGGCAAGCCCTGTGATGTGGTAAAGGCGCTGGCACAGCCCAAACAGTACTATGTCTGGCTGGCTGTGTTCGGCATTATGCTTGTCTGTATCCTGATGCAGGTCAATAGCTCCTTGATCAGCCCTGTGCTCCTCTGGTGTGTGCTTCGGGATGGTCTTTTCAGACACTGGAGAGAGCAGATTTTCTATTGCTACATTTTATTTGTTCCTGGGATCATAGCGGCTCTGGTGTGGTTCCGCCGCCAGGGGCGAAAAGCAAAACATATCCCAAAAGCGGTCCCCATCCTGCTGGCAGTCCTCCTGCTCTATACCGGCGGCGTGTTGCTGTTCTACTGGTCCTGCTTTTGGAACCTTGACGCTTTCCTGGGGACGTGGGAAGGGGTTCCGGCCTGGGTCTGCCCTGAAGCTGGGCCTCTTTACCTGTTACAGTTCGCTATGAGCTATAGCTGTTCTCTCTTTGCCCTCACCGGCGTTTACAGTCTGATCAAGGCCCGAACCGGAGACCGCCGGTGGGCGGCGGTCTATGTGCTGGCTATGGCCGCCATACTGATATCCCGGACGATTCTGGAGTGGTCGCAAATACCGGTCATCACCAACCCCGAGGAATCATTCCGGCAGCTTATGCTCCGATGCACCATAGCTGCCGCTTTAGGCATGGCTGGCACAGGGGTGGCCCTATGCTGAAAAAGGACCTTATTGAGCTGTGCCTGCTCCATCTTCTTGTCCAGGAAGATCAATATGGCTATGACCTGCTGCGCCGTCTCCAGGGTGCCTTTCCTGATACACAGGAGAGCGCCGTATATGCCATCCTTCGGGGGCTTTGCCATGAGGGCTGCTCAGAGCAGTATGTGGGCACGACCTCCAATGGCCCCATCCGGAAGTATTACCGGATCACAGCCGCCGGTCGGGCGAAATATGATGAATTGCAAAAGCAGTGGCATACCCTTCTGGATGCTTTGTCTAATCTTGGAGTTCAATGAAGATGCACAACCACTCTAACATACCCGAACGGAAATTGGGTACCAAAAAAGCTCTCCGCAGGAGTTTCGCCGCCGCAGCGGCGAAATAGCATCAAATCGTTTTTCCCGCGGCGTGTACGTGGGAAAAACACTTTGCGCGGAGCGAGCGTCGAATTGTGCGCCGTGAGCGCACAACCGAGGCGCAGAGCGTAGCGAAACCTATTCAAAAAAGATGCGAAGCATCTTTTTTGACACGCAGAAGTCCGGCGGCACTTTTCAGTGCCGCCGGACTTTTTTAGACTCCATCAGCCGTATACATCAAAACCGTACTGACCGGGAGCCGGTACGGCGGCCAGCATGTCGTTGATCAGAGCTTCCGCCTGACTTGCCATGTTGTCCATCGACTTCTTGACCATCGCCGTATCATAGGCCGCAGAAAACTGCGCCTCGCTCAAGCTCATACTTGCGGCAGCAATATCCATCGTTGCAAGTCTCCTTTCCTCTTGATTTCAGCCGGTGCAGGGAACACCCGTTACTCCAACGAACACTGTACAATACTTCCGTCCGACGTTTTCTCGTAGATGCGGGTCATATCGCTGCTGAGATAAAACGTCCCCATATAGACGTTGGTCGCGGTCTGCACATCCTGGAGGTACACCCCCATCTCCCGGCAGGAGACGCCGTCCACCAGCACCCACGCCTGCTGAGGGAAGACCATGTAGGCGTGCATGTCATCGCCCTCCAGGCCCAGCTTCCGGGGATCGATACTGTTGAAGTAGTCCATCTGCTCGGACATAGAGGTAGGACCGGCGTCCTCCTGCTGCTGGTTCTCCTCATCATCCTTGGGCTCATCCTTCTTCACCGGAGCCAGCAGCTTGCCCGGGATATAGGCCACCTGCACAGCCACCGCGTACTCCGACCAGCCCACGACCACCCGCAGGATCTGGGCCTCCCCCTCTTCTCCGGCGGTGGCCACAGCGGTCTTGCCCAGAGCGACGGAGCCCGCCAGCAGATCGGTGTTCGGCTCGTCGGTGAGCCTGTGGTTCTCAGCATCAATGGGCGTAAAGCCCTGCTCATCGCTCATCAACACCGCGATATACCGCTTTGACAGCTCCGCGGGGTCATCCATCTCCCGGTAGTGGTAGGTATGGGAGATACCCAGCTTCTCCGCAATGGCGGAATCAATAGGCGCGTCAATGGAGAAAAGGGTGGCCTCGCCCTCGTCCAGGATGCTGTCCAGGGCCACCACATTGTCCTCCGCGCTCACCCCCAGGTCATAGACCTCCAGGGGGCCGTCGCCCTTCTTACAGGCGGTCAGCAGCCCTAAGGCCAGCAGTATAAGCAGCAGGAGTTTGGTCTGTTTTTTCATCTAACTAATCCTCGTTTCGCGCGGGAGCACAGCGCTCCCGGAAATCACTGTCCGCGGCGGATCGTCACCTGGTCGTTGTTATGCAGCTCCTGCGTAAAGGGACAGTCCGTCCCGTTCACCTGGAGCACCAGGGGCACATCCAGCGTCTCGAAGTCGATGCCGGACCGATCCAGAAGATCCATCAGGAAATAGGGCGCACCGTCCGTCTTCCCGGGCAGCACCAGGGGCTCCCCGTTCAGATACAGGAACAGCGGCCTGCGCACCGACCCCGTCGCCGGAGCCTCCGCAGGGGCCGCGCGCTCCTGCCACACCGGCATTTTCTCCGGCTCCGGTGCTTCCGGCTCTACCGGAATAGGCGCACTCACCGTGGAGATCACCTGATCCCCGGAGCGCAGGGGCGTATCCAGCGCCGCCGGGTGGCCGTTGATCAGCACCCCGCCCGCATAGTCTATGCCCAGCAGGTCCGCCGGCGTCCGCTGAGCGGCTGCTCCGGGGACGGCAGGCGTAAATTCAATAGAATCTCCGGCGTACACCAGCGCGGACGGCGTGGTGTCCTCGCCGTTGCGCCGCAGGACGCAGGGCACTGCGCTCTCACCCCGGAAGGTCAGGCGCTGCCCGTCTACGGTGACGCTCAGGCTCCTGCCCGTGCGTCCCACCAGGTCCGCAGAGCTGTAGCCGTTCATCATCAGCAGATCCAGCACCGTCAGCGCACCGCTGCGGAAGAGCTTGGCAGGCTTGCCGTTGAGCATGATGCGGTAGCTGTCGCTGATCAGTCCCAAGCCCGCCGACACGGCGATGCCCAGGGGGGTCGCGTACTCCGGGTCATTCAATTCATACTCCCGGGAGAACGCGCTGATGTCATAATTATTGCCCGCCAGGGCCACCCGCCGGGCATCCATGCCCAGCTCCCCGGCCACCAGCTCCCGCAGGCCCATNAGCTTGCTGCCGCCGCCNGCCAGGAACATGGCGGAGGGNGACGTGCCGTTGATGCCCGNCACCCGCTGGGCGATCTCCTGGGCCAGGGCCTTGGCCGCTCCCTGGAGGGTCTCCTGGATCTCCGCGCCGCTGACGCTCTGCTCCAGGCCCAGCACATCCCGGTAGGACACGCTGCTCTCGCCCGCCTGCATCTTCATCCGCTCCGCCGTGGCGAAGTCGATNAGNAAACGGCGCATCAGNGTCTCNGTGATCTCGTCACCNGCGGTGGTAGCCATGGTGTAGCCCACCACGGCNCCNTCCCGGCAGATGGCNATATCCGTAGTGCCCGCGCCGATGTCGGCCAGCACCAGGTTCAACAGCCGCAGNTCCGCCGGGATCACCGCGTTCAGCGCGGCAATNGGCTCCAGAGTGAGGCTCGCCACCTCCAGNCCNGCCGCCTCCATGACGGTGTACAGGCTCTCCACCACCTCGCTGGGCAGGAAGGTGGCAACCACCTCNGCCTCCAGCTGCTGGCCGTTGTGGTCCTTCAGGGTCGCCAGGGGGTAGCGGTCCAGCAGATAGCCGGACACGGTGTAGCCCACCAGNTAGCTCCTGCGCTGGGGGTCCTGCTCGTCGCTGAGNCGGCTCTCCGCGTCGGCCACCGCCCCNCTCTCCAGCTGGCTGATGACGTCGCTGCCGATCCGAGTCACCTGGGGCAGCTCCATGGCGTAGTGGCCCCGCTCNGTGCGGAGCGCCCTTCCNGCGGCGGCCACGCACACCCGGCTGAGGTGACAGCCCAGCTTGGCCTCCATGCGCTCGGTGACCCTGCGGGCCACCTTGGCCACCTGCTCGATNTCCTCGATCTGGCCGTCCAGCATGGCGCGGCGGCCATGCTCCTCTTTTTCAATGGCCAGGACCTCCAGCCGCTCGTCCACCACCCGGCCCGCCACACCNATGATGCTGCGGGTCCCGATNTCCAGGGCGTAGATCAGCCCCTGATCCTGTTTTTTCCACTCCTGGGGCATAGCTTCACCTCACTTGTGCTGACAAANGGGATATGTGGATATGGCATCCCGCCCTGCGNGACGCCATATCCACTATGTACCTATCAAACTACGTTCAGGCAGGGAAAGATCAATACTTGGGGCCGCTGAAGGGGTTGTCGTTCCGNCCGCCCAGCATCAGGGGATCGCTCATGGNGCTGTCGCCCCAGCCGGCGTCNGAGCCGGCNGAGAAGCGGGANNCNGGAGCGCTGCTGCCGAAGCCGCCCTTGTTGCCCACCTGGAACTCGGCCATCAGCTGGTGCATGATGTTGGCCTGGCTGCTGAGCTGTTCGCTGGCAGCGGCGCACTCCTCGCTGGTGGCGGAGTTGGTCTGCACCACGGCNGANATCTGGTCGATGCCCTCGGTGATCTGGGAGATAGCGGTGGTCTGGTTCTCCACGGCCTCGGTGACCTGATCCATCAGGGTCACCACGCCGCTGGTCAGGGTGGTGGTGCGCTCCAGGGACTCGGTGACCTTCTCCACCACGTCGGCGCCCTCGCGGACGGCGTTGATGGAGTTCTCGATCANATCCTTGGTGGCCTTGGCGGCCTCGTCGGACTTGCTGGCCAGGTTGCGCACCTCGTCGGCGACCACGGCNAAGCCCTTGCCTGCGCTGCCCGCGCGGGCGGCCTCGACGGCGGCGTTCAGAGCCAGGATGTTNGTCTGGAAGGCGATGTTCTCGATGGTGGCGATGATCTTGCCGATCTCCTCGGAGGAGGTGGAAATATGGGTCATAGCGACGTTGAGCTGCTTGACATAGTCGTTGCTGGCCTGGACCTGAGCGCCGGCCTGGCCCACGCTGTTCCGGGCCTCCTCAGCGGAAGCGGCGGTCTGCTTGGAGCTGACGGAGATGTCGTTGATNGTGGCGGCGAGCTCCTCCACGGCGCTGGCCTGCTCGGTAGCNCCCTGNGCCAGGGACTGGGAGCTGTTGGACACCTGCTCGGAGCCCGCAGACACCTGGGTGGCGGACTGGGAGATGTTGGTGATGGTGTCGCTCATGCGGNNGACAAACTGGTTGACGCTGGTCTGGATNGGAGCCAGGTCGCCGGGGAAGCTGGCGGTCAGCTCCACATTGAAGTTGCCCTTGGCCATCTCGCCGGTGGTGCTGGAGATGTCATGAATGACACTCTGAAGGACCTGCTGGCTGGTGCGCAGCGCGTCGCACATCACACCCAGCTCATTGGTGCCCGTATACNNCACGGGAANGGACAGGTTGCCCTGGCTGAAGCCGGTGAGGGCGTTGCTGACCTCCATNGTGGGCGCGGTGATGCCGCGGATGATCTTACCGGCCAGGANAATNACGAACACGGTGGCAATGATCAGAGCCGCTGCAAGGACAATGATGGTGATGTTGCCGGAGCGGTCCTGCTCCTCAACAATGGCCTCCTGGGCGNCAGTCAGGACGTCGTCCACTGCGATACCCGCGTTGGCGGCCTCTGTCAGCTTGGGGGTGCANTCCCCGACGATCCGCGTCACAGCCCCAGTCCGGTCGGTCCGGGCCAGAGCCAGGATCTCGCTGGCCGTGGCCATCCACTCCGTCACCACGGTGTCCAGGGTGGTCAGCTCGGTCCTGTTCTCCAGAGGATAGAGATCCTTCAGCTCCTGAAGCTCCGTCCGCAGCAGGGTCATGCGCTCCTGGGCCTCGTTGTAGCTGCTCTCCTCGCCGGAGAGGACGTAGTCGCGGATGTCGCGGGCGGCTACGTTGTAGTCGATGCGGATCTGGCTGGCCATCTCGTTGGCCGCCACATAGCGGTCAAGTATCCCGTCATAGGCCGTCTGCTGGTTCTCAATGGTGAACAGGGCCGCGATGATGATGATGACGGAAACCACGATCGTGATTCCGAAGCCAATGATCAGGCTTTTCCGAATGGACATATTCTTGAGATTCATGCTGCTTTCCTCCTAAATTTTTCCCCGGGCCGGAGGCCGGCGGGCTTTTCTCGCCTGCCGGTGCACGGTCAGGCTCTCTTTTCTGCCCCGGAGCTGCCCCGGTGCGGCGGCAGAAGCTCCGCGCCGGGTCTTGATCAATTTGTTTGGACATCTATGGCAGCCGGCTTATCCTACGATATCGCCGTACTTCCCTTTTTTCACGTCTCCCACCACCCTGCCGTCCACCAGCGTGATCACCCGCTTGCGCAGGATGTTCACATACTGGCTGGCATGGGTGGCCATGATGATGGTGGTGCCATGGGAGTTGAGCTCCATCAGCAGATGGAGCAGATCCCAGATGACGTCGTCATCCAGGTTGGCCGTCAGCTCGTCGAGCAGAAGGATGTGTGGGCTGTTGAGCACCGCCCGGGCCAGCTCCACCCGCCGGCTCTCGCCGATGGACAGCTCCGCCGGGTAGCGGGCTTCCACGCCCGGCAGGCCCACGATGCCCAGGGCCTTTTTCACCGCGTCCTTTCCCTTGCGCCGCATCCCGGCGGCGTTGGCCGCCAGCAGGAGGTTGTCCCCCACGGTGCGCTTGCGGATCAGCAGTCCCTGCTGGCTCACGATGCCGAAGGTCCGGGCCGCCCGGACCCGCCAGGGTCCGATGAGCCGGGCCATGTTAGCCCCGTTGAGGCACACGCTCCCCTCGTCGGGGGCGATCTCGCCGCCCATCAGCTGCAAAAGCGTGCTCTTGCCCGCGCCGCTGCTGCCGATGAGGAAGACGAACTCCCCCTGCTCCACCGTAAGGCTCACATCCCTTACGGCGCAGACGGGACGCTTCTCCGCCATATAGCGCTTTGTTACATTTTCCAGACAAAGTTCCGCCATCGCGCGGCGCCGCCTCCCGTTCTCCCGAGCGTGCCGGTTCCGCCGGCGGACAGCCGGCGGAACGCAGGGGCTCCCTACTTATTATAAAATGAGTGCTCACCCGCCATGCGCAGGTTCACCCGGCGGTCCATTTCCACCACCTGCTCCAGCAGGCGGCGGGTCTTTCCCGCCTGCTCCTGGAAGATGCGCTGGCCGTCGTCCCAGGGCTCGGCGCCCTGGCGCAGCGCCCCGGCCTGCTCCTGGTCCTCCGGGGGCAGCCCGGCCAGACGGGTCCTCGCGCTGTCGTCCACCTCGGCCAGCAGCCGGATGGGGTCCTGCCGCAGGGCGATCAGCATCCGGGCGGACACCTGGTCATTCCGGTCCAGGCTTTCGGCCAGCTGCTTGGTGACGTCCTGGATCTCCACGAGGTAATTATACTTCTTTTTCTCCAGAACTGTCAACTCCATCCAGCCATCTTTATTCATATTTGTCCGCCTCTTCCCAGATTTCCGGCGCTGCTCTTCTCCGCGGCGCGGAAAGCATCCCGCAGATCCGCCAGCATGGGGCGCAGCCGCTCCAGCTCCTCCTTGTTCCGTCCGATCTTGATCCGGCCCAACTGATAGGTGAAATATTCATACAGACGGCTGAGATCGTGGCTGATGGGATATTGGCGGTCCAGGGTCTCGTCGAGGTAGTTGATAATATCGGTACACCGGTCAACGGCGGCCTCGAAGGCGGTAAACTCCCCCTTGCCCAAGGCGATGGAGGCCATCGTCGCCCGCTTGACCAGTTCGTCGTACAGCAGCAACAGGAGCTCCCCGGGGGTCATGGAGCCCACGGACTGCTGTTTGTACTGCTGGTAGCCTCTCCTATCCATATTGAGCGCCGCTCCTTTCTGTCATCCGCTTCCTCAGCCGCCCATCAGGCCGGCCAGGGTGGAGCTCTGGGAGTTCATCTGGTTGATGAGCACCTCCAGCTTGCTGAACATGCTGGTGTATTTATCCACCTGGGCGGACAGCTTATCCTGCCATTTCTCAATATCTGTGTAGATATTGTCGATCTGCTTCTGCCAGGTGTTGTTCATCAGGGTCAGGGAGCTCAGGGGCGTACCGGCCTGCTCCACCAGAATGCCCTTGGTGGCGCCGGTGGTGCTGGCGTAGCGATCCAGCTGGACCTTCATGTTCTGCATGATACCGTTGGAACTGCCCCCTGCCTCTACGGAGCGGGTAAAGACGTCCGTCACCGCGTCAGGATCGTTTTCCAGCATCTCCCGCAGCTTGCTCTCGTCAAGCACGATGGAGGGAGAGTTATCCGTGGAGGAGTAGGTTACGCTGATACCCATCTGCCGCAGCAGCGTCTCATCCGAGCCGCCGGGGGAGAAGACGGCGCGCATCTTGTCATACAGGGAGGAGAGGTTGTAGTCGTTGAACAGGATGCCCTGCTTGGCCTTCTCCTCGTAATTCTGGATGGCGCTCTCGCTCATGGTGGCCTTGTCCTCGTCGCTGAGGGGCTCATAGGTCTTGAATGCGCCGCTGGAGTCCTGATAGGGCATGGTGGCGAACTGGCCGCGAATCTCCGCTATCATCTCGTTGTAATCGTTGATCATGGACTTGACCGCGTCCACGATCTTGTCGGAGTCAACGCTGGTCTGGAAGGTGACCTCGTCGCCCTCCTCCGCCGTAAAGGTGCTCTTGAAATTGATGGTCAGGCCGTCAATGCTGGTGCTGTTGCTGGAACGGGTCATGTCCAGCGTCTGGCCGTTGACCTCCACCTGGAACTTGGCGTCCTGTCCGGGGGTGTAGGAGACATCGGGGGCATATGCCGGGTTGAATGTAAGGTCCGTAAGTCCAAAATCCTCGTCGTCAACCGACATGGTGAAATCGACCTTCGCGCCGCTCTTATCCGTGATCTCAAGCTGACCTGTATATTTGTTATAAGCAGCGGTCTGTCCAAAATTTTTGAGATGATGGTTCAGCTGCTCGGCAACATCCTCGATCGTGCCGCCGCCGCTGACTGTGACCTCGCCATCAGCCGTTTTGAGCGTAATGTCGCTGTTCCCCAGCCAGGGAGCGCCATAGGCGTCGCCAAACTTGGGTGCCTCAGCGCTGAAGTTGGTCGAGCCGAATATGGCCCCCGCCAGGCCCCCGTCGATGTTGATCTCGGCCTCCGCGCCGGTGTCCTTGGTGGTAAAGGTGAAATTCTTGGTGGTCTGGGAGTAGCTGACCTTCACACCGGCCTTGGAGTTGTTGATGTCGGTCATAATATCGGAGAGCTTGCTGTTTTCGTTATAGGCGCCCACCTTTACGCCGTTGATGACCAGGTCGTACAGATACTGGCCGTCCTTGTCCGTCTGGTAGCTGCCGTCGTCATTGGTGGCCTTGGTCAGGCTGGACCAGTCAATGGTGTTCTTCTTGGTCAGCTCGCCCAGCGTCTTGCTGGTGTTGAGGTAGTTGGTGGCGGTGTTGCCGATGCCCAGGGCATTGCCGGCGTCGGTGTTGATAATCATGCTGGAGTTATCGGGGGCGGTGAAGGACAGCTGCAAGCTCTTGCCGATCACATTGTTATCGTCGTCCGTGACATCGCCGCCCAGGTTCTCCACCTTGATCTTGCTGCCGAACTCCTTGGACACCGCCTTCTGCACCAGATCGGTATAATAATCGGCGTACTCATTGGCGTTGACAGTCCGGGACGCGCCGTAGGTCACGACAGTATTTCCATCCTTATCCGTACCGGCGCTGGCCTCAGAAATGCTGTAGGTGCCGTTGCCGTTATCGATGACCCTGGGCAGATAGATGGATTTGCTCTTGCCGTCCAGGGAGATGTTCATGGTCTTGCCGGAGATCAGGCTGGCCACGCTGGGGGTCTGGGTGAGACGGGTGTAGTCCTTCACCTCAATGGTGTTGGGCTTCTTCTCGTCCACATCCGACAGATCCAGGCCCAGCACGCCCTCCACGGTGCCGCTGGCTCCGGAGATGTACACGCTGTTGCCGCCGGTGGTCTTATCCTTGAAGGTGATCCTGCCGGTGGAATCCACATTGACGCTGACGAGATCCGAGGCGGCCTTGGTCTCGCCGCTGGAGAGGGTGACCTTCTCATCCGCCAGCTTGCTCTGGATCATCTTCCCAAGGGCCTTGGCCTTCTCACTGGCGGAGAGGCTGTTGTCGATCATGTCCTTGTTGGCGTCGAAGGTCACACTGATGGTCTTGCTGCCGTAATTAAGGGTCAGGGAGCCGCTGAGCGTACCCATCTCCACCGTGTCGTCAAACTTCACGCCCGACGCGGCAGTGATGTCGAAACCCTGGCTGAGATCCAGATTGCTGTTGGTGGTGTACCGGGCGGCGGTGGCCAGCTGGGTCACCTTGTTGAGCTTGATGTCGCTGTTGGTGCGGCCGCTGGCGGTCACCTTGTCGGCATACTTCCCCTGGGTGGCCACCTTGATGGCGTTGTTGAAGAAAGAGGTGCTCATGAGGTTGGTGGCGGAGGTGTAGGAGGTGTACTTGTTGGAGAATGCGTTCATCTTGGAGATGATGGAGCGGTACGCATCCTGCTTCCAGGTGAGCTTGGTGGCCTTGTTGTTCAACTGCTGGATCTTGGTCTGATAGCTCTGTACCAGGCCCTCGATCATGCTCTCGGTGTCCAGGCCGCTGGCAAGACCGCTGATGACATTGGCGCTGTTATACAGGCTGCTGGTAGTATTGCTGCTGCTGACACTGTTGATAGATGCCATTCGGATCTCTCCTTTATCATAAAAGTCACGATGATCTTTTTAAAATTTTGAAAGAAAAAAAGAATATCCCTCTGTACTTTTTTATCGTCACGTAGTATAGTAAAGTTAAGAGCCACCAAAAAGATTTTGCAGAGCGGAGGGGATATTTTGTCTGCTGTTATCGCAATCACCAACCAAAAGGGCGGTGTGGGGAAGACCACCACCTCCTGCGCCCTGCTGGCCGGCCTGCACCAGATGGGCCGCCGGGTACTGGGCGTGGACCTTGACCCCCAGGGGAGCCTGGGCTTCTGTCTGGGGCTGGATATCGACAACTGTGCTACCGTCTATGACGTGATGAAGGGCACAAAACCCATCAGGGACGTCATCGTGCCCTCGGAGTGCGGGGACATCCTTCCCAGCAACATCCTGCTGAGCGCGGCGGAGCTGGAGTTCAACCGGCCGGGCCGGGAGTTCCTGCTGAAAAACGCCCTGGTGGAAGTTCAGGACGACTATGACTATATCATCGTGGACACGCCGCCGGCGCTGAACGTGCTGACGGTGAACGCCTACGTCGTATCCGACGGGCTTATCATTCCGATGGCCCCGGAGATCCTGAGCCTGCTGGGCGTGGCCCAGATCCGGGAGACCATCGACACCGTCCGCCGGTGCTACAACTCGAGGCTGAAGGTCCTAGGCATCCTGCTCAACAAGTACAACCAGCGCTTCACCCTCAACCGGGAGGTGCTGGACATGGCCGGTCAGATCGCCGCCCAGCTGGATACCACCGTCTTCGAGGCCAAGATCCGCACCAGCGTCTCGGTGGCGGAGGCCCCCGCCCACGGGGAGAGCGTGCTGACCTACGCGCCGTCCTCCAAGCCCGCCGCGGACTTCCGCGCCTTGATCGACGAGATCACCAAGGAGCTGCCCGTCTGATTGAATACGGGCTGTTAAAAGTTTCGCCAGCCTTTACAAAGGCTGCGGAGTCCAGACGTTAGGCGGCCTATGGCCGCCCCAGCTGTCGGTCCGCTATAGGCGGACCACACGGGCGGCGCCTCTGGTCGCGCTCCGCAGAGCGCGAAATCCCCCAAAAGCCGCGCCCCAAAAAATCTTTCCCATCGCACCATCCCAAACCACGCGCGACTTTCAAGCGCATTTGCCGTTTATACGGCAAACAGCGCCCGGGAGTTTCTGTCGAACTTTGATTCGCATTTCCAATCAGGGAATAGTATGACATTCTTTCCCGAACTGACGGCTTGACCGAAATCATACTAAGGAGAGATCGCACCCATGGCCACCGCAAAGAAAAACGCCAAGAGCAATAAAACCGCGCATGTATTGAATCTGCTCGCCCCCAGCGGCGAGAGTGAGGCTATCCGTCCCCCTGCCGTCTCCCAGGCGGAGCCGGTGGAGGGAGGGGAGCCCGCGCCTGTCGAGGCCCCCGCATCCTCCGAGGATGCTGCCTCCCGTCCCCTGACGCCGCCTATCCTTGAGGTGGCCCGCAGCAACGACGAGCAGGTCGCCCTCCAGATCAAGGACGCATTAGAGAGCGAGCTGCTCTCCGACCTGGAGGACGCCCCGCCCCCCGCTGCCCCGGAACCGGAACCCATCCCGGAGCCCGCGCCGGAGCCTGTTCCCGCGCCTGCGGCCGAACCGGAGCCCGTATCCGAGCCTGAGCCCGAGCCCGAGCCTGTCCCGGAACCCGAGCCGGAACCGGCTCCCACACCTGAACCCGAACCTGAACCTGAGCCGGAACCAGAGCCTGTTCCAGAGCCGGAACCGGAACCTGCTCCAGAGCCCGAACCGGAGCCTGAACCTGAGCCCGAGCCCGTTCCTGAACCGGAGCCGGAGCCCGCTCCAGAACCAGAACCAGAACCAGAACCGGAGCCCGAGCCTGTTCCCGAATCCAAGCCGGAACCGGCCCCTGCCCCCAAGCCCGCGCCTAAGCCCCCCGCCCCCGATCCGGACGAGATGCTGGTGATCAATATAATGGAAGCCCTGGTGGAGGAGAAGGCCCCCCGGTACATCCGGATGTTCGGCCTGTGCTCCTGTGCACGCTGCGCGGCGGACGTGAAGGCGTTGACCCTAACCAACCTCCAGCCCTCCTATATCGTGCGCCGCCGGGCGGAGGCCCACGCCATGCTCACCGTCTACGAGAGCCGCTACAACAGCACCATCTTCGCCCAGCTCACCCGGGCCTGCAAGGTCGTCATGGACAACCCCCGTCATGACCCGGACAAACCTATGCTTTAACCGTCTTCAGGACGAGCCGATGAGGACATCGGCCCCTACAGGACAGGTACCATCCATTTTGAACACTGCTATAAAGAAGGCCGGACCCTCTAAGGGTCCGGCCTTTCGTTTTTCATGTAAACAGCGCCGCTCATTCCTCTTCGGCCGCGCCGTTGCCGAGTAGCTGCCGCCAAATCTTGTTGACCTCGTCCAGGCACTGGAAATAGATNTCCGGCAGNCGGTCCATNGGCAGGCCCAGCTCCTCGCCCAGNNGGTTGATNGCGGACCAGTCCGCCCGCTCATAGGCCAGNATCANATCNTACAGCATCCCGCAGCGTCCCTCGTGGGTGAGCAGGGCNTCCTTCACATCCACAGAGATAGCCACCTCCGCGAGGATGTCCTCCAGCGGGGCCGCGATCAGGTACTGCAATGTAGAGAACATGCCCAGCAGATAAGCGTCGCTGCGGTTGATGGGCATATTCTTGGCGTAGCGCATCAGCTCGCTGGCAAAGCTGGCCCGGGTGAAGGACAGCTTGAGCATCTCCTCCTGCCCCTCCTCCAGCTCGCCTTTCTCGTTGCGGCAGCCCATCAGATAGATCCACTGCCGCAGCTGGCCCAGGCCCAGGATGGTCACCGCCTGGTGTACGTTGGTGGCCCGGTTGCGCAGGGCAAAGTAGGCGGAGTTCACGATCCGCAGCAGGCTGTAGGTCAGGCTGGCGTCCATGGAGATGATCTGCTCGATCTCCTCCACTTCCGGCTCGTCCTTAGTGATCGCCACCAGCAGGCGGAAGAAGTTGCTCTGCAAATAGTTGGCGGAGTGTACGGCGGTGAACATCTGCTCCGCCGCATAGCGGCCGCTCATGGCGTCCGCGCCCAGGATGAAGGACTTCTGATACAACTCCTCCGTATCCACGCCGGTAAAGACGCACTTCTTCCCCATGTCGTGTACCATCCCCGTCAGACGGCGCACGCCCTCCTCATCCGCGTGGCGCATGTCCACCATGACGTAGTCGAACTGCCGCAGATTGGAGATAAACCGGGGGGAAAACTGGAAATCCTTCACCGCGATGGCATATCCGTCCTGGCGGTAGCGCTCCACAAAGCGCATGGCCAGCGGGTGGATGATCACGCTCTCCCCCACCTCGATCACCAGCTCCTCGGGCGCGAAGAGCTTGGGGGTCTGCTTCATGAGCAGGGTGGTGGTAAAGGACATGAAATTCAGCGCGCCCTTCAGTGTCGAGTCGCTGGCCTGGGTCAGGAAATTATAGATGGTCTCCCCCGCCGCGAAATCCTTGCCGTCATCCCCGTTATACCCGGAGTCTTCGTCGGTATACCGGATCTCATAGCCCAGAATCGTGCCGCTGAGCTCCTTAATGGGCTGGCGGACGATGTATTTGCTCTTTGCCTTTTTGGACATAGCGTTCCTCCTACTCGGCCCGGGATGCGTCCTGTCTCTCCAACAGGTGATCCATGACATCCACCAGGTGCCCGATCTCCGGCTTGGTCAGCTGCTCGTCGGCTCCCAGCTGGCGGCCCTTGATGCGCATCTCCTCACTGATGAGGGAGGAGAAGATGATGAGGGGGATGTTCTTGAAGCGCGGCGTATCCTTGATCAGCTTGGTCAGACGGTGGCCGTCCATCTGAGGCATTTCGATATCGGTGATGACCAGCGCCACGTTCTGCTCGACGGGCTCCGACGGGGGCAGGGCCCTGAGCGCGTCCCACATCTCCTGCCCGTTGGGAAACATGCGGAGATTGATATAGTTGGCCTTGCGCAGGGAGTCGCTGATCATCTTGCTGAGCAGGATGGAGTCCTCCGCCACCCAGATGGGCCTCTCGTTGCGGTCCCGGGGACCCAGGTCCTCCACCTCGGAGATCTGGATACTTGTCTGGGGTGCGATCTCCGCCACGATGCGCTCAAAGTCCAGAATGGTCACCAGCTCGCCGTCGCACTGGGCGATGCCGGTAGCCACGCTGTCCGCGCCGCCGGAGACGGTCTTGTCCGGCTTGTGGATGTCAGTCCAGGAGATACGGCTGATGCGGTCCACGGTGTGAACGCGGAAAGCGATGTACATCTTGTTGAAATTGGTGATGATAAAGATATCCTTGGGGTGCTTCTCGCTCTCCATGCCTAAATACTTGGGCAGATCCACCACGGTGAGCACCTGCTCCCGGGGCTTGAAGATGCCCTCCACCGCCGGGTGGGCATGGGGCATGGGCTTGACCGACTCGGAGATCATGATCTCCACGACCTTTGCCACATTGATGCCGAAGAGATTCCCCCCGATGGTGAACTTCATGACCTCGATCTCATTGGTGCCGGACTCCAGCAGGATCCGGCTGCTATGCCTTTCAGCCATTTCTCTGACACTCCCATCTCTTAATGATTTCTCATGTTCCCTTAGAAAAGTATATCCTGCCGGCCATAGGAGCGGATGCACCCCTGGCCGCTGGCCACATCAAAGAGCAGGGTGCGGGCCACCGTGCCGCCCACGTCCTCCGCGATCAGCCGGATGCCCTCCTGCCGCAGGATCGTATGGACACTTTCGATATTCCTCTGCCCGATATTTCCCAGGCTGCCGTTGCTGACCTCGAACATCTTGGCCCCACCGGCGATCTTCACAGAAATGCGGCTTTTCAGCGCCCCCTGAGCGGTCATCTGCCGCACCGTCTCCCGGATGCCGGTGTCCGCATACTTGAATGCGTGCGTCCTCCCCGCCTCCATGTTCATCGGCAGCATGATNTGCAGCAGGGCTCCCAGCCGCAGGCCGGGGTCCTGGAAGCACAGGCCGATGCACGAGCCAAGGGCGTATGTAATCAGGATCCCGGAGCCCCTGGCCATCTTCATATCCGCGATCCCGACAGTAATCTTATCGTTCATTCCGCAACGCCCAGCTTTGCCAGTAAGAAATTAAGAGAGCGCACGTCGGGCGAGAGCAGCAGGTGGCAGGGGACCTGCTTTTTTTCGCAGACGAAATTNCCTCCAATGGTCAGCAGATAGTCGCTGGTGCCNCCGTACATCGCCATGGGTACGGACAGGATGGCCCCCTGCATATCCACGGCGAAGCCGGGCACCGTGAGGTTCACGGANATGCCGGACAGCCCGGANAGCGCNTTGATGAAGGTAGACATCAGGATATTGCCCACCTCAATGAGGGCGGATGTGTGCATCTCGTCCAGCTCCGAGTAGTCGTTGACCTGGACGCCCAGCATACTCTCCAGCACAATGTTGATAAACTCCAGCTNCTGNACCGACAGCATCACGCCGCTCATCTGGCCGCTCATNCCCACCAGCACGCCGGCGGTCACGGCCTCCGGGCCGCCGATCCAGTCNATGGCCTCGTTGTACTCCATGATCCGGACCTCCGGCAGGGTGATGCCCACTTCCTTCTCCAGAAGCTCGCCCAGGGCGGTGGCNGCGTTGCCGGTGCCGATNTTGCCNATCTCCCGCAGAGTATCCAGCTCCAGAGAGCTCAGCTGGTCAAAGCTCTTAATCTGCATTTCGTTNCCTCCCNGTTACCCTCTCAGGTTGTTGAAGGTCGTCTCGATCTCATCCGTGGTGGTCACCATCCGCAGGCAGTAGCTGAACGCNCGCTGGGACTCGATCACCTTGATAAACTCCTGGGTCAGATCGGTGTTGCTCATCTCCAGCAGTCCCCGCACCACCGTGCCGGTGCCCAGGTACAGCTGNCCGTTGACGTCGGTGGGGATCAGGCGGTTGTCGCTGGTGTGCTGCATCCCGTAGTGNATGGCGTAGTCAAACACGCCCACATCCAGNTCCGCGCCCCGGTTCTCGGGATCAATGACGATGAANTTGCCCTGGGGGTCCAGGACGCAGCGGCCAAAGTTGTCGCTCAGACGCCACACGCTGGTGGCCTGGGGCTCGATCAGCTCGCCGTTCTCGTCGTACTCCGGCTCCGCNTCCTCGGCGGGCGGGATNAGNAACTCGTTCATCTCAAANGCGCCGTCCCGGGTGAAGGAGATCTCCTGGGTGTTCAGGTCGTAGACGGCGAAGAACCCGTCCCCGTTGATGGCGAAGTCGAAGTCCATCCCCGTCTCCTTGAAGCCTCTGCTGGTNAAATCGATGGGGGCATGGATCATCCTCGCGCCGGTGCCCTTGGGCAGGTTGTTTCCATTGATGCCCTCCACGTCCCGGTTCATCAGCTCACCAAAGGCCGCCCGCTCACAGCGGAAGCCCTGGGTATTGACGTTGGCAATGTTGTTGGCCTGTACGTCCATGCGCAGCTGCTGCTGATAAGCNCCGACGGCGGCGCTGTAAAATGACATGTTCATCTGGCACGCACCTTCCTTCCTCTCTCCGGAGGACACATATCGTTCGCTNCCCGCCTTACNGGCGGCGGGGGAAATTTTGATCCTATTCTATACTTCGGCAAAACATCCCGTTTTCCTAACTGCCGGGGGTAAAAAATTCGGTTCTNTTTGCTAAAAACTNTTTATGCGAATCACACGTCGACGGGAACTCCCGGGCGCTGTTTACCGCTTTTGCGGTAAATGCGCTTGAAAGCCGCGCGGTTTGGGATCGTGCTATGGAGAAGATTATTTTTGAGCGCNGCTTTCGAGGGGATTTCGCGNCNTGCGNGNCGCGACCAAGGGCTCTGCCCCTGGACTCCGCGGCCTTTGTAAAGGCCGGCGAAACTTTTTATTAAGGATTACATCCGGGCGATCTCGGTGGTATCCTTGGTGATCACCTGGTCATAGATCTTGCTGATCTCCGCNGCGCTCTGGATGGCCCGCTGGGCGGTCATCATGGAGACCATCTCGTGNACCATNTTGGCNTTGGANCGCTCCACCATNCCGTTATGGATGGTATANCCCTGGGCCGCCTGGGGCTGGCCGCCGGTGAANAGNCCGTGGTCGTTACGCTCCANGGCACCGTTGTCCTCAAAGGCNAAAATNCCCAGGTTGGCAATAAGGTTGCGGTTCTCCATGGTATAGATACCGCCGTCCGGGTCTACGTAAATGTTGTCCGTGGGGATCTGGATGCGCTGGTTGTTGGCGTCCAGCACCCAGCCCTGGCCCGGCAGGACCAGATAGCCGTCATCGTCCAGGTTGAAGCTCCCCGCCCGGGTGTAGGCGATCTGACCGTTCCACTCAATGGCGAAGAAGCCCTCTCCCTCGATGGCGAAGTCCAGAGGCAGCTCCGTCTCCTCCAGGGAGCCCTGGGTGTAGTCGGTGTACTGCTCGTCAGGGGCCAGGATATAGCTGATGCGGCCCAGCTCCTCGGTGTGGGCCTTGTCCTTGTTCCCCACCCGGTTCCACATCACCTCTTTGAAAGCGGTGCTGTCGGTGTACCGCTCGGCCTTATACCCGGCGGTGGAGACGTTGCTCATATTGTTGGCAACCACGTCCAGCCGGCGGCCCTGGCTGAGCATACCGGATGTGAGCTGATAAAAACCTCTGAACATATGTCGTCGCTCCTCTCAAGGCGGGGATCA
Source organism: Oscillibacter sp. (assembly GCA_014799915.1). GTDB lineage: Bacteria > Bacillota > Clostridia > Oscillospirales > Oscillospiraceae > Pelethomonas. Next base: position 26,325 of record JAAVHD010000019.1, read on the forward strand.
CTTCTCCCCATTCATGTATTGCTTCATGTACAGCTTCAGCTTCTGGATGGCCCGGGAGTGGATCTGGGAGATGCGGGGCTCCGAGACCTCCATCACCTGGGCGATCTCCTTCATGCTGAGATTTTTTCGATAATATAGGGACACCACCATCTGCTCGTTCTCCCGCAGGGAGGAGATCCCGTCCGCCAGGGTGTCCAGCAGCTCCTGGCGCAGCAGGGAGTCCTCGGGACGGCCCGTGCCGGCGTTGTCCGCCACGTCCATGCCCCCCTGATCCTGGTCATCAAAGATGGAATCCAGGCTCAGCAGATTGCACAGCGCGGAGTTGGCCAGATCCTCCTGGTACTGCTGGTTGGTGATCCCCAGCCGTCCGGCGATCTCGTCGTCGGTGGGATACCGGCCCAGCTCAGCGTAGAGCTCCACGCTGGCCTGGTCGATCTCCCTGGCCTTCCGCCGCACGCTGCGGGGCACCCAGTCCTGCCGCCGGGCCAGGTCGATGACCGCGCCCCGGATGCGCTTGGAGACGAAGGTCTCGAACTTGATGCCCTTATCGGGATCAAACTTGTCGATGGCTCCCACCAGGGCCAGAATGCCCTCGTTGATAATGTCGTCCACCTGGGCAAAGCTGGAATAGACCCCCCGCACCTGCAATGCGATGGATTTCACCAGCCCTACGTACCGCAGGGCCAGGGGCCATTTCAGCTCCTGACAGCCGCTGGAGCGGTAGAGCAGGAGCAGATCCTCCTTGCTCATGGCGTCCAGCTCCGCCTGGGTGTAGCCCAGCTCCTCAAAGGCCGGAGCGGCTCTGCCGGGGCTCATACGGCCGCCGCCTTTCGTCCGGTATCCCGCAGCAGCGAGATGTTGCCCAGGGACTGAATCTGCACGTCGCTGGTGATCTCATTGAAGGCCAGCACGTACAGGTTGGGATAGAACTGGGCCAGCATCCGGGCAAAGTACACCCGGATCACCTGGCTGGTCAGCACAATGGGCGTCTGACCCAGGTCGTTGAACTTTTTGATCAGATCGGCCAGCTGGGTGACGATCTGCTGCATGAGATCGGGGCCCATGGCCAGGTAAATACCCTGCTCGTTCTTGCTGAGGGAGGAGATGACCCGCTTTTCCACCTCGGCGTCCAGCGTGACCACCCTGAGCTGCCCGTGCTCGCAGAAGCGGCGGGTGATTGTGCGGCTGAGGGCCCCGCGGACATTCTCGGTGACCATATCCAGGTCCTTGGTGGTGGCCAGCGCGTCCACGGCGGTCTCCAGGATCGTACCCAGATCCCGGATGGGAACACCCTCCCGCAGCAGATTGCGGAGGATACGCTCCAGATGGGCGTATGTGAGGAAATTGGGAATGGCCTCCTCCACCAGCTCCGGGGAGGTGCGCTTGAGGTTCTCCACCAGCTGGATCACCTCCGCACGGCCCAGCAGCTCGTAGGCGTGGGACCGGACCACCTCGCTCAGGTGGGTCTGCATGACGGACAGGGGGTCGATGACGGTGTAGCCGTAGATCTCCGCCATCTCCTTGTTCTCCGGCAGGATCCACCGGGAGGGGATGCCGTAGGCGGGCTCCACGGTCTCGATGCCGTCGATCTCGCCGGTGGGGTTGGCGGGCTCCAGAGCCAGGTAGTAGTCCACCAGGATCTCGCCCCGTGCCACCTCCTCGCCCTTGATCTTCACCACGTACTGGTTGGTGCCCAGCGCGGAGGAGTCGTGGAAGCGGATGGAGGGGATGACGAAGCCCATATCCTGGGCATACTGCCGGCGGAAAATGACGATGCGGCTGATAAGTTTGCCGCCGCTGCTCTCGTCCACCATGGGGATGAGGCTGTATCCGAACTCCATCTCGATGGGGTCCACCGTGAGGAGGGGATAGATGTTGTTGATGTCCTTATAGAAGTCATTTGCGGAGGGCTGGGGCAGCTCCTCCTGGGCCTCTGCCGCGGCCTGGGCGGCCATCTCCTGCACCTGCTTTCTGTCGGAGCTGGAGCCGATGAACCACCCGGAAACAGCCAGGCCGATGCCCACGATCAGCAGCGGCGCATGGGGCGTACCGGGGATCACGCCCAGCAGCGCAATCACCAGACCGGCGGTGAGGATCGCCTTGGGCTGGCCCAGGAACTGCCGGACCACGTCGTCGTTGAGGCTGCCGTCAGAGACGGTACGGGTGACCACCATGGCGGTGGCCGTGGAGATCATCAGTGACGGGATCTGGCCCACCAGGCCGTCACCGATGGTGGCGATGGAGTAGGTGTTCAGCGCGGCGCTCAGCTCCATGCCGCCCATGGTCATGCCCAGGATCAGACCGCCCACAAAGTTGATGGCGGTGACAATCAGGGAGAGGATGGCGTCGCCCTTGACGAACTTGGTAGCACCGTCCATGGCGCCGTAGAAATCGGCTTCTTTCTGGATCTTGGCGCGGCGGGCCTTGGCCCCCTGCTCGTCAATAAGGCCGGAGCTCAGGTCTGCGTCGATAGCCATCTGCTTACCGGGCATAGCGTCCAGGGTGAACCGGGCCGCCACTTCGGAGACACGCTCCGCGCCCTTGGTCACGACGATCATCTGCACCAGGACGATGATCAGGAAGATGATAACGCCCAGGACGATATTCCCCTGGGCGATCATGTTGCCGAAGGAGAGGATGACCGTACCGGCGTTGCCGTTGTTGCCCAGGATCTGCCGGGTGGTGGAGATATTCAAGCCCAGCCGGAACAGGGTGGTGATCAGCAGCAGGGATGGGAAAATGGAGAAGTCCAGCGCATCCGACACCGTCATGGTGATCACCAGGATCAGCATGGACAGGGAGATGTTCACCACCAGCAGCACATCCAGCAGCTGCACCGGCAGGGGGATCACGATGAACAGGACCATGATGACCACTGCAAGCGCTATGCTGTTTTGGAAAATTCGCTTCATGGGCACTGTCCTTTCAAAGAAGTCAAAAAAGATGCTTTGCATCTTTTTTGAGGGGGATTTCGCTTCGTTCTGCGCCTCGTAGATCGTGCGTGGCCGTGTAGAATCCACGACACTCGCTATGCAAAAAGCCTTCATTTTGTAGGGCGCGACGACCTCGGCGCGCCGTTCTCCTGGAAACACAAATCTGCCCTATAGACGGCGGGCCGAGGTCGTCCCGCCCTACAGGTTGGCGGTTATTCTGAAAAATGTTTCGCTTTGTTGGAGATCGGTATTGGATCGTTCTATTTATAGATACGCCCGATTATGGGCGAATATTGCCGAATTTATTGCTTGGGCGCGTCCTGCTGGTCCAGCTTCAACACGTAAACCAGCACTTCCGCCACAGGACCGTAGAACTCCATAGGGATCATCTGGTCCAGGGGCGCATCGGCGTACAGGCTCCGGGCCAGGGGCACATTCTCAATGATAGCCACGCCGTTCTCCTCGGCCACCGACACGATACGCAGAGCCAACTCATCCAGGCCCTTGGCCACTACCACCGGCGCATCATCGAAGTCCGGCTTATACCGCAGGGCCACTGCCACGTGGGTCGGGTTACGGATGACCACGTCCGCCCCGGGCACCTGCTGCATCATGCGCTGCTGAGCCCGCTGGCGCTGGATCTGCTTGATCTTCCCCTTCACCTGGGGATCGCCTTCGGTTTGCTTGTACTCTTCCTTCACTTCCTGTTTGGACATCTTCAGCTGGCGCTCATAGTCCCACCACTGGTATAGAAAGTCCGCCCCGGCCAGGGCCGTGAAGGCGATGACCACCCGGATGATCAGGGTGATGATACTGTCAAACAGGATGGAACAGGCCTGGCTGACGTCCATGTCCAGAAAACGGGAGAAGCCGATGGCCACGTCCTGAAAGTAACTGTAGATCAGATAGAGCAGGATGGAGATCTTCAAAATACCCTTCAGGGCCTCCACCACGCTGCGCAGGGAAAACAGCCGCTTGAACCCCTGGAGGGGGCTGATACGGTTGAACTTGGGCTTCAAAGACTCTGCGGAGACCAGCAGCCTGGTCTGGGCAAAGGTCGCCACTACGGCCAGCACCGCCGTGACGCCCAGAAACGGCCCCGCCACGATCAACGTGGTCATCAAGCACTTCATCAGCAGGGGCCGGAGGATGCCCGGCATGTCCGCCGGGGTCGTCCCGGAAATATAGCCAAAGCAGGTGCGGAACAGACTGTCCGCCTGTTCGGGCACCACGCTGCTCATAACCTTCAGCATCGCCAGACTGCCCAGGAGGGTGGCCACAGCCACCACGTCCTTGCTCATCATGACGTTACCTTTTTTTCGTTCGTCTCTTCGCTTTTTCGGGGTCGCTTTTTCGGTCTTGGATTCGCCGGGCACCGATCTGTCCCCCCTTTCCTAAGCCGCACGCCGGGTGATTATCCCATTCCTGTCAGCAGCCTCTGGATCTCCAGCAGCATCTCGCTCTCCGCGCGCAGCAGGAACTCGCTGAACGGCGTCAGCAGCAGAAGGAGCAGCACCAGTCCGATAATCACCTTCAACTCGATATTGATAGCAAAGACATTGATCTGGGGGATCACCTTCATCAGGATTCCCATGCCCACCTGCCCCAGCAGCTCCGCCGCCAGGATGGGCATACAGAGCTTGATGCCCATGATGGTACAGGAGATGAACAGCTCAATGATGGCCTGATAGGTATCCTGCCCGAACCCCACCTGCCCGAAGGGCACGATCCGCCCCGAGCTCAGAAAGATCCGCAGCAGGGTGTGATGCCCGTTGCCCACGAAGAACAGCAGCATCATTAGGATGTTCAGCAGCGAGGCCGTCACCGTGGTGGATGCCTGGCTGCCGGGGTCATAGGTCTTGCCCATGCTCATCCCCATCTGGATGTCGATGGTCTCGCCGCCCAGCAGGGGGATATAGAAAAACAGGTTCATCACGATCCCCACCAGATATCCCACCGCCATCTCCAGAAGCAGCAGCACGCCCAGCTCCAGGACCGACTGGGGCACCGCGGGGAGATAGGTGGTCATGGAAAAGGCCGTGATGCTCAGCAGAAAGATCAGCCCGCTCTTGACGATAGTGGGCACGGTCGACCGGCCAAACAGGGGATTAAAAAGGACAAACCCGCTCATACGGGCCAGAATCAGAAAAAACAGAGTTACCTGCGCCCAATCCACGCCGCCGCCCCCTAACCGCGCATCAGATCAAAGAGGCCGTTGGCATAGTCCAGCAGCGTCTGCATCATCCAGCTTCCGCCCACCAGCAGCACGATGACCACCACCGTCAGCTTGAAGATGAAGGACAGCGTCTGCTCATGGATCTGGGTGACCGCCTGGAAGATGGCCAGCAGCACGCCCACCACCATACTCAGCAGCAGCATGGGCGCACACAGCTTGATGACCACCCAGACGCCCTCCCGGAGGACCTCCGCTACCATTGCGGTATCCATTTTTCGCGGCCTCCTCTCAGCGGACGGTCTGGATCAGAGTGGAGAACAGCAGGCTCCATCCATCCAGAAGGATAAACAGCAGGATCTTGAAGGGGGTGGAGATCATGGAGGGGGGCAGCATGATCATGCCCATACTCATCAGCGTGGACGATACGATCACGTCGATCAGCATGAAGGGGATATACACTAGGAAACCGATCCAGAAGGCGGCCTTCAGCTCCGAGGTCACAAAGGCCGGCGTGATCACCAGCAGCGACAGGTCTACGGCGTTCTCCAGCTCCTCCTCCGTGGCGGGGGCCGTCTCCCCGGCCATGTTGCAGTAGAGCTCCAGAGTGCCCACCTCGGTGTTGCGCAGCATAAAGCGCTTGAGGGGCACCTGGGCTCGCTCAAAGAACTCCTCCTGCCCGATCTCTCCCGCCGTATAGGGGTCGTAGGCGTCCGCCACGATGCTGTTCAGGGTGGGGGTCATGGTGAAAAGCGTCAGAATCAGCGCCATGCCCACCAGCACCATGTTGGGCGGGGTCTGCTGGGTGCCCATGGCGGTGCGCAGGAAGGAGAGGGAGACCACATACTTGGTAAAGGAGGTCATCATGACCACCAGCGTCGGCAGCAGGGTGATGACTACCAGCATCAAAGAGATGTCCAGCGCCTGTACACTATCGCCGTTGACGTTGATGATCGCATCGGTCGGCATGTCCTCTAACCTCCTCTCATTTCTTTTCCCGGAATTTCTGCATCATATCCCGGAAATTCACGGCCATTCCCCCTGCCGCAGTACCGGGGGGAGGCGCGGCCCATAGGGCCCCCTCCTCCTCTGTCAGTTCACACAGCAGGGAGAATCCGGAGGGAGAACTGCCAAGCAAAAAATACCGCGTACCCAGCTGGACCACCAGCAGGGCCTGATCCTTCCCCACCGGCACCCGCTCCAGGACTTTGATCTGCCGCGCACCGCCCACCGCGCCGAACTGCCCGGCCAGGCCCGTACCCGCCCAGCGGGTAAAGAGCCAGCAGGCCCCCAGCACCAGCAACAGTACCAGCAGGATCCCCAACAGGGACAGCAGGTCCCAGGGCATCAGGGCTCGCCTACGATGGAGGTGACGGTCTTGAGCACGCGCTCGATCTTGAAGGGCTTGACGATGAAGTCCTTGGCGCCGGAGCGGATGGCGTCAATGACCATGGTCTCCTGGCCCATGGCGGAGCACATGACCACGTTGGCGTTGCCGTCGGCGGCGCGGATGGCCTTCAGGGCCTCCAGACCGTCCATGTTGGGCATCGTGATGTCCATGAGTACCAGATCGGGCTTGAGGGAGTTGTACTTCTCCACGGCGTCCGCGCCGTCCACGGCCTCGTGCAGGTCCGTGTAGCCGGCCTTCTGAAGACCGTCCTTGACCACCTTGCGCATGAAAGCGGCGTCATCAACTAAAAGAATCTTAGCCATACTATACACCTATTTCCTTTACATAATGATTAGTATTGTTGATTGGGATTTATGTCATACTGCCAAATTCATCAGAATTTTGTCAGTTCGTTGATATCCGGCTTTTGCAGGATCTCGGTGATGCGGATGCCGAAGTTGTCGTCGATGACCACCACATCGCCCCGGGCGATGCACTGGCCGTTGACCAGCAGATCCACCGGCTCGCCGGCCAGTTTGTCCAGCACCACCAGGGAGCCCTTGGAGAAGGCAATGATGTCCTGGATCTTCCGCCGGGTCCGACCGATCTCCACGGCCACCTCCAGAGACACGCCCATGATGAGGTCCAGATTTTCCTTCTGCTCCTGGCTCAATCCGCCGTCCGCGCTGAGGGGCTCCATCTTGGGTGCCTGGGTGTTGATGACCTTGGGCTCCGGCGGCTGAGGCTGGGGCTGCGGCGGATACATGTAATAAGGCGGATAGGGGGGATAGGGATATCCGCTCTGCCCGACAGGGGCTTGAGGAGGATAGGGGGGATAGCCCGCCGGGGGGTAATAGGGCGGCTGCTCTCCGGCGGCCGGCGCGGGAGCGGGCGCCGCCTGGGGTGCAGGTGCAGGCGCTGCGGCGGGTGCGGGAGCGGGTTCGCTGGGAATGCCGCCCGCCATCAGCTTCTCGATCTCCTCCTGGCTCAATGTGCCGCCGGAGGACGCCGCAGGCGCCGGTGCAGGTGCGGGAGCGGGCTCGCTGGGAATGCCGCCCGCCATCAGCTTCTCGATCTCCTCCTGGCTCAACGTGCCGCCAGAGGACGCCGCAGGCGCGGGAGCAGGCTCCGGAGCGGGCGCGGGCTCCGCCGCGCCGCCGCCGATCGAATCCGCGTCCACGCCCATGCCAATGACCAGCTCACGGGCCAGGCCCACGCTCATGACGTTCATGAACTCGCTTTCCACCACGCCCTCGATGCTCAGCTGGAAGCTGACCACCACAATGGGGCCGCTCTTCACCGGGAAGTGCTCGTCCCGTACCTTGTCCAGGTCCGTCAGCTCAAACGCCTCGGGGGTGGAGATGTTCACCATCCGGCCCAGCAGGTCGCTCAGGGCAGTGGAGGCCGCGCCCATCATCTGGTTCATGACCTCGCAGACCACGCTGACGCTCAGCTCATCCAGCTGGAACTCCTCGTCCGGCGTCTCCGTACCCAGCAGGATGTCCACGATGGCCTTCACGTCGCTGCGCTTGAGCATCATGATGTTGCTGCCTTCCAGGCCGCTGACATACTTGATCTCCACGCCGATGGCCGGTTCGATCCGCCCAAGAGAGAAGTCCTCCGCGTTGATCACCTTCACCGTGGGGATCGTAATGTCCACCCGGTGATCCAGCATATTGGAAACTGCCGTAGCGGAGGAGCCGAGGCTGATATTCATGGCCTCGCCGATGGCGTCGATGGCCATCGGACTAAAAGTTATTTCACCCATAGGGATACGCTCCTTTACGCCTTAATATATGTCTCACCGATTTTCACGGCCATTTGCTTGTTATAAATACCCATCCGCCCGTCAAACCAGCGCCTGCCGCTGATGTTGAGGAAGATCGGCGCGTCCTTGGGCTGCTTGATATCCACCACGTCGCCTACGTTCAGGTGGTAGATGTCCCGCAGCTGCAGCTTGGTCCGGGCCAGCTCCGCGATGATCTCCAGGTCGGAATCCCGCAGGGAATCAAAGATCTCCTCCGACTTGTCCTCGCCCCGGGAGCGGTGGACCGTGTCCTTGCTGATCTCGGTGAAGATGTTGGTGAGCATCTCCCCGGGCAGACACATGCTCAGACGGCCGCTGCTGTTGGGAAACCGGATATCCAGACCCACGATGACCACCGTGTCGTCGTAGCCGATGAGCTGTACCAGGGTGGGGTTGGTCTCCGTGCGCACGTAGGAGAATTTCAGGCTGATGTAGTTCTCCCAGCTGCGCCCCAGGAATTCCACCATGTCGCTGATGATGTCTTTGTACATGTTCAGCTCCAGGTCGGTCAGCTTGTAGTCCGAGGCCAAACTGTCGTCCGGCTCGCCCTCGCCGCCCATCATGCGGTCCATCATGGTCAGCAGCACCGGCGTGGCCAGATGGATCAGGATCGGGGCCTCCTCCTGGAGATCCTCCCGGTCGATCTTCGCCAGGGCCAGCACGTCCCCCTCGCGCAAGGCGTTGGAGAACTCGTAGTAGCGCAGCTCCTCGATGGATTCCACCTCGATCTCACAGGTGGAGTGGAACATGGCGTTCAGGCGGGAGTTGATGACCCGGGTATAGTTCTCGTAGATGCTGTTGAGGATCTTCAGGCGGTCCTTACTGAATTTCCGGGGACTGTAAAAGTCGTACTTCCTGTATTTCTTTTCTGCGGACTCCTCTTTTTCGGGGCCCGCATCCAGACTTCCGCTCTGGGCTGCCGCCAGCAGGGCGTCAATCTGACTTTGTGATAAAACTTCTGCCATATTGTCTCCTCATTCCCAACTTTGGATTCCAGGGCACCGTCACGCCGGAGCAGGCCCGGCGGATGACAGGGCGCTTTTCTTTGACGGATATGGCGCGGGGAGTTGATCTCACTCCGCCGCCGTGGGGTCGTAGGGCAGCTGGACAGGCACTTCCTGCTCCGCCGTGGTGTAATACTCCTCTATCGTTCCGGCAAAGGGATTGTCCAGCGGCTCGTCCGCCAGGGAGATCATGAGCTCCACCCGGCGGTTTTTCGCCCGTTCGCTCTCCTCGGTGTTGTCCGCTATGGGGAGCCACTGGCCGTTGCCCTCCGGGGTCAGCCGGGCGGCCTGGATGGTGGTGTTCTCCCAGATGAAGGCGGTCACCATCGCCGCGCGGTCCGAACTCAGCCGCCAGTCCTTATAGGGATCATAGGTGCCCTGGGCGGTGGCGGTGTGGCCGCTCACCTTGATCTCATCAATATAGGGCTTCATATCCTCCAGGATGGGACACAGCCCGGCCAGGGCATCCCGCGCCGCGCGGGTCAGCTCGTAGCTGTCCCCGCCGAAGAAGGTCTCGGCGTTGAAGGAAATGAACACGTACCCGTCGCCCACGCTGTAGCTGACGGCCTCGGCGGAGCTCTCCGATTCAGAGTCGGAATCAGAACTGGCCGCCTTCTGGCTGGCGGCATACTCCGCCAGGTACTCCAGGATCATCTCCACGTCCTCGTTGACCTCGTCCTGACTCATGGGCAGGTCGTTGCCCAGATCCGCGTCGTTGTCGCCGTCGGGGCCCCGGGGGGACTCGTCGACGCTGACCTCCGCGTCCTTGTTGAAGCTCTGGACGATCATCATCCACTTCTCCTGGTCGATGGTGGACATGGAATACAGCAGCACGAAGAAGCACAGCAGTAGGGTCACCATGTCGCCATAGGTGTCCATCCAGTTGGCGCCGCCCTCGCCGCCGCTCTTTTTCTTTTTCAAAGAAGCCATGTTTTGCTCACCTCATTTTCATGGCTGAAACCGCTTACTCGGCGGCCTCGCCGCCCTTCGCGGCTCCGCTGCCCTCGCGCTGGCGCTGGGCCACGAAGGTCAGCAGTTTCTCACGCAGGGCCTTGGGGTTGGAGCCGGCCTGGATGGACATGATGCCCTCCACAATGATCAGCTTGCAGAGCACTTCCTCCTCATCCCGCTGCCGCAGCTGGGCGGCGATGGGGCCGAACACCATGTGGGCCATAACGCAGCCGTACAGGGTGGTAACCAGGGCGGTAGCCATGGCGGGACCCAGGTCGCCGCCGCCGCTCTCCACGTCCATGGCCTTCAGCATGTTGATCAGACCTACCAGGGTACCCACCATACCGAAGGCCGGGGCCACGGAGCTGCCCTTCTCGTACATGCCCGCGCCGAAGTCGTGGCGGGCGGAGGACTGCTCGATGTCGTTCATCATGATCTCCCGGGCCTGGTCGGCGTCGTTGTTGTCCACGATGAGCATGATGCACTGTTTGAAGAAGGGGTCCTCCTGCTGGTTGCCCTTTTCCTCCAGGGCCAGCAGGCCGTTCTTACGGGCCACCTGGGCCAGCTCCACCAGCTCGTCAATGATGGCCAGCGGGTCGTTGCCCTTGGTGTTCATCAAAACCTTGAAATGCTTGGGGATATCCTTCAGCGCGGAGGGCGGGAAGGAGGCGATCAGGATCATGATCGTACAGCCAATGGTGATGAACACGCTGGCCGGGTCCCAGAAGTTGCCGACCTGCGAGGGGGTCAGAAGTCCCCCGCTGCCGCCGAACATCATGCCGACGATCATGACCGCTACGGCGCCTATAAAACCAATGATATATGTAATATTCATAATCTATCAACCACCATTTTTACTCCCACGGGGAGGATTTGTCTCTTGCGCGGGGCGCATTCGAGGTGTGTCCAGCCTCTTAAGTCTCGGCATCCCTCAAACGCGCCCCCGCGGCGCGTCAGCGTCTGTCCGAAATGGTAATGGTCCGATGGACGTCCTGTACCTTGGCGTTATAGTCCTGGATCTTTTTGACGATGTCCTCCGGACTCTCCTTGACGATGAAGTAGTCCCGGTTCATCATCACGATCTTGGACTCCGGGATCATCTCAATGCTCTCGATCTGGTTGTGATTGACCAGGAACCGCTCGTTGTTCCGCTTGGTGAGCACGATCATAGCATTCTCCTTTCTTCTCTCTCCCCCCGGCCGCCGCAGGGCGGCCGGGGGATCTGGGTCATGATTTACCGGAACCGTCCTGTAGGGGCCGACGACCCGGCGGCCCGCTCGCACACGCTTCCTAAACGCGGCGCGCCGAGGTCGTCGCGCCCTACGCATCAGGCGCTGGAATCAGCGCTTCATGTTCACCAGTTCCTCCAGCATGGAGTCGGTGACGGTGACGATACGGGTGTTGGCCTGATAGCCGCGCTGGGTGAGGATCATGTTGGCGAACTCCGTGGCCACGTCGGCGGTGGAAGCCTCCAGGCCGCTGCCCTGGACCTTGACGGCCTTCATCTGGCCCAGCAGGTTCTTCAGCTCGGGCGTATAGCCGCCTTCCTCCTCCGACACGATCGCATTGTTCAGATAAGTGCCCGCGGGGAAGATGCCGCCCGCGATGCCCACGGTCAGCTCGCCCGCGCCCTCCTGGGCCTTGTAGTAGGGGCCGCCGGTGTGGGTCACGCCGTTGGGGGCGGTGACCTGGCCGATGGCGATGTAGCCGATAATCATGGCGTCGCCGTTGTCCGCGGTGGAGATGATGGCGCCGTTCTCGTTGATGCTCAGGCTCATGGTGCCGGCCTGCTCATCATTGAAGTTGGGCTTGGGGATCGTATAATTCATGGCATCTCCCTCAGCCATACCGGTTGAGGTCCCTGCGCCCTCGCCCTTATCCGCTCTCAACAGCGTCCAATCCAATGCTCCCGTTCCGCCGTCCGCATAGTACCCAACATTAGCGAGGGATACATTTTTGCGCTCTGTCGTTTGCGTGCTGTTATCTCCGCTCCCCGTGGTCAGGCACGAACCCAGGATATCATAAACGGGATCGCCCGCTTCCCAGAGGTGCTCGCCAGAGGCCGGGTCGATGCCGCCGTTGGCTATCGTGGGTTCCTGCGCCCGCAGGGGCACCCGCAGGGGCACCAGCTGGGTGCTGAGGATCAGCTTATCCTGAATGTTTCTCGGAGGGTTTTCCAGCTTTGCCGCAGCGATCGCCGCCTCGTCCGCTCCCTCGACGTAATTCGGATTATACACCATCTGGAAGCCAAATACAACATTTCCTTGGCCGTCGGTGATATAACCTTTGGGGTCGATGTCGAAGTCACCCGCGCGGGTCAGCATGGCGCGGTTGAGGTTGTCGCCGCTGTCCAGCACCATGTCCTTGTCGCCCACCAGGAAGAAGCCGTCGCCGTCGATCATGCAGTCGAGGGCAAAGCCGGTGGGGCTGAAGGTTCCGGGGGACATGTTCAGGTCGATGGAGCCCACCTGTGCGCCGTAACCGATCTGGGAGGGGGTGTTGCCGCCCCGGACGGCGGTGCCGTCGCTGCCCGCCCGGCGGGTGGTGTACAGGGACTCCTGGAAGATCATGCGCTGCGCCTTGTAGGCGGTGGTATTTACGTTAGCGATGTTGTTGCCGATGACGTTGAGGTTCGTCATGTGGGTCTTGAGGCCGCCGATGGCGGCATACATTGCACCAGTCATGCGATTAAAATCTCCTTTTTTACCTTTTTAGCGCCGCCGCTCTCCCGTCAGTCGGGCGGGAGGGCAAAGCATCCTGAAAAGGTCCTGCTCTTTCTTATTTGAGAAGGACGGCGCCGTCAATATTGGTGAAAATATTCTCCTGCATCTCCTCCTGGGACATGGTGGTGATGACCCGCCCGTGGGGGATGTTGATAATGAACGCTCTCGTGGCGTCAAAGGCCAGGATGTTGGTCGCGCCCTTGGCGCTGGCCCGTTCCACGCTGCTTGCCAGCTGGCCCATCAGCGTGGGCGTCACTTCGATGCCCCGTTCCTCCGCCCGCGCCATGGCGTGCTTGGAGAAAGCCACGGAAAAACTCTCCTGCTGCTGCGGGGCCGCGCTCTCAATTTCTCTCTGGAGCATTGTGCCAAACTGGCTTCCCGCTTCCCTGCGGTGTACCGGCTGTACCTGCTCCACCTGTCCCAACCGGTCTATAGGTGCGATTCGATAATCTGCCATGTTCTCATCCTCTTTCCGGCAAGATGCAGGGATGGGATCTTATCCCAGCGCCTTCGGAACCGTCGTGCCAGCGACATCCATTCCGCTGTCGTTTTCTGTGCCGTTATCGTCCGTATCGTCGGTGGAGGGTACGTCCGCGCCCTCGCTGCCGTCGACGGAATCCACATCTCCGCTCTCGTCCGTCTCATCGCTCTTGTCGGTCTCACCGACGGCGGGCGTCTTCTCCGGCAGCTTGCCCACGGCCATGATCTGGTTGAGGGGATAATACTCGTCGCCCATGAAGATGACGCGCTGTCCGTTGTATGTACCGGTGGCGGTCACTTCGCCTACCTTCTCGCTCACGATGTTGCCCTTGCTGTCATAAATGGGAACCGTCACCGTCTGGCCCACCAGAGAGGCGGAATAGCTGAGGATGTTGGCCTCGGTCAGATCGTCCACCTGCGTGCTCATCTTGGTGATGGCCTGCATGACCGTCATGGAGATGATCTGGTTCATCATGTCGTTGGTGTCGGCGGTGTTGTCAATGGTCTGGTTCTGCAGCTGGGTCACCATCAACATGAGCATATCCTGGAAGGATAGGGTATTGTTGGCCTCGTCGGAATCCGCGTAGACCGTCTTTGCGTTGAACTGGGTCTCAGTGGTCTTGGTTACGCCATTATAATAGCCGTACAGATCGGGGCCGATGGCGTCAAAATTAGTGCTGCTGCTGCTCATTGGCTGTTATTTCCTTTCTTTCAGTCTTCCGCGCCGAAAAGTCCCAGGCGCAGCTTCTGCATGAACTCCTCGCCGCCGGTCTGCTCCTCATGGCGCTCCTGCTGCTGGCGGTTCTGGTGCTGTCCCCGTCCGTCGGGGTCTGCCTGCCGGAAATGCTGCTGCTCGCTCTGGTCATTGCGCTGGACCTCCAGCCGGACTTCCTCCTGGCCGTAGCCCTGGAGCGCGGTATGCAGTCCGCTCAGATGCTGGTTGAGCAGTCCCTCGGCCTTGGGAGTGGATGCGTGGAGCACCACCTGGAGTACGCCGTTGGTATCCTTGGTCATCTCGATGACCAGACTGCCCAGGTTCTGGGGATTGAGCCGGATCTCGACGTGCTCCTGGCCGGTCTGTGCCGCGCTGCGGATGACGTTGGCCAGCTGATCGTCCATCTCGGGCTGCTGGGTGTCCACCACTTCATAGCGCTCGCCCACCTTCACGGGCACGGACTGGGTCTCATGGAATACGGGCTGCTCAACTGCCGGTGCTTCCTCCGCCGTCTCGTCGTCCTGTACCACTTCCACCTCGGGGAGCTCCTGCTCGGGCCTCTCAGCCTGCTCGGTCCGGCGCTCGGGGGCGGCCTGCTGTACGGGGGCGTTGTTCACGGTCTCCTGGGTTGGCTCCTCCATGGCCTGCTGGAAGTCCCTGGGCTGCTGCTCCATGGACACCTCCGTGCCCACTTCCGTGTCCACACCGCTCTCCATCTCAAAGGTCTGCTCGCCCAGATCCAATGCCGGTCCTTCCACCGTCTCCTGGGGGATGGGGTCCAGCACCGGCTCCACAGCCTCCGCCGTCTCCACGATCTCGGGACGGAACAGGTCCATCACGCCAACTGCGTTGGGGTTGCCGGTCAGGTTCTCGGCCTTCAGCTCCTCCTTGTCCTTCACAGGCAGGGCGGGCTGCTCCAGCTCCTCGGGCTGCTCCACTTCGTCCAGAGGCTTGTCCATGCTCTCCTTGCTGGTCTTACCGGCCGCCTCGGAGGGGGATTTCCCGCCGGACTGCTGAAGCATCTCCTGGAAGCTGACCGCGGCCTGATTGCCCTTGTCCTTGCCGGACGCGCTCTGCATCGCGCTGATGCTGGCCGATATTTTCTGCATCTGCCTGAGTAATGCGTTTTCCACTGTGTTCACTGTGTCACCTCGCTTCTAAAACAAATCAAATGCGTTGGGGTCGAATCCTTCCGTTTTCTCACGGATCAATTGCTGCGTCAGGGTCAGCTCGTTCTTCTTCGTACCGCCGTAGATGCCCTCGCCCAGGTCCATGTAGATGCCCATGTGGTTGAGCTGCTGCCGGAACAGTTCCAGCTGCGCCTTCCGGGGGTCCTCCTCATCCAGCTCGCTGATCTGCTTGGAGAGCCCCGCCATGGAGGTCACCGTATCCGTCCGCTTATCCGACCGGTCCGAGGAGCGCATTCCTTCCAGGATGGCGTCCAGGGTGTCAATGATGGCCTGCTCCTTCTTCTGCTCGTCGCTCATCTCCATCTGGAGTTTTAAGCGCTGGTACATGTCCTGATAGAAGGCGCTGTCGGGGTCTTTGATCTGGTCGATGATGTCGGCTGCGTCCTCCGTCCCGTCCTCACTGTCTGAGACAGACCCTTTCGCCTTTGCCTCCGCCTCGCTCCAGAGCTTCTCCGCCTGCTTCAGAAACTCATCGCGGATCTCGCTCCCGATGCCGTCCTGTGCGGCCAGCGTCGCGGCGGTGGCGTTGCTTGCGTAGACATTGGTTACTGCTGTGTTGATGTTCATCTGTCTATCTCCTTCGTCATTGCTCCGCGCATCCGCGTGGGTAAGTCGTTTTCAAACGGGGCCCTCGCCGCCGCCTTGCCCGCTCACCTCCCTTCCTCTCTGGAATGGGATATGCGCATGAGTCCGGCCTCACCACCTTTCAGTTGATTTCAGGTATTGCTATGTATCTGAGAAACGTCCCGCCGGGACGGTACTCACTATCCTATGCGCCTATGCGCTCTGGGCTTCCATCACCCGCTTGGTCATCACGAACTCGTCGATCATATTTTCTTCGTCCTTCTGGACGGCCTTGTTGTAGCTCTCCAGCTTCTTCTCCCGCAGCTTCTCGATGGAGGACGTCTCCTTCTTGGCCTCCACCACCTCGGCCCGTTTCTTCTCGGCCTGCGCCCGCAGCTTCTTTAGCTGCGCGTAGGCCTCCTCGATCTGCCGCTCCGAGGAGCGCAGGTACTGCTCATACTTGATGGCGTCCAGCATACTGAGCCCCTCCAGCTTCCGCTGGTTGAACTCCCCGGAGAGGGAGCGGTAATCCGCCTCCAGCACCTCGATGTACTCCTCCTGCTCCCGCACCCTGGCCAGGATGGCCCCGTGCTCCGCCTGGAGGGAATCCAGGACCTGCTGCTTATATTCCATAACTGTTTCCAGGGAAAACCGAAATTTCTTCATCTACTCTCTCCCGTGTTCCGCTTACCGCATGATCCTTCTCAGCAGCTCCAGGCTCTCGTCGTAGGAAAAGCTCTCGTTGATGCCCTGCATCAGAAAGTCGTTGATAGAGTCGATCTTGCCCAGCGCGTTGTCCAGCTTGGGGTTGCTGCCCGCCTTGTAGGCGCCGATGGACACCAGGTCCGCGTTCTTCTCATACACGCCCATGATGTCCCGCAGCTTGCTTGCCAGCTGCCGGTGCTCCGGGGAAACGATCTCCACCATCAGACGGGAAATGCTGGCTCCCACGTCGATGGCCGGAAAGTGGTTGGCGTTGGCCAGCTGTCTCGACAGGACGATATGTCCGTCCAGAATACCGCGGACCGTGTCCGCGATGGGCTCGTTGGTGTCGTCGCCCTCCACCAGCACGGTGTAGACCCCGGTGATGGAGCCCTTCTGGAAATTTCCGCTGCGCTCCAGGAGCTTGGGCATCTCCGCGTACATGGACGGCGTGTAGCCCCTCGCCACCGGCGGCTCGCCGATAGCCAGACCGATCTCCCGCTGGGCCATGGCGAAACGGGTCAGGGAGTCCATCATCAGCAGCACGTCGTACCCCTGGTCCCGGAAATACTCCGCAATACTGGTTGCCACGCTGGGACATTTCATCCGCAGCATGGCGGGCTGGTCGGAGGTGGCCACCACCAGGATGGAGCGGCGCATTCCCTCCTCGCCCAGGTCCTTCTGCATGAACTCCAGCACCTCGCGGCCGCGCTCGCCCACCAGGGCGATGACGTTGATGTCCGCTTTGACGTTCTTGGCGATCATTCCGAGCAATGTGGATTTCCCTACGCCGGAGCCGGCAAAGATGCCGATACGCTGGCCCTTGCCGATGGTCAGCAGACTGTCGATGGCCTTCACCCCGAACTCCATCCGCTCCCGGATCGGGGGGCGGGTCATGGGGTTTATGTAGCCGGAGTCGATGGAGAAGGTGTCCCCACGCCCGAAGGGCTCGCCGCCGTCGATGGGCTGGCCCAGGGCGTTGATGACCCTCCCCCGGAGAAACGGGCCCACCGGCAGCGTCAGACGCTTGCCGGTGTTGCGGACAAAATTGCCCGCGGATATCCCACTCATATTAGCATAGGGCATGAGTAGAATATGGTCGTTTTTGAACCCCACCACCTCAGCGGGGATCTGGCCTCCGGACTCGTTGGAATAGATGCGGCAGATGTCGCCGATGGCAGCCCTGCCGCCGGAGGCCTCGATGGACATGCCCACGATGTTTTCAATTTTGCCGGTGCGGCTCATGGTCTCCGCCGACCGGATCTGGGGGATCAATTCGCGGAACATAGCCATCCTTTCTCTTCTTTTTCTTGAAAGAAAAAGAAGCAAAAAGAACTTTAACACGCTCTTGGGTTGGTTCTATCCTCACATTACCGCACGGTAACGGAAGTAACTTCTTAGATGCCGCCCATCTGGTCCCTGAGCAGGTCCCGGATGTTGGTCATCTGGGTGGAGACGCTGGCGTCGATGATCTCCTCGGGGGTCTCCACAATGCAGGTGCCGCCCTCGTCATCACCCATAGGAATGATCTTAATATGTTGGCTCAAAGCGCCCAGTGCAGTGGTCAGCGCGGGAGAGATCTTGGCCACTCCCTTGGTGTCGCAGCCGGAGATGTAGATATGCACCCACTCCTGCCGCTTCAGCCGCTCGGTGGCCGTCTGGATCATCCGCACGATCACCTCGCTGCTGCTTTTCAGGCTCACCCGAACCACTTTTTCCGCCACCGCAATGCACAGATCCAGCAGTTCATCCTGTGTCTGCCCGATCAGCTCCTCCCGGGCCATGTCCGCCTTCTCCAGGTACTCCTGGACGTCCTTCTCCATCCGGGCGGCCATAGCCTCCCGGTCCCGCTCGGCGTCGTCCATAGCCTTGGCGATGCCATGGGCGTAGCCCTCGCGGTAGCCCTCGTCGCGGGCCCCGATGCGGATCGACTCCTGCTCCGCCTTGGCGGCGGCGCGGGCGTCCTCCAAAATTCGCTCCGCCTCCTCCCGGGCCTGCTTGAGGATCAGCTCGGCCTGGAGCTGGGCGTACTGCACATGGCCGCCGCCCTCCTTGGCGGGAGCGGAGCTCTCCTCGCCTGCCTCCGGGGGATCTGCCCCCTCCGGCTCCGGCGCGACGTCGTCCGTGTCCAGATCAAGAGGCTGGATCTCCTTCGGCTCCTCCTGGACTGGTTCGTCCAGAGGGAGGTCTGTGTCCATCCGGAGCTCCTCGGCGTTGGGAAACTCATACGCCTTGGCGTCCAGCATACCCTTGAAAATATTACGCAATGATATCGTCCTTTCCGCCCTTCAGGATCACGATCTCGCCCTTCTCCTCCAGGTCGCGGATGATGCCGACAATGCGCTGCTGGGCATCCTCCACGTCCTTCATACGGACGTTGTTCGTGATCTCCAGATCGTCCCGGATGCTCTCCGCCATGCGGGCGGACATATTCATGAACAGCTTGTTGGACACATCGCCGTTGGCGCTCTTGAGCGCCAGCACCAGGTCTCTCGGATCGCAGTCGCGGACGAAGCGCTGCACGGACCGGTCGTCCATGGTGACGATGTCCTCGAAGACGAACATCCGCTTGCGGATCTCCTCGGCCAGGTCGGCGTTGTCCACGCCCAGGTGGTCGAAGATGGCCTTCTCGCTGGAGCGGTCCAGGTTGTTCATGATATCGGCCACATAGTCGATACCGCCCAGCTTGACGTTGGAGGTGCTGAGCATGCTGGAGAACTTCTTCTCCATCTCCGCCTCGATGATCTTGATGGCGGTGGGGGAGGCACTCTCCATGGTGGCGATGGCCTCCACCACCCGCACCTGCCGGTCAGGCGGCAGCTGCTCGATCACGCCCGCGGCCTTGTTGGGGTCCACATAGCTGAGGACCAGGGCCATGGTCTGGGGACGCTCGTTCTGCAGGGCGGAGTACAGGCTCTTGACGTCCGCCTTGTCCAGGAAGGCGAACTCCCGGTTCTTCAGGCTCTTGGTCACCTTCTCCAGCAAGCTCTGGGCCGTGGCCACGCCGAATGCCTTCTCCAGCACGGCCTTGGCATATTCCAGGCCGCCCTCGGTGACCGCCTTCTGGGTCATGCAGTTCTGATAAAATTCACTGAGCACGTCCTCGGTCTGCTGGGCGTCCAGCAGACCCAGGCGGGCCACCTCCAGCGTCAGGGTCTCCAGATCGGAGGCCTCGACGTGCTGGTAGATGAGGGACGCCTTATCCGCCCCCAGGGAGACGACGACGGCGGCGGCCTTCTGGGGCCCCGTCAGCTCAGGTTTTACCACATCAGCCATTGTCGTCATCTCCTCCTCTCAGCCAGGTCTTCAGCATGAGGGCTGCAACCTCGGGATTGTTCTGTACGAACTGGCGTACCGCCCTACGCAGCTCCATGCTCTTCTCGGTATTGATCTCCATAATATCCGCGCCGGCAGTGGGCGGGATGGGCTCGCCGTTCTCGTCCACCTCCAGCGGCGGCACGATGCCCAGCTCGGCCAGGGCTCCGGAGTCTCCCAGCTCCTTGAGCTGCTCCTCGATGATCCGCTGGTCTTCCTCCTCCTGCTCCCGCTTCTTCTTCTTGCGGGTGTTGAGGATCACCACGATCACCACGACGATCAGCAGCAGCGCCGCCAGGGCGATGATCAGGAACGGCATGACCTCCTGCGGGATGAAGCCAAGGAAGCTGCTCCGCGCGGGCTCGGGCACATCCTCCACCGGGAAGGGCAGGAACAGCACGCTGACCCGGCTCTCCGGTTCCTCTCCGCCGATGTTAGCGGCCATCGCCACGTGGTGCTGAAGCTGCTCCACGTTGACATTGGCGGCGGTGTTGCCGTTTTCATTGATGGTGACGGCGATGGAAATATCCGAAACGGTGGGCGCCAGGAACTCGATCTGCTCCTTGGTCTCGTTAAGATTGTTGTACCGCTCATAGGAGGAGACCAAGCCATCATCGTCCTCTGGGTTCTGGGCCAGGTCCTCCACGTAGGTGGGAATATCGGAGTCACTGGTGGTGCCGGGCACGCCGCCTACCAGCTGGTAGCCGTCCCGGGTCAGGGCGAAGTAGCCCAGCTCGTGGCCGATGAGGCCCCCGCTCTCGTAGGACCCCGCCGGCTGCTCGTAGTATGTAGACTCGGTGTACCGCCGGCTCACATCCACGCTGACGCCCACGGCCACCTGCACATTATTCGCGCCATAAGCCTCGTCCAGCACGTGCTTGACCTGGGTGCGGATGCGGTTGGCCTCCTGCTCCTGGAGCAGCCGCTGGAGCTCCAGGGAGTCGCTGGCACTGGCCACGGAGCCGCCGGAGTAGGTGTTGCCGATGGTGTCCATCAGGACCACATCGTCGATGGTCATACCGGACCACGCCTTGCTGACCATCAGCCGGATGGCCTCCGCCTGCTGGTCGGTGAGCAGCTCGCCGCTGCGCATGGTCACTCTGACGTAGGCGCTGGTCTGTGTGGAGACGTCCTCCAGCACGTAGGTACGGTTCTCCCCCGGCGTGATCTGCACGGAGGCGTCCACCACGTTGGCCATGGTGCGGATATTGGTCTCCAGTTTCTCCATGGTGGCGATGAGGTAGGCCGTATCCCGCTCGGAGGTGGTGGACATGGCCCCCACGTGATCCCAATAACTGCCGTACAGCGTACCGTCCTTGGGGTATCCCTGCATGGCCAGCTGGGCGATCAGGGATGGGTACTGGTCGTTGGGCACCATGATGGTGTTGTTCTCCACCCTGAAATTGGTGAAGCCGCTGTTCTGGAGATAGGTCGTGACCTCCTGTACCTCCGAGGCTGTCATGTCCTGGTACAGCGCTGTATAGGGCTTCTCCCTGTTCAGCAGCACCACGGACAGGATGATGACGATCAGGATCACTGCCAGGGCGGCGGCCAGTATAATGCGCAATTTCTTGCTCATGTTTTTGAAAAAGTCCTTGATCTTTTCCCAAAGACCTTTCAGCTTTGAGGTATCCACAGGCAATTTCCCCGGCCCTTTCTATGGAATGATGCCCCTTACAGGCTGATACGGCTAAGCTCGCTGTAAGCGCTCAGCGCCTTGTCACGCAGCTGTACGAACAGCGCCATGGACGCCTCCGCCTTGCTGGCGGCGATGCTCAGCTCCACGGGGTTGTCCAGCTGGCCGGTGCTCAGCAGATACTCCTTCTTGGCCACGTCGTCCTCGCTCTCGCGGACGTTGTCGATGACGGACTGGATCACGTCCTTGAAGACGGACCCCTCCGTGGCCTTGGGCTGCTGCTGTACGGTATCGGTGTTCCGGACAGGAAAGCTGTCCCACAGAGGGGAGATCCTCTGGAAATTCATATCCATAACCAAAATCCTCCTGGTCTATAACCCAATTTTTTGTAGAAAATGGCAGAACTGAAAAATCTTTCAGCATTTTCCCATTACACACAGAATTGGGCCAGCCGACCATTTTGTTTTTTGATCAGCTTGACCCATATTCTATCTATCTCTATCTACCGATCTCCAGACCCGCGCTGACAACGCTCTTGAGCACGTTGAAAGCAGTGACGTCGGCGGAGTACGCCTGGCTGGCGGCCATGGCGTCGGTGACCTCCTTCACCAGATCCACATTAGGCAGCTCCACGTAACCCTCCTCATTGGCATCCGGGTCCGTGGGGTCATATTTCAGCTTGAAGTCCGACGGGTCCTCCGCGATGTTCACCACCCGCACGCCGCCGGTGTTCTCATAGCCCGCGTTGCTGACCTGGCCGTTCAGACGGAACTGGGCCTCGGCCATGGCCCGGCGGAAGGTGTTCCTCCTCGCGCCGTCCTGGGCCTCGAACACCACCACCTTCCGGCGGTAGGGGCCACCCTCCTCGGTGCGGGTCGTGTTGATATTGGTCACATTTTCACTGATCACGTCCAGCCGCAGATGCTGGGCGGTGATGCCGGAACCAATGATGTTCATCGTACTTAAAAATGACATAGCGCTCTCCTTTATCTCGCCGCCGCCCCGTCCAAGGACAAGGCGTTATATGTTAATTACTGACCGCGGATCGCCATGAGGAGCCGGGACATATCGCTGCTGATGGCCCGGTAGACGTGCTGCACCTGATAGGCGTTGCGGATCAGCTCAAGGGACTGCTCAGAAACGTTCACGCCGTTTTCGTCCATCCTGGCGGACTCATCCCAGGCGGTGTGGACCACTGGGGTGGCGCTGGAGAGCGTGTCGCGCATCGTGACGCCGGAGGCGCCGGTGGATACGCTGCTCCGTGCGGCCTGCCGGATATTTGCGCGCAGGGCCTCCTCAAAGGTGACATATTTAACCTTGTAGTTGGGCGTCTCGGCGTTGGAGATATTGTCCAGGATCGCCTGCTGCTTCACCCAGTTGAAGTTGGACGCACGCTCCAGCATGATCATGGAGTTGGATGTAAAGAAATCTGACATGTTTCGTTCCTCCATTGGTGGATAAAACTATCGCTGCCGCCCTGATCCTGCGGCAAACGCGCCATTTTGTGCCCCTGAGGGACACTTTTTGCAGGCGAGTGGATGCAGGGCTGCACAAGGGGACACTATTTGAGCGTATCTAGTATAATACATTTTGGTCCCGAGTGCAAGATAAAAATCAAAAATCGTCGAATTTATCTATAATCTGTCGCTTCCACCCGATGATTTTTTAGAAGATGGACATCCGCGCTGTCGAATCCTGTCAAAAAAGGAAAGTTCCTCCTAGGGCCCGTCCCTTTCCCCCGCTCCTCCGGAGAAAAAAGAGACGCCCACGGCTCCATCCTATGAGAGCCATGGGCGTTCTATACCAACATTCAGTTTTTCCCCGCGTCCCGCAGGACATCCAGCAGGGACAGGGGCGAAGCCTCCTCGTCCGCGGCCTCCCGGTTGACCTCCGCCGCGGTTTTCAGCTCGCTGCGGAGAATGGGCACGCTCTTGGGAGCCCGGATGGCCAGCCGCACCCGACCGGCCTCCACGGAGAGCACCGAGACCTCGATCTCCTCCCCGATCATCAGGGACTCCCCCGCCTTGCGCTGGAGGATCAGCATGGACCGTCCCCCCTCCCGAACTCAGACAGGAGGTGGCGCATATGGTAGTCCCCCTCCTCCAGGATGACCTGCATGGCCTTCCCGGTCCGGTCGTTGACGGCCACGGGGCAGCGCAGATTCACTGTGCTCTCCCCCACGGGGCTGCGCACCACGCACAGGGCGTAGAAGCACAGCTCCTCGCTGCGCGTCACGCCCAGCTCCCGCAGCTCCGCCTCCGCCAGTACCGGCGCGTAGTCGGGCTTGAGAGAGAAGGGATTCATGGCCACGAAGGCCAGATGGGGCGTGGCCGTGCTCTGGAAGCACAGCAGGCTCCCCTCGCTCCCCTGGAAGGGCAGGAGGCAGAACTCCTTTTCCTCCTCGAAGCCGAACAATCCCCTGTCAAAACGCAGCAGGTGTCCCTCCGGGCACTCCACTTCGCCGAAATACTTGGTTTGCAGCAGCACGCGCTATCCTCCTGTTTACGCCCTCACATCCACCGGCTCATAGTTGGGGTCGGCAGACGGGGGCACATAGATGGGCCCGCCGATATATTTGACAATGACCTCGGGCCGCTGGGTGACGGTAAACTCGATGTCGCCGGGGGTGAACTCAAAGCTGCCTCCGCTGATCTTCCAGTCGAAGTTCAGCTTATCCATCTCGTAGCGGATGTTCATCTCCCCCACGTCCCAGGTGATCTCCGGGCCCGTGGACGGCAGGAACGTCATCCCCACATCCTGCACACCCTCCAGAAGGGACTCCTTGGAGAACTTGGTGATGACCTCCTCCCCCAGCTTGGTCTGCATCATCAGATTCCCCTGCTGGGCGAAGGTGGCGGTAGCCGTGTAGGCGGCCTGCTTGCCCTTCTGGGCGTTCTGCTCCTGGCTGCGGGCCAGGGTGGGGGTGATGGAATTGCGGGCCTCAAAGGTATCAATATTCACCTTGATCGGACGGCTCTTGATCTGTAGCCCTCCCTTGTCCCGGGAGATTTCCATTTCCGCCGTACCCCGCACATACTCCAGCTTGGCGTTGGTAGTCTTCATCTCGATCTGGATGGGGACGGTCGTGATCTCAATCAACGGTTTCATGGTGCGACGTGCACTCCCTTCTCAATAAATTCATCGGCTTCCTTGCCATAACACACCATATATTGTTATTGTATCACAATCAGCTCATATAGTCAATGAGAGACTGACTGAGAAGCTGCGTACCCACCTTCAGCGCCGCGCTGTAGCAGTAGTAGTCCCAGCTGAACTCGGTAATGGCGTCCGCCAGGTCCACGTTCTCGATATTCTCGCGCTCCTCCTGGAGGTAATCGCCCTGCAATTTCAGACGGGACTGGTTCTGCTGGAGGTAGTGGGCCTTGGTCTCCACGTCCACGTAGTTGGCGTTGGTGCGGTCCGTAGCAGCCTGATACTTGTTCAGCAGCCGGTCAGCCTCCGCCTCCAGCTTTTTGGCCGCCTCCCCATCCTCGGAAAACGCGCCGGTCGTGGGGTCGCAGGCGCTGTAAATCTCGCCCAGGCGCTTCATGATCATGGCGATGTTCACAGGATCGCCGTCCTCGTCCACGCCGTAGCCCAGCATATTGATCGCCGGGAGGGAGCGGTCAAAAGCGGTGCCGTTGATGAGCTGGTCGTTCTCATTCTCCTTCATGCCCATGCCCAGGTCGATGTTCTCATACTCCGCGGCCATCTTATCCAGACGGGCCTTGTTGCCCTGGTCGTTGTAGTAGGTGGCCCACAGCCGGGCGGCATCCGGATCAGCGCCGTCGGGCAGATTGTTGGGATCTTTATTATAGGCGTAGACAGCCGCGGGCACGCCGTATTCGTCCTGATCCACCTCACCAAAGGGATCTTTGTAATCCCGCGGGTCCGGCGCATAAGGAGGCTCTTCCATCTCCGCCTGCTCCTCCGGGCTCGCCTTCACATAATTCTGGTACTTATAGAACGCGATCCACGCATCCTCTACCGCGTTTCTTCCCTCCACGGGCGTCTTCTGCGGCATACCGGCAGCGCCGTCCCACTCGCCCCAGTCGGGCTCCTGGTCCGGCGGCGTCACCCGGCCGGAGTTGACGTCCACGCCGCGGTAGTACAGGGTCTTCTTGTCCGCGCTCCAGCTGAAGGGGGCGTTCATCTCATCGTCGCCGGAGAAGACAAAGTGGTCGCCGAACTTGGCGCTGTTCATCGCCTGGATGACAGACTCCGCAGTGTCGTTAAGGACCTTGCCCAGGTCGACGCGGGCGCCTGCGGTGGTATCCTGACGGGCCCGGATGTCGGCCGCGTCGGCGTCGGTCTCCAGGTTTGTCTTGACCATGCCCATGGTGGCCCAGGCGATGTTGAAGCGGCTGTAGGTATCGCTGTTGTTGGACTGGTAGTTGGCGTTGCTCACCATGGCCCGGCGGATCTTCCATGCCTGGGCGGCGGCGGTGGGGTCCTGGGCGAAGCTGTCAAACTGCCGGTGGGTGAGCACCCTGTTCCGGGCATTGGTCAGGTTATAGGTGGAATTCTGTAAGTTATACCGGTAGGTGTTCATCGCCATGCCGGTGGTAATGCGCATTGTTGCCATGTCAAGTATCCTCCTTCATCGCCCGTTAACGGGCAGTACCGTTGATAAGCGTGTCGAGCATCTGGTCAATGGTGGTCAGCAGACGGCAGGCCGCGGAATAGGACTTGCTGTACTGCATCATGCTGGTGGCCTCGTCGTTTAAGTCCACGCCGGACACGCTCTGCCGGTCGTTCTCCAGACTCAGGGTCATGACGGCGTAATTGTTCATCTTGCCCGCCACGATGTTCTGATCCGTACCCGCAATGCCCTCGATGGTGGTGTACACCTCCTGGAAGGAACCCTTGAAGATGGGCAGCGTGGCGGCGGAATCACTCTCCAGGTCGGTGGCGTAATAATCCAGCTGCTTCTCAAAGAGCGATATCATGTGATCGATGTTCTCGTTGCGGCTGGAGTTTTCGATAACGGAGCCGTCCTCCCGGTAGCTGTCGGGCCGCTTATCGTTGAGGATATGTACCGTCTCGGTGGACCAGGCGTGGGAAATGGTGATATTCGAAGCGGTGATGCCGCTGGGATCGTTGTTGTTGCCGTTGTTGCTGAACAGCACGCCGCCGTCATAGAACCCGTAGAGGGGATCCTTCGCCGCCTTCTGGGCGAGGATGGTCAGCATCTCACCCGCCTGACCGTACTCCGGGTCGGCCATGGTATAGGGAACGCGCACATCCTCCATAACAGGATCACCGTTTTCATCCACCATGGGCTTGCCGTTTTCGTCTACCTTCTGCTGCTGGACAATCTTGGTGACAAGATCAACTGTGATATCCTGCTTGTTGCCGTCCTCATCGGTATACTGCACAGGATTTCCATCCGCATCCTTGAAGACATCCGTCCCCTCCGTACCGCCGCTCTGGGTCAGATACACCGTCGTGGCCGGGAGCTGGTTGGCCTGGTTGAACTCCTCGGCAAACTGCCGGGCCAGGGTGTCCAGCGCCTTCTGGTAGTAGGGGATGCCCCGCTTGATGCTGGCGTCGGCGTCGCCGCTCAGGCGCGGGGGATCCACTTCCTTGCCGGTGGCCGGGTCCTTGTTCAGATCCGCGTTGCTGGCGTACTCGCCCTCCTCGGTGAGCAGCTCCCGCTGGGACTGGATCTTGCCGTACAGGACGGTGTCGTTCAGCTCCACGACCTCGCTCTTCTTGCTGACGGTGTTGGGGTCGATCATCAGCCGCTCCCGCCGGTCGATCAGCGGCTCCACCTGGAGGAGGAACTTCTCGTTCTCAAAGGTCGCCGCGTTGAATTGATGGGTGCCATCCGGATTCAGCACCGGATTGCCGTTTGCGTCCAAAACATAGAGATCGTTAGTGAACTCCGGAGGATCAAGGGGGTCGCCGTTCGCGTCGGCCTTGTAATATTTACCGCCAGCTGCGATCTGTTTCTCCTCTTCCGCCTTTACTGCCTCGTCAATTTTCTCCTGCTGGGCCGCTTTCGCCGCCGACAGGGTCACAGTATAGGCTTTTTTCCCCATGGTCTCCTTCCAGTCGGCCTCGATTTCATCGTACCTCGCCTTCAGATCCGCGTCGGTTTCCAGCAAGGATTTACTTTTAGCCTCGATCCACGCCTTCTTCTCCTCCGTCGTCGTCAAAGCGGCATAGTCGGGATCTGTTTTCGCTTCCGCCTTGGCCTGGTTGTAGGCCAGCCGGTTGAGGACCGCCAGCTGCTCCTTCCATGGGGAGAGTTCCTCCATCGGGTATTTCGCTAAAAAGTCCGGATCCTCTGCCAACGCCTCTGCATCGGCCTTGACCTGATCCATATCGATCGGGTTCGCAGCCTTCGCATCCTCGGCCGCCTGGGTCTTGGCCTTATTGATGGCCTCGGGATCATAGTTGGGATTCATCAGCGGCTCTCTCTCCTGCACGCTGAGCTGTCCGCCGTAGATGCCGTCAATGAGCTTGATGGGCTTGCCGTCAGCGCCCTTGCTGTCGGCAATGGTGACCGTCAGCTTCTCCACCTCGGTGAACTGGTCGATGCGCTCCATAGAGTACTCCACATTGATGTGCAGGAGCTCGCTGAGCGCATCCAGGTCCAGGTTCCGCTGGTCCCGCAGCTCCAGGGCGTTGTCGCCGTAGAGGGCGGCGGTGCGGATCTGCTCGTTCAGGTCCCGGATGTCGGTCAGCAGCAGGTTGGCCTCCTTGATGCTCTGGGTGAACTCCTCCACCTTGCCGTCGTAGACGTTCTGCAGCGCCTTGGCCCCCTCCTTGAAGAAGGTGCACAGAGACTCCGCCTCGGCGCGGACCTGCCGGTCAAACTCCGGTGAACCCACGTTTACATGCAGCTTCTCCAGGGCCGTGATGAAGTTTTTCAGGTTGGCCTGGAGCACGCCGTAGCCCTCATCCTTGTCGGTGCCCTTGTTTACCTCGTCCAGGGTGTGGCTGATCTGGTACAGGCCGTTGTACGTCTCCGTGTTGGCGGCCAGATTGGTGTTTTCATTGCGGTAGCGGATATCCAGGAAGGGGTCCCGCAGCTGGCTGCGGCTCTGGGTCAGCACGCCGTAGCCGATATTGGTGTTGAAGACATTGGCGTACTTGCCCGAGTTCTTGGAATAGAGGCTCACCAGGTCCAGCCGCTGGCGGGTGTAGCCCTCGGTGTTGATGTTGGCAATATTATTGCCGGTGATGTTCAGGGACGCCTGGGAGGCGTAGATCCCCAGACGGGCGGTGGTGAAGGAACTAAATGTACCGATAACTGCCATAATTCAGAGTTCTCCTTATCAAACTTACACCCGGAAATCCGCCTGCCGGTGAGGTCCTTCCTCCGGCTGTACGTCCTGGGCCTTCTGTGCCTGCTCGATGGCGTGCAGATTGCACTCCAAAGTGTTCCGGGCCACCGAGGAGGCGGACTGGAACAGATCGTATTTCTTCCGCAGCTTCTCCGCAGCCTCCTTGGTCTCCCATTTGAGGTCGTCAGGGGCGTGCTCCACCAGATCCCGCAGATGTACGCCGGTGATGCCCAGCTCGCCCATCAGCTTGTTCCGCTTCTGATCCATGCCCCGCAGGGAGAGGCTGATCACCTGCTCTTTTTTCATGCACTCGTCCAGGGTCTCCAGATCGCCGCTGCCCACGGCCTGGATCTTGATCCGCTCCAGACCGGTCAGCTCATCCATCTTCTGCCCCAGGTTTTCCATCAGGGACAGATAGTCCCGCCATGTACCGGCCATCACTCGCCCTCCTCCATGAGCAGCAGCATCCTTGCCGCCGTCTCACGGGCCTCCACCTGGTACTCGCCGGAGCTGACCTGACGGTGGAGCTCCTGGATCTTCCCGGTGGTGTTATAGGTGCGCACCTGGTAGGACAGGCTGGCCGCCAGCTCCCGGAAGCTGGTCCTCTCCTGCTCGGCGGAGACGGCCACCTGGTCGTAGTGTCCCCCCGCGGTCTGGACCCGGCGTCCGCCCGCCGTACCAGTCATGCGGACGGTGTTTTTCTTTTGAATGGGCAGATAGCCCTCGGTTCCCATAATCTGCATAGTAACAGACCTCCAATCATCGTGCCGGCCGAACCGGGCCGGCCCCAGGGCCATGTCATCCGGAATAGGCATAGACATCTTTGTATTATTTTTATCGGTCTGGAAACAAAAAAAATAACGCAAGCCAGGAAAATTTTTGTGAATTCTTGAGAAGATCCCCCTCTCTTTCCAGCTCTTTGTCGAAATAAGCAAAAACTTTTCAAAAATTCCATTGCAAGCCGTGAGTATTTCCTATATAATATGAGGGATGAATACGGTCCGGGACGCGCTGCCGCCCTGGGCGGAATGACAGGAGCTCTGATTTGCCTATGTTTGAAAAGTGCAAGAAAGCGGACATTCTGGAAAGGACGGGCGCGTTGATCTGCCAGGCCCGCGTCAGCGTAGGCCATTCCGGGGAGGTCTTGATGGTGCTCCCCCGCGCCGCTGTTTATAAGCCAAACGCCAACTACCACGTAGTGTTTTATGATCCCGTGCTGGGCCGGGTGACCTGCCGGTGCCGCCTGTCGGCGTCCCTGGCGCTGCCGGGGGGCGAGCTGTGCTCCCTGCGCTGCGAGGTCCAGGAGCAGCTCCACCAGGATCAGCGCCGCCAGGACGTGAAGATCCCCCTGGGACTGAACATCATGCTCCACGCGGCCTACCAGCCCGGCGACTCGATCCAGCCCTCAGCACTGGGCGTGCCCGCCACCATCGTCAACATCAGCGCCGGGGGCGTGTACCTGCGCACCTCCCTCCAGCTGGCCAAGGGACGGCGGGTGTGGTTCGACTTCGCGGAGGCAGGGGACAACATGACCCTCAGCGCCAAGATCCTCCGGGTGGAGAACGCTTCGGTGGCCAACAACAGCAAATTCCTCTACGGCTACGGCTGCAAGTTCGTGGATATGCTCTCCCGCCACGAGGCCACCCTGCGCAGCTATATTTTCCAGCAGCAGCGCTACCAGCGCGACCGCAGTGAGTAGTACTATGCGGTGCCTGTACGCAGTGGAACGCGAGGAGGAGCTTCGTACATACCGGACCATTGCGGAACGCCTCCAGCCCCGGCTGGAGGCGTATTGCCGCTTCCTGGCGGAGGAATACGCGGTCCGGGAGCTGCCCCGCGCCGTGGTCTGGACCAGCCGGGAGATCGCCACGGAGCTGCTCAGCGGCATCCCCGTTCCGGCTTACACCAACGAGTACCGGGTGATGTTCTGCCCGGAGGCGGACGTCTGGCGGGACATCTGGCTTCGCCAGCTGGACGGGGTGGAGAACAGCCCGGCGGAGGAGGAGATCCGCGCCTACTATGAGACTGCCGTGGACGACGACCGCCTGCTGTCCATCCTGGGCCACGAGCTGGCCCACCACAGCGAATGGTTTCCCGATTTCGAGGATACCCGGGAAGCGGGGATCTGGTTCGAGGAGGGCATGGTGGAGTACATCGGACGGCGGTATTTTCTCACGGAGGATGCGTTTGACCGGGAAGCCCGGATCAACCGCCTGCTGGTGGAGCTGCTGGAGAGCCGGTACGGAGGCCATTCTCTGGAGGACTTCGGTGCGGCCACCTACGCGGGGGATTACGCCAGTATATTCTTCGAGTACTGGCGCAGCTTCCTGGCGGTGGATGCGCTGGTCCGGCGGTTCGGCGGCGTTAAGGAGGTATTCCGGTCCTACCACGAATGGTGCGAGAGCGCGAACGGGCAGACGTTGGAGGAATGGTTTGATGATGCCTTGTAGGGGCGGATATTATCCGCCCGTTTCTATCGATGCCCTGCCGGTTGTCTTGCGGGCGGATGATATCCGCCCCTACGGGATTTTGTGTGATCCTGACTACATTGCATAAACCAACCCCCGCCGCAGATTGCGCATCTGGAGCGGGGGTTCCGTCTTTCATTACCGTTTCTTGATCTCCACACCTGTCAGGATGCTGTCCTCGCCGGGATGGTAGGTGATGGTCACCTGATCCCCGGTGCTGAGGATCACCGCCAGGGGATGGTCCACGGCGGCGACAGTGTAGAAGGTGTCGTATCCAATGAGCTTGATGAAATAGACCGTATTCCCGTCCAGCACGGCGGAGCGGATTTCAGCAATCGTGCCCTCCACCGTCTCCGTGCCGGAGAGGCTGGTGCTGCCGTCCACCACGCCGTTCTGACTGAGCATGTTCAGGTAGTTCTGCTCACACTCGGCCACGGTGTCGCCGGTGGCTACGATCTGGTACTGCTGGACGTTGACCATGGCGTACTTCTTCACCAGCTCGGCGGCATCCTTCATCGCCATGAAGTAGGTGGGCTGTCCGCCTACGTTCAGCAGCAGGGGGAAGGTGGCCTGATAGCGCAGATTTTGCAGCTCGCCGTTGGCGGAAGCCATGGCGGAATACTCGGTAGCTCCGGCGCAGGAGTAGAACTTGGACTCCTTGGTCCGCTGGTTGGTCAGCAGAAAGCCGATGTTGGACTGATCGCCTCCGGTGGAGGTGACGCCGGTATAGACCCACACGTCATCACCCAGCGCCAGATAGTTGTATCCCTCGGTGGTGACCGTCACCTCCCGCTGGCCGAAGATGGAGTTGAAGAAACCATTGTGGTACATGCCGTAATAGTCATACTGCTGCATGATCAACCCGGCGGAGTAGAGGTTATCCACCCAGGAGGGAACTTCTTCATAATATTCGCTTTCGCCGGTAATAGCGTTGACCAGCACCGCGCCCTTCACGTCCGTCCCACCGAAAAGGCCGATGGTCTTCACCAGCCGGGGACAGATCCAGTAGGGCGTCCCCTCCTCGTTCACCTCCATCACGGGGTATGAGAACATATAGGTGGGGAAGTGGAAGCGAAGATGGCGGTAGAGGTTCCGGCTGAAGTGCTCGGCATTGGTGTACTTGATGCCCTCCTCCAGCCGCACCAGCTCCACGTTCTGGGTGACCATGTCGATGAGCAGGTAGGCGGGCAGGCCGTCGGAGCGGTTGGTAAACCACTTGATGATGTCGGCATACATCAGGGTCGCCACCCGCACGGGGCGGCCCTTGTAGTTGATCTGGGTGTAGTCGTCCACNACCTCGAACTGGCTGACCATGTCGCTGAGCTCACCCAGCTTCCGGTCGCCCAGACGCTCGGCGGAGTCCTTATCCANCATGGGGATCTGGTCGTAGGAAATTTCATCCACCTCGGCGGCGAAGTCNCCGGTCTCAATGGGCAGCAGCTGGGAATANGTCTTCGCCCGGAAGATGACGCTGCCCACCANCGTCCCNACCANNGCCAGTACTACCAGNGCGATTGCCAGGAAAAACGGTATCTTGCACTGNTTTTTCAGAAATTTGAAGTAATTGCCCGCGCTCTGNGCCTGGAAGCCGGAGGTCAGCATGGCGCAGATNCAGTAGGCCGCGCACAGCAGCAGGGCNAAGACATAGAANTCCGGCGCCTGGAGGTTCAGGGCGGGNAGCTCAAAATAGAAGTAGATGAAGCCCACCACGAGNGTGACAAGCAGATTGACCGCCACTCNGGCAACCGGGCTCTTNAACTGCTTCCTCGGNGCNTTCTGCTTGGGCGCACGCTGCTGCTGGGAGGGGGCGCCGCTGTTGAAGCCTTCCCACTGNAAGCCCCCCGCATCGTTACCTGAAAATCCCATTTTTTCTCCTTTCTCTACAGCCGGCCGCAGGCCGGNNGGTCCCCGTCAAATTTGGTTANATTTTGATTTTAANCCAAATCCTTCTCAAGAACAAGGTCCATTTTGTGAACAGTGAAAAGAATGGTATCNCCTTTTTGGAATCTCCCGCTGAGAACTCCCTCCGCCGCCACATCCTCTACCTTCTGCCGCAGAGCCCGGCGCAGGGGTCTCGCCCCATTNGTGGGGTCGTAGCACTCCTTCGCCAGTTTCTCGATTGCCGCCTCCTCCGCCCGGAGGGTGAGACCCAGGGGCCGCATCCGCTGTGCCGTCTCCTCCAGCATCCGGCAGGCGATCTCCCTGAGGTCCTGCTCCCCCAGCTGCCGGAAAACGATNGTNTCGTCAATNCGGTTGAGGAACTCNGGCCGGAACGTCCGCTTCAGTTCATCNGTCACCGACCGGCGGACNCGGTCCTGCCGGNNCTTCTCGCCGTCCTCCTCNCCGGCAAAGCCCAGGGAGTGCCCGCTGGTGATCTGCCGCGCCCCCACGTTGCTGGTCATCACCACNACCGCGTTGCGGAAGTCCGCCTTCCGNCCGTGGCTGTCNGTCAGACACCCGTCCTCCAGAATCTGGAGCAGCAGNTTCCACACCTCCGGGTGGGCNTTCTCAATTTCATCAAAGAGCACCACNGANTAGGGCCGCTTCCGGATCTTCTCCGTCAGCTGTCCNCCGTCCTCGTGNCCCACNTANCCCGGAGGNGACCCCACTAACCGGCTGGCGGCGTGGGACTCCGCATACTCCGACATGTCGATGCGGATCAGCGCCTCCTCCTGGCCGAACATGGCCGCCGCCAGCGTCCGGCACAGCTCCGTCTTACCCACGCCGCTGGGGCCCAGCAGCAGAAAGCTCCCCGTGGGGCGGTTCGGCTCTTTCAGCCCCACCCGCCCCCGGCGGATGGCCCTGGCGACGGCGGATACCGCCTCGTCCTGGCCCACCAGGCGCTCCTTCAGCGTGTTCTCCAGCTCCAGCAGNCGCTCCCCCTCNTCNTGGGTCAGCCGCTGGACNGGGATGCCCGTCCACTCCGCCGCNACNGCGGCCACGTCCTCCTCCGTCACCGCNATCAGATCGTTGGTCCGGCCGTCGTTCCAGCGCCGNCGNGCCTCCTGGAGCTGATCCGCAAAATCCTCCTCCACGTCCCGCAGNCGGGCCGCNGCCTCGTANTCCTGTCCCGCAATGGCCTCCTCCTTCTCGCCGCGCACCGAGGACAGCCGGTTCTCCAGCTCCTTCAGATCCGGCGACCGGGTCTCGCACTCCATCCGCACCCGGGCNCAGGCCTCGTCCATCAGGTCNATGGCCTTGTCCGGCAGATACCGGTCCGGCAGATACCGGCGGCTCAGCTCCACCGCCGCNGCCACCGCCTCATCGCTGACGGCCAGNTTGTGNTGGGCCTCGTACTTATCCCGCAGGCCCATCAGGATCTCCACCGCNGCCTCCGGNGACGGCTCCTCCACCGTCACCGGCTGGAACCGCCGCTCCAGGGCCGCNTCCTTCTCNATATACCGCCGGTACTCGTCNCNNGTNGTGGCNCCNATGACCCGNATCTCCGAGCGGCTGAGGGCGGGCTTGAGGATGTTGGCGGCNTCCACCGCTCCCTCGGCGCTGCCCGCGCCCACGATGGTGTGCAGCTCGTCAATAAAGAGGATCACGTTGCCCATCCGCCGGATCTCCGTCAGGGCGTTCTTCACCCGCTCCTCGAACTCCCCCCGGTACTTGGTGCCTGCCAGCATGGCGGCCAGNTCNATGGAGAGGATGTTCTTCCCCATCAGCTCCTCCGGNACGTCGCCGCTGACCACCCGCTGGGCCAGNCCCTCCGCCACNGCGGTCTTGCCCACGCCGGGNTCCCCNACCAGCACCGGGTTGTTCTTNGTCCNNCGGGAGAGNATGCGGATNCACCGGGCNATCTCCCGCTCCCGGCCCACCACCGGGTCCAGCTTNCCCTCCCGGGCCAGNGCGTTGAGACTGCGGGTNAACTGCTCCAGCACCTTGGACCGGGGNACNTCCTCCCTCCGNGGNGCNGCGATGCGGGTAGGGGCCTCCCGGGGCAGACGCTGGACCACGCTCATGCGCTGCAGCAGCGCCGCCTGGAGCTTNCTGGGGTCCGCCCCCAGGGAGGTCAGCACCCGCATGGCCATGGTGCCATTCTCCTTGAGGATGCCCAGCAGCAGGTGCTCCGTGCCCACGTATCCGCCGCCCATGCGACTGGACTCCCCCACGGCGTTCTCAATGACCCGCTTGGCNCNNGGNGTCAGNCCCTGGGGCGGNGCCAGNCCCGCCAGGCCCATGCCCACGACCTCNACNATGGCCTCCCNGGCCTTCTCTCCCGTCACGGACTGCTCCGCCAGGCACCGGTGGGCCGCTCCGGCCTCCTCCCGCAAAAGCCCCAGCAGCAGATGCTCGCTGCCCACATAGCTGTGGCCCAGCTCCTCCGCCGCGGCCTGGGCCAGACGCAGGGCGTTCTGGGCTCTGGGGGTAAATCGGTTGTCATACATGATGCTTCCCGTCCTTCTTATTGTTCTTCNATTAAATATCGNAATCATATTATGAAAAATTCTTCCCGTTCAGTATGCCCCCAGCGGCGGCTTTTACACATTTCTCCCCTGGCGGATGAATTTACACTTGCTTTTTTGAAAGTTCATGGTACAATGGTGTTACCATTCAAAGGAGGTAATCATTCATGGCTCACAAGATCACCGATGCCTGCGTCAGCTGCGGCACCTGCGCCGAGAACTGCCCCGTCGAGGCCATTTCTCAGGGCGACAGCCAGTACGTCATCGACGTCGACGCCTGTGTGGACTGCGGCGCCTGCGCTGCCAACTGCCCCACTGAGGCGATTGTCGCGGAGTAAGGTACATCAACAAAAATCCCCGCTCTCTTACTGAGAGTGGGGATTTTTGTTGTTTAATAAATAAATCCCGGAAATTACGCACATGCGTGTACGCAATAGCGCATAATATCTTACCCTTAAAATTGAGGTGAATGGGATTATGCGCATGAAAGAAGCCGTTGTCCAACGCTTTCAGGAACTTTGCCGGGAGCGGGGGATCAAATATAATGAGCTGGCCACGCTGTCCGGCGTTACGCCGTCCACCGTTTACAGTATGATGGATAAACGCCGCAAGGATGTTTCGGTCGTAACGGTCAAGAAGCTCTGTGACGGCCTTGGCATTTCGATCCCGGAATTTTTTAATTCCGCCGGTTTTGAAGACTTGGAACAGGAGATTTACTAATGAAATCAACAGGCATTATCAGACAGATCGACCAGATGGGGCGNATCGTACTGCCCGCNGAGCTGCGCCGCTCCATGGATATCGGAAAGGCCGAGACTATGGAGATTTTTGTGGACGGGGACACNATTATTCTGAAAAAATATCACCCCGCCTGNGTCTTCTGTGACAGCAGNCGGGANATCGTCCGCTTTAAGGGAAAGACGATCTGTACCAAGTGCCTGCGTCAGCTGCGGGCCNCGCCGGAGGGGCAGGANGCTCCGGGNTCTCCGGCAAACTGACGAAAACCACAAACANAAAGCCGCCGGGCACTTCATNCAGAAGCTCCGGCGGCNTTTTTCTATNTTTCTTCCCAGAACAGGTCGTCCAGGGTTTTNTCCAAGAGCNCGGCAGATGGCNATGCACAGGTTGATGGTGGGGTTGTAGTCGCCCTGNTCNATGGCGTTGATGGTCTGGCGNGACGCNCCTACCAGGTCCGCAAGGGCCTGCTGGCTCAGGCCCTTGGCCGCGCGGGCGGAGCGGAGACGGAGATTTTTCATTCGGCACCGTCCTCGGTGTCCAGACGGGTTTCCGCCAGCTTCCGTCTGTGCCGTGCGTAGAGCATCAGACCACCCTGGATCAGGAAGCTGGCTCCCATAAGCATCTGCATCGCTCCCAGAGAACCGGACATAGCCTCCAGGTTTGAGCCGCCCATGACCAGCCAGCAGAGGCCCAATGAAAAATACATGATGATCTGACCGCTCTCACTTTTCCGCTGGTTGAAACCCAGCATCGCATCCCGCAGGATGCACTCGCTGTTCCATACTACTACCGCCAGCAGCAGCCCGGCTGCCAGCAGTGTGAGCGTCCGAGGCCCCCAGTGCAGCACATCCAGGAACTCAAGCACCATCCAGACCAGCAGGTAGCCGCCTAGCGCATACAATGCGTGACTGCTGGCTTCCAGGCGGATCAGCTTCTGGCGCTCGTCGTATTGGGCTTTGCTCTCGTCCGGCTCGCCGCGCTTTTTGCGCTCCTGCTGCTCTATATACGCCGCCGCTACTACTGGCATAAGCCACATCAGTACGGCAAAAATCACTAAAACAGCAAGAATAATCTTTTCGGATGTAGTCATGGCGCGTCTTCCTCCTGTGCCGCTTTTTTGTCTCTCCGGGTCTTATATATCTCTACAATGAGTAAAACTGCCATATTGCCGCAGGCAAAAATGTACGGCATCCAAGAGGCCGTGATCCCGTGTTCACAGAATGGGCGGACAAACAGCATGATCCATAAACTGTAAGTCCCGGAAAGGGCATCGGCATTTTTCTGCTTATCCTTCCAGCTGGAAAACCCGTCGTGCAGGATGCAGTCCGAGGCCCACACACACCAGGTCAGAGTCAGTGCGCAAAAAACCAGGTCCAAAATCGATTCGGTCCAGGTGAACCACCCGATCTGGTCCACAATCACCCACAGCACCAGGAAGGCCAGCAGCACATACATGGCGTGGTTCCCGGCCCGCAGGCGGGCCAGCTTCTGACGTTCGTCGTATTGGGGCGGCTCTCCCCGCTTCTTCCGGCCCTCCAGCTCCAGATGGATACCGAGGGCGAACGGCCAGATAAAAGCAGACAGAACGAAAATAAACAGCAGGATGGTGATCAGCGTTATGGTTTGTTCCGACATATGGCACAACTCCCTTCTGCCGGTATTGTAAAACATGTCCGTCGATTTGTCAAGTATATTTTACAAATTTGAAGTGCAGTATTTCAGTGGGGCCCCCCAGCACGGCATGAGCCGTGCGGCGAATATAGACCACAAAAGACCAGGGCGCGGAACAGAGTTCCGCGCCCTTTTGGCACTTATAGATTTGCAGAGGACTTATTCAGAGACACCCTATAGCGGGGCATGGCCCCGCGGCAAAAAGTTCCTTTTGCTTCTTTTCCTTTCAAGGAAAAGAAGGCCCCCGTAAAAAACTTACGCCATTTTTTCCTTGATGTGGCTCAGGCGGTCAAGGGCCTCGTTGAGGGTCTCGTCGCGCTTGGCGAAGTGGACGCGGACGATGTCCTGGACGTTCTCGCGGAAGAAGGAGGTGCCGGGGACGCAGGCTACGCCGACCTTGCGGGCCATCTCCTCGCAGAACTCCACGTCGGTCTGGCCTTTCTTGAGGTACGGCTTGATATTGGCCAGGACGAAGTACGCGCCCTGGGGATCGGTGAAGGGGATGCCGATGTTTTTCAGGCCATCGGTGAACAGCTTCTTCATGTGGGCATAGTGGGCTCCGAACTCGTCATAGTAGCTGTCCGGCATATCCAGGCCCACGATGGCCGCTTCCATCAGGGGGGACGGCGCGCCTACGGTGTTGAAATCGTGGTACTGCTTGATGCGGTCCATAATGGGCTGGGGGGCAATGGCGTAACCCAGACGCCAGCCGGTGACTGAATAGGTCTTGGAGAGGCTGGAGCAGCTGACGGTGCGCTCCCACATGCCGGGGAGGGAATTCATATAGGTGTGCTTGTTATTGTCGTAGATGATATGCTCGTAGACCTCGTCCATGATGGCGTACACGTCGTATTTGACGCACAGATCCGCGATCAGCTTCAGCTCGTCATAGGTGAAAACCTTGCCGCTGGGGTTGGAGGGGTTGCAGATCAGGATGGCCTTGGCCCCCTGCTTGAAGGCGTCCTCCAGTACGTTGGCGTCAAAGCCGAAGTCCGGGGGGACCAGGGGGACGAAGATGGGCTCACAGTCCGCCATGATGATCTGGGCGTGGTAGTTCTCAAAATAGGGGGAGAACAGGATCACCTTGTCGCCGGGGTTGGTCAGAGCGAAGATGGTGTCCACCATGGCCTCGGTGGAGCCGATGGTGACGACGATCTCGGTGTCGGGGTTCAGGGTGCGGCCCATGAACCGGCCGCACTTCCGGGCAAGAGCCTGCCGGAAGTTGGGCGCGCCCATGGTGATGGGGTACTGGTGGGGGCCCTGGTGGCTGACCTCCTCCAGACGGTCCAGCATGGCCTTGGGGGGATCGAAGTCGGGGAAGCCCTGGGCCAGGTTGATGGCCCCGACATCTAAAGCGATGCGCGTCATCCGGCGGATGACGGAATCGGTGAATAGTTTATTCTTTCTGCTCATTTCCTGCATGGTACAATTCTTCCTTTTTACAGTTTGGGGTGGGGCGGCGGTTATGCCAACATGCCCCAGTTTCCTTTACACTTTAGCACTTTGCTGGCGTAAAGTCAACACGCAGTATTCGTGATTGCACGCCTGTCTCATAAAAATGAAATGCCGGCTTTGGGGGGCAGGCCGGTGAGGACACCGGCCCCTACAAAATCAATGTCGGTGTAGGGGCCGATGTCCTCATCGGCCCATTGTGCTGTCCGTAGATTTGGCAAATTCAAAATTTATGAGACGAGCGTATCGGCAATTACTTCGGATTCAATCACCCGAGGCGGCTGGGCCACCACGGTGGCTCCGGCAGGGACGTCACAACTGACCGCGGCTCCCGCGCCGATTTTCGCGCCATCGCCTACGTGGATATCGCCCACCAGGACGGCGTTGGCACCGATGAGACAGCCGTCTCCAATCTGCGGGGCCTTGCCGTTTACCTCGCCGATGGTGACGTTTTGATAGATACGGCAGCCGGCGCCGATGGAGGCGTAGCGGGAGATATAGATCCCATGAAGGCCGTGGGGCAGGGAGGGAATGCCGGCAATCACCGCGTCCCGGCCAATGTAACCGCCCCGCTTGTGGGCAATGCGGTTGAGAAGAAAGGTGAGTATATCGGCGGTCAGACGGTTTTTCGTCCGCTCCCGCCAGCGGAAAAGCCGCCAGTAGAGGCGCAGGTTGTTGCCCAGGGAGTAGTCCATGAGCCGCTCTCGGAGGTTCATCAGGGATATTCCTTTCTTGGTCAGAATTCAAAGAAAACCAGGAGGAGCGGTACGCTTCCCCCTGGTTCCGATCATTTAGCAGCC
The DNA here is from genome assembly GCA_014799915.1 of Oscillibacter sp. Lineage (GTDB taxonomy): Bacteria > Bacillota > Clostridia > Oscillospirales > Oscillospiraceae > Pelethomonas. The sequence goes on from JAAVHD010000019.1 coordinate 66,741, forward strand.
TGTGTTCTGCGGAAACATTAAGAGCTTATCCACAAATTAGCGATGAACGGGGATAAGCTTGCGCCAGACAATAATGGCGCAGGCAAAATGGATCAGAGCAAGGTAGTTTTGCGCCTTCTTCTCAAAGCGAACGAGCA